>NZ_JBHUHY010000013.1:0-269801 GCF_042682765.1 Aquimarina celericrescens | reverse complement strand
GTTTTGCATTTCCTGGTTGCTTAAGTTTGCTACTGTTTTTTTGTTTAAATCTAACATGATAAATAGTTTTTAAAATTAATGCCTACTCTATTAAGGATTTTCGGCAATCTCCTTACAAATTGATTTTTTATCTACTATGCAACCATACCATCGTTGCGCGAGGCATCGATATCCGTATTGCCTTTTCCAATTTCAATTTTCCAGGTACATTGTCTTTTTGTACTCTTAATACAAAGTCCCCCTGTTACCTTTTGTAATTCCTGATTGCTTAAGTTTGCTACTGTTTTTTTGTTTAAATCCAACATACTGTATTTGTTATAAATTATTTTTTTTCTTGATTTTATTTTGAGAACTATCCCATCGATTATTACATCCCCTTTTAGGAGAGATAGTCTCGTTCTGTTTTATTAAATCTGCTTTTAGTTATTTTTTTTATACGGCTATTTTCATAGATTCATTTTCCTTTTTTCTTCTGGCTAGTTGACTATAATAGTATTGGTATAATAGATCATATAACACCCATTCATTCATTCGTTGTTTGGATGGAAACAGTCGATTGCAATGCATATGTAAATAACTGTACATCAAATAATCCGTATCTTTCTGGAGACTTTCTTTGCGTAATTTTCGGATTGTTTTTTTGGCTACACCACGATAACTCAAAGCATAATCTTTTAACAATGGATCTACTTCATGTTGAGAATCAGGTTGTAGTATTTCTTCTATAGATTTTCTGTACTTTCTAAACTTCATGCTCAGTTGTTTTCTGACATTTTTATTTACACCAAACTCATTTCCAAAATCTGTCTTAAGCTCCAGAAGTAAATTGCGTTTTTGTTCCAGATTGTAGTCAAATTCATTGAGCAGCGTGTCAATAGCCTTCATGCCCCATAACCATCTTTTATTTTCATCATCATTCATTGCATTTAGCAGTGTTATCATCATTTCGCTGTTTATATTAAATAGTTCTTCTGAAACCTCCATGGTATAATACCCGTATCGCTCTATCTCTCTGGAGTAGGTGTCCACTTGTATTTTATGAATCAACCGCTCTTCCAACATGGGCTCCAGTATGTTATACAATACTTTGGCTAAAGTTCCTATTTGATTAGTATCTTTTAACCGAAATCTTAATCGCAGGTGGAAATCGGGGTCTGCGTATCTTATAAAAAACCAACTATCGATCATTTCTCTTTCTTGTAAATCACCTATTATGCGGGGTAATTGGTTTTTGATAAAGGTATCTGTCGTTTGAGTACCCATATATATTTTGTACGAGAGCCATTCGCTTCCAATTATAAATTTTCGTTGTATGTCTTTTGTTTTTTCTAACATGATTTCTTATTTGTGAAGAGAGAATATAAATTCATTGTTATACGAATGTTTTCCTTTTTTTACAATCGAATCAAATTCGTTGTATAAATTTTCTTTTAATAAAACTCCCGGTTTATTTTTTATTTCAGATAAGAACATATCTCGGCTTATATCATTTTCTAGATCTATCAACAATTCATTGTCGTAATCGGTTACCAGAAAGACAGAAGGAATTTTATGTTTTTCCTGCCATTTGGTAATACTTTCTTTATTGTTTAGCTGCTTTAACTCTTGACCACTAATCCTCCATCGCGCTGCAGATAAGATGACATTTTTGTACCGTACGCGAGGGTAAAAGGTTTCTTCGAATAAACTATCTCCCCAATCAAAATTTACCGTGCTACGCTGATTTTGAGTTTGCATATCTCCCAAGAACTGATATATAGGTAAAGGAGTATCTTCATAATTGTGTGCGTTTGCCATTTTTGGTTCGATACGTCGGTTTAGCTTTTTGGATCTCAATACAAGGGTGTCATTTTGTACAGAGATGTACAGATCTGAAATATATATTTGCTGATCTAGGGGTAGATTGCTTTGTGCCAAATATGCAATTTCATGTTTTCTAACATTGTTTCTGTACAAGATATTTCCGGTTCTCGATTCTGGGAGGTGTACAATTTCTGCCAATATTCGATCATCTTTCTTTTCTTTTTCTACGATCTCTTCAATAATCTCTTTGATTTCTGAATTGGTGTGGCTAAATCTTCCTAGAAGATAACTTGCCGATGGACCTCCTGTATCTACTATAGAGATCAATGGGCCTTCATTTCTTTCAAAAAGATTACACATTACCGGAAATGTGGTAGGCAAATCATCCCAGTTGTCTTTCAGGTCTTTTAGATCGTTGTCGGTAAAAACAACTTCGTGAGCACTTTTTGATTTTGCTTCCGTAAATTTTTGATTGATTAACGTATCTACTTTACCTAGAGTATATTTATAAGATGTGGTTACGTCTGAATCTTGTGCAGTAGTTCCTGAAAGGCGTAAATCATCTATCAACGGACATACATCAAAAGAACCTTTGTGATTTTGATCATAACCAATACCAGCTTCAACATCTAGTGCTATAGATAATGGAATTTCTTCATCTTCATATCGATCGTAAAATGCCTTTTTAAATTGCTCTAATTTATGTTTTTTAGACGGTCTGGAAAGTTTATTAAGAGCACGTAACCCCATTTGAATATCTTTTGTAATACCACTATCGAGTTCATTTGATTTTGTAATCGTGACCAAGTCAGTTTGAAATAAAAACTTCTTATTGAATGGAATCTCAAATTGTTTCAGAAATTCAATAATATCTTGATAGGGTTTTAAATTCTTATGAGATACTTTCTGATCCAAGACATGGATTAGCTCTTTGACTTCTTTCAACCAACTTACTCCTGTGTTTTTATAGATGTGGTCTAGATAATCACCTCCAGAAACTGTAGGAGATATAGAACTTAGTAAGATTTGGTTATCGATTAGATTATGTATAAAATTCTCGGCATCGGTGCTGCTAATTTCTGGAGAAACAATAGCTTGTGCCAGTTCTGCAATTTTGGCTCCTTTTTCTGCAAGTTTCAAAACTTTTCCAATATACAACGAAGCATCGATGGCAATCATGTAATGGTGTCTTGTAGCATTTTTATAACCGTATTCTATATATCTGTATTTACTACCAATTTTATAAAGACTATTGTTAGGATAGTATGTCAAGTTGTTACGAAGTTGTGGTATACTTTCCAGCTCCTGAACCAAAGAACACAGATAGTTCATATCTAATCTGGTAGTTCTAGTAAACTGTGCAATGTCATTTAGCTCAATATTGGTTTCTCCATTTAACCTTCCAACCGAAATCCCCGCAAATAATCCAAATGGCGTGCATCGATAACCCATACGAGTAATGTATTTTAGAAGCGACGACTCTAATCTTGGGTTGTCGTAATCTTTATCGGTAAGATATTTTTGCATCTCGGCATGAAGTTCTGGAGAGGCTAGAAAAATAGCTTCAGAAACTATTGGATCTTTGCACAGTTCTTTAATCTTTTCCGAAGAGATATCATGTAATACCTTACTCGAAAAAATTGGAGTTCTAAGTACATATCTATCTAGTAAAGTATGTGGTTTTGAATTCATGACGTATTAATTTTATCTACTTCTTTTTTTCTCTTTGTTATTGTAATACTACAGTTTTATTTAAGGTTAACTTGGTGATTACACTATCTCGTTGTATAGTCATATTTATAGTTTTTGCAGCATTATCAACCACTCCATTTTGCAGTGATGTGCACCACTGGTTTTGTGTAACTGTACTGAAATCTACTTCATTAATAGCAAGGATTTGATCTCCTATCTTCAACCCATTTTCATTTGCGCTAGATCCATCTATTATTGATTTTACATACAATTTGTTTTCTTTGAAAGATGGCCCAAAACCATAGGTACTTACCTCAGTATTATTATAAGGTGTTGTTGGGATAAACTTTGCCTTTCTGATATTCCAGTTTAAAATGACACGATAATTCTTTAAGAATTTTAATCCCAGAAGCTTTTGATCCAATCCAGTGAAAGAAACCACCGTATTATGTAACTCTAGATCTCCATAGGATAGATTGTCGATAATTCCGTGGTAAAAAGGTTCAGGTTTTCCTGATCCATATACTCCCACAGAAGTACTACCATTACCTTTTATGTATTGTGATATTCTATTCTTATTGATCAATTTTTGAAGCTCTACTCGAGATAAACTTAAAGCCCCTGTATATCCAGTATCGATACGATTATTTAAGGCAGTTATCCCGTTTACTTTTGCACTTATTGATGGAGTGCCTTGATACCCTACAAAGAAATTAATAGCTTTATGATTTACAGGAATATCCAAAGTATCCTCTGTACTGGTAATGGTAATTTTTTGATTTTTGAAATCAATATCCCATATAGCTTTGCGCATTAGGTTGGCACCAATAATGCCATCCACATTTATACAAGCGATTTCTGGGATTGCATTAAGATCATGAATGGCAGTTATCGTATTTACAAAATCTATATCACCGATTTTGATACTGCCTACCGATGCATATTCGAGTTCCTGACCAGCGCCGTGAACGCCGTATACCATTTCAGAATCCAAAGGCTGTAACGCTAACTCTTGTTGTAACTCTTTAGAAAACACATTAGAAGCACCGGTGTCTAGTATAAAGTCACCTTCTTTACCCGCTACAGATGCTTTGATTACCATAAGCCCTTGTCGGTATTCAAAAGGTACGGTTACTGTAAAAGATGGGTTTACTACGGATCCTGAACTAAGTACTTTTTGGAGCTTTGACCCTCCGCATCCCAGAAACAGGAATATAATTGGCGCTATTTTTAAGAGTGATTTCAAAAGATTTGTGTTTTCTAGGTTAATATTCTTTTTTGTGATTTTTAAAAAGCGAGCATAATTGTCGTTAACAGATCAACCAATAGGGTTGTGATTTCTAAAATACCTTTTGTTAATACTGCAATCATTTTGTTTTTGTTATCGAGTTAAAAATTATTGTTCTTTTTTGTTGTTTTGACTGGAGCAAATATAGGGGCGAAAAAAGCCTGAAAACAAGCCAAGTAAGTCGGGATTCCTGAATACAAACCCGGTATTCTTAGAATCCAGACTTCAGAAATTGTAGTTTAAAGTATTGATATATAATACTTTAAAAATTATTTAGGATTGAATATGTAAAAAACTACAAAACCCAAATGCTAAGACCTCGTTTTCATGAATACAGAGTGTCTTTTTCTTGAAATAAGGGTTTTTGTCAAAGGATATTTATGTAAATATTCGGAGAATACCAGCATATTTTTGCCTTAGATTTTGAGTCGTGAAATGAGCATAAAAGATATTACAAGAACCATCTTTTTAATCATCGTGTTGTTTTCAGTTTTATAGAAATAGCCAGGAAATAGAAAAGTTTGTGATTCCAGATTCTTTTTCACGGTTAACGTGTAATGAATTGAAAAATGAATCATATTCACAGCAAAGAAGAATTAAAAATTAGCAAAAAAGCATGAGCCAATATATAAACGATCTTCGTATGGATTATGTTCTGGAACGTTGGTAACAGGACACCAAATTTAGAAAATATACGATCAAAGCCATCGCCCGGGAGATTGGATTCACTACCACAGAGTCTTTTGCCAAAACTTTTTATAAAAAAACAGGTATTTATCCATCCTATTATATCAAACAGTTACAAACAAATGTGTAAAACTCTTGTAGTGTTAATGTTATCTTAATATGTTATGTCTTTTAAACCATATAAAATAGTATATTTGTTGCTTTATAATGTGTAATTGCACACTATAAAAAATATAAAAAACCCCATTCTTACTTTTTTGAAACCAGTAGTGTACAAACTACATACTGGGTACTACTATATTATGGTGTTCATGTGGCCAGACGCCTCATCGAATAGTTGTTTTTGTATGGCATGGTGCATATAGCCTTACAAAAACTACAATATTAATAGAGTAATTTAAGTAACACTATTACTGGTTTTGCTATACAGTGTAAGTGCTATAAAATATAGTTTACTGAATATCGTTGATAGCATAATGCAACATAGTAACCAGAAAATGGTTACCTAAATGTAAGAAATAATACAAATGAAGAACGTACTACAGATCACCATTCTTATCCTCTTTATTCATATAGAAAACAGTAATGCTCAAACCACCCCAAAATTTACGATCCCGGATTCTTTGGCACATTTGGATTATAATGATTTAAGAGAAAAATCTTACAAACAATTGGAAAGGAATAGTAAATTAGCAAAACAATATGCAAAAATATATTTGAGAAAAGCTAGGGTGGAAGGTAATCAATTGGAAATGGCTATGGGATATGCATTAATTGGATATGCTCATTTTTCCAAACATGAATATGAAAAAAGAATAATGTATTTGGATAGTGCTATTGAAAGTTCAAAGACATTAAAAAACAAAAAATTCCCAGCTTTTTTCTTTATTAACAAAGGTGCGGTTTATGAGAATTCGGGTGATTTTAAAAAAGCATTAGATAACTATTTAGTATCTATTGAATGGTCAAAAAAAAATGAGCATAAGGATTTAGAATATGTAGCAATACATAATATAGGTATTTTGAAACGGAAACTTGGAAAGTATGAAGAAGCAAAGGCTATTTTTAAAAAATGTCTATTATACGATATAAGTAAGGAAAAAATGACTTCACGAGATTCTCTAAGTTATCTTGCTACACTTTCTGAGTTAGTTCAAACTTATCATAGAAATAATGAAATTGATTCTGCTGTTATAACAAATAAGAAAGGATTTAATCCGTCCAAAGGAAAAAATGTTCTTTATTTGTTTAAATTGAATGACGCCCTTCTTCAATATTATGATGGTAAATATAAGGAGGTTATTAAAGATACCGATACGTTGTTACCGATTCTTTTGAAAACTGAAAATAAATATTTATTTCAGAAATCTTATTTAATCAATACCTATTTATATCGAGGGAAATCTTATAAAGCGTTAAATAAATTAGATTCTTCAATTAGTTCTTTCAAACGAATCGATTCACTCCTTCAGGTGGACACTTATACTATTCCTGAGATTAGAACTGTATATACAAATCTAATCAACTATTATAAATCTCAAGGAGATAAGAACCAGCAATTGTTTTACGTAAACAGACTGTTGCGTGCTGATAGTATCCTAGACAGTAATTATAAGTATGTAAGTGATCGATTGGTAAAAGATTATGATACTCCAGAATTGTTACTGCAAAAAGAAGCATTGATTGAAGATCTGGAAGATAAACATACTACTTCTTCTATAGGGATACTAATCTTATCGGTAGTATTAGGTATTGGATGCGTGTTTTTGTTTTTATCTTATAAAAAACAAAAACGCTACCAACAGCGTTTTGAAGAGTTGATGGCCACCAGAACCAAACCTGTTCAAGAGATAAAACAAGAAGTAGAAGAGGTAAAAACTAAAACCACCCCCGCTTCTATCGGTATTTCTGAGGAGATTGTAAATGCCATTTTGGAGCAGCTTGACAATTTTGAACAAAAACAAGGCTATATCAAAATGAATCTTACCACCAGCGGTTTGGCCAGTAAATTTGGTACCAATAGTAAATACTTATCCAAAGTCATCAATACCTATAAGCAAAAAAGTTTTATACAATATATTAATGATTTACGTATCGAGTTCATCGTCGACAAATTAAAAACCGAAGCCAAATACCGAATGTATACCATTAAAGCCCTGGCGACCGAGTCGGGTTTTAATACCACCGAGGCGTTTTCGAAGTCGTTTTATAAGAAAACCGGGATTTATCCCTCGTATTTTATAAAACAGTTTGAAAAACAGCAGGAATACGTTAATCGATAGATAATCAAAAGGTTACGTAGTCTGAATTCGGGAATTAACACTCCGAATTCCTGAATCCAGACACCCACCACCGTCAAAACACCCAATTTTGGATTTTTTCATTCTATATTCGCTTCATCAGAAATAAATATTCACACAAAACAAAAGGAAACATGAAAACAAAAGCAAAAAAACTAAAATTAAATAAAATAGCAGTAGCGAGATTAACAGATGAAGAATTAACAACAATTAAAGGAAATGGTGATGGTGAAAGAAGTTATCCGGGAGACCCTATTTGCCCTGGTATGTTGTTAATTCCTCATGCTTTGTAAACTTTCTTTATAGTATGATTAAAAAACTTGTAATTTTCATCATGTTTGTATCTTGCTCTGATAATGTCAAACAACAACATGTAATTGAAGGTAAACCTGAGGTCAATATATATCATGGTAAAAAGATAAAAGATCCGTACAGAAATTTGGAAAATTTAGAGGATTCTACTGTTCTAAAATGGCTAAAGAATCAAGGTGATTATGCATTTAAAACTCTAGAAAAACTCGATAGAAGACAGTTTTTAATCCAAAAATATAAGGAATTTGATAATCAAAAATTGTTTAGAATAGACAAGTTGAAGAGTTTGACTAATGGCAAGTTTTTTTATATAAAGACAAAAGCAGATGAAAATGTAGGTAAATTATACATGCGAAATAATCTTCATGATGAAGAAATTCTGTTATTTGATCCATCAAAATTTAGAAAGGAAACAAAAGAAACTTATGTAATAGGGAGTTTGCAGCCAGATTGGAATGGTAATAATGTGGTGATTTGTGTTTCACAAGAAGGAGAAGAGTTGTCAGAAGTAATTATTGTTAATTCATTGACAAGAAAAGTTTTTCCAAGGAGTATTAAAAATAATAACTCTCATATTAATGAAGTACAATGGTTACCTGATAATACAGGTTTTGTTTACCTTTATTCTCCGGTTGAAGATCCTAAAAATCCTAATTATGGACTTAATACTAGTTCAAAACTGTTTAAGTTGGAAGAGGATTTTTCTGACTCAATAGAACTTTTTTCGTTGAATAATAATCCACGTTTGTCACTTAAGCCTGAAGACTATCCGCTTTTACATATTCGAAATAAACATGACAATATAGTTTTTGCAGAGGTTAGTGGTTCATCATCTTTTAAGGATATGTATTATAAATCAATTGATGATCTTCTTTCAAAAGATAGCCCCTGGGAGTTATTGTACAGAAAGTCAGATAAGGTTAAAAAAGCAGTTCTAGTAAATAATAAACTGGTTTTTTTGACAGCCAAAAATGCTTCGAATTATAAAATTGCTAGAACCCCAATTGATAACCTTGATTTTGAAACTCCGGAAGTTTTAGTGGCCGAAAATCGGAATTCGGTCATTCAAGATTTTGAAATAACCAAAGATGGGATGTTTTTTGTGAAAGTCAAAAATGGAGTTGATGCGAGACTATATCATTATAGGAACAGTAAAGAAGAAGAGATTGTATTACCTAATCCTTCTGGGAAAATACAGATTAGTTCTAGAGGCCCTAAAGACAATTATCTAGAGATTTCTACTTATGGATGGATTGAAGGTAATACCACTTATCAATATGATGTTACCAATAATACATTTACTAATCTTAATTTAGAACCTAGTATTCATTATAAAGACTTTGAAGATTTGGTGGTAGAAGAGATAGAGGTACCATCGCACGATGGGGTTTTGGTTCCTGTATCGGTTATTTATAAAAAAGGAATTAAAAAGGATGGGAACACCCCAACACTATTTTACGGATATGGATCATATGGGGGTTCAATAAGCCCTTTCTTTTCTCCAAATTTTTTAAGTTGGGTTACTGAAGGAGGTATTCTGACAATAGCCCATGTTCGGGGAGGTGGGGAAAAAGGAGATGATTGGCATAAGGCCGGTTTTAAAACCACTAAACCCAATACCTGGAAGGATATGATTGCCTGTACGGAGTATATGATTAAAGAAGGATATACTAGGCCTGAAAAATCGGCCATATGGGGGACTAGCGCTGGAGGTATCATGGCTGGTAGGGCTATGACGGAGCGACCAGATTTATATGCAGCAGTTATTATGTATTCCCCTTCTACTAATTTAGTGAGGTCGGAAATACAACCTAACGGCCCAAATAGTGTTAAAGAATTTGGTACCGTTAAAATTAGGGAGGAATTTGAAGCTTTGTTAGAGATGGATTCATATCATCATATTAAAAAAGGAGTTAAGTACCCTGCCACTCTTGTCGGGGCAGGAATGAAAGATGGAAGAGTAGTGGTTTGGGATCCAGCTAAATTTATAGCTAGACTGCAAGCATCAAATGTTTCTAACAACCCTATATTATTTGCTGTGGATTTTAAATCAGGTCATGGTGGTATGAGTAGTACACAAAATAAAAGATATGAATTATATGCTAATGCCCTAGCCTTTGCTTTTTGGCAAACAGGCCATCCTGGATATCAACCCGAATAAAATGAGTTAGTGAGTATAAAAAAAACCGGTAGAAACCGGTTTTTTTTGTTTTCTACCCCAGCACGTATATGATACCACGATTATTTCCATATTTTGAGAGGAATATTTAACTCCTATCCATGAGATACTGTTATCTCATCATTATCTATTTGTGTTTTTCTTTTTTTGGATATACCCAAGGATTTCAAATTCCGGATTCGTTGGCAGGTTTAAGTTCTGAAGAGTTAAGGGAGAGGTTTTACTCTAAAAGGTTCGGTTTCATTCTAAATAAAAATAGCAGGATGTATGCGAAGACCTACTTACAAAAAAGTAAACATGAACAAGACACTCTCAATACCGCTCTAGGTTATGCAATGGTGGTTTATACCTTTTCAAATAAGAATGTTGATTTTAAGAAACGGTTTCTTTATTTAGATAGCGCCATTGTGATAACGAAACCATTAAAAATAATGAGTACCCTGCCATGTTCTATCTTAATAAAGGAGCATCTTATGGGATTTATGGAAACTTTAAGAAAGCGATTGATAATTATTTAGAGGTAATAAAATGGTCTACAAAACAAAAAAATGATCGTTTATTAAATATAGCAATCCATAATATTGGATCTTTAAAAAAGAGACTGGGAAAATACAAGGAGGCCAAAGTTCTATTTAAACGTTGTATGTCACAGTCAATTGATAAAGACAAAATGACTAGAGGAGATACGCTAAGGTATCTTGGAAATATGCATGACCTTATACATACTTATAGATTGAGTAATCAGATAGATTCCATGTCTATTTTTAATAAACAAGGACTTGTATTTTCAAAAAAAGAAGAAATTAAATGCTTATTTGAGTTAAATGATTTAATACTTAAATATTATAAAGGTGAATACTCCGTTATAATTACTCAAGCGGATACAATTGTATTGGAAATGTTAAAACCAAAAAACAGGTACTTTCTTTGGAAATCTGATCTAATCAATGCTTATTTATATCAAGGAAAGTCCTATGAGGCCTTATCAGATACTGAAAATGCCATCAAGTATTATAAAAAGATAGATTCTATAGTACATGTATCAAATTATGTGGTCCCAGAAACACGATGGGTATATAAACGATTAATACAGCATCACAAATCATTAGGCGACCGGGATCAGCAATTGGTGTATATTGATAAATTATTGCGTTCTGATAGTATATTGTATAGTAACCACAAGTATGTAAGTGATAAATTGATCAAAGAATATGATACACCCAACTTATTAAAAGAAAAAGAACGACTTATTGCTTCTTTAGAAGGAGATAAAAAAAGATCGTCTGGCAATGTTTTGGTATTATCATTGTTTTTGTTGGTAAACATGGGTGGTTGTTGGGTACTATTACTATAAATAACGTCGCTATAAACAACGATTTTTACAATTGATAGAAACCAAAAACAACCCAGTGGTTGCAAAAGAAAAAGCTGTAAAAAACAAACCTTCTGTTACTAATATAAGTGATGAGGTCCGGGATCATTTGCTCGTCAAGCTACAAAAATTCGAAGAGTCTCGGGGCTATCTTAAGTCCAAGCTCAATACCAAAGACCTAGCTAAAAGCTTTGGGTCGAATTCTAGCTACCTATCGATTGTAGTCAATACCTATAAACAAAAGAGTTTTAGCCAATATATTAACGATCTTTGTATTGATTATGCAGTAGCGCGCCTACAAACTGATACCAAATTCAGGAAATATACGGTCAAAGCCATCGCACAAGAGATCGGTTTTAATACGGCTGAGGCCTTTGCCAAAACCTTTTATAAAAACACAGGGATCTATCCTTCGTATTTTATTAAGCAGTTAGAGAGTAGGGATTAGCTATTAGAAACCGTGCCCTGAGCCTGTCGAAGGGTACCTTACCCTACAAACCTACAATCACCGCACAAATGGATTCAACATATCAGGATCACCGTTTTTATGATAAAACCCAAAGCTAAAACCCACCGATTTTTCATAGATAAAACTCTGCGATGTCATGTCATAAACTACTGGGGCATTAAGTTCACGCATGGTATTAATGGTTCGGTACAATTTGGTTTTTGAGATGCCCAATCGATCGGCCAGCTCGACAGGATTTCCCGTGGCTTGCATTCGTATTAATTGATCAATACGCTCTATAAGCTCGATTTGTTTGATTATTATGTTCATGATACATTCCCTTTTATTTCTTGGTTGTTGGTTAGGTCATGTTCAAACAAATTGTTTTATGGGTGTGTGTGGGGTAAACAACGACCTTTGATGAGATCAAATGTAGTGTGTTCTCCAGCTTAAAAACAAGCCCAGCATATCTGTTTTTATAAAATACGAGTGAAAAAACATATGTTAAGTAATTGATAAACAAGTATTTGTTGAAAAGAGTTCGTTGTTAGAATGTAAAGGGTTATTGTGTAAAAAGTGAGGGGATTAAGATAAGAATGTTCGATATGAAGATACCCTCATTACTGAAAAAAGTTCAGCACAAGGGTTAAACTTCTCCCCTGAGGAGAAGGAATTTTTAATATCTGTTTATACAGTAATTAGTAAATTTTTTTAGATAGACCAATTCAAACGGATGGGATTTTTTATTGGATTTTTCTTAAAACAAAAAACCCGGCTTCATGGGCCGGGTTTTATTTTTACTTTATCAATTCACCATTTTTATCGTGAAAATGATATTCTAAATACGTGTAAGCGTCTCTAGGTACAATCTTAACCCATCGTTTATGGTCAAAAAACCATTTTGATCGGGTCGATGGAAATCCTTTGGTTAAAAAAGCAGCAATAAAAGGATGTGCACTTAATGTGATCTTTTTATGCTCTTTTTTAATTAATTTTTCTAATTCGACCTTTATTTTTTCTACCAAAACAATAGGCGCCTCAACTTCGCCATTCATTCCGTTAGGATCATCCTCACGGGTTTTGATATTCATTTCTGGTCGCACACGCTGTCGCGTGATTTGAATCAAGCCAAATTTACTTGGCGGTAAAATTTTATGCTTCGCTCTATCGTCTTTCATCTCTTCTCTCAAATGATTGAAAAGAGTTCTACGGTTATCGGCATTATTCATATCTATAAAATCGACTACGATAATACCTCCCATGTCTCTAAGACGAAGTTGTCGAGCAACTTCAGCCGCGCTAATTAGATTTACCTCTAGTGCGGTATCTTCTTGATTTTTGGCTTTATTAGAACGGTTACCGCTATTTACATCGATAACATGCATTGCTTCTGTATGTTCGATGACCAAATATGCTCCCTTACTCATCGATACCGTCTTACCAAAACTTGTTTTGATTTGCCGTTCGATACCATGTTTTTCAAAAATAGGTACCTTGGCATTATGAAGCTTTACAATTGACTCCTTTTTTGGCGCAATTTCTTGCAGATACTCTTTGATTCTGTTGTAAAGATCTTCATCATCTACAACAATAGATGTAAAGGTGTCATTAAAAACATCTCTTAATATTGAAGATGCTCTGTTCATTTCACCTAATACTTTTGATGGATGGTGAGCTTTGTATAATTTTTTACACATAGCTTTCCAGCGATCCACCAGGTTTTGCAAATCTTTGTCTAGTTCTGCTACTTTTTTGCCTTCTGCTACTGTACGAACAATAACTCCGAAACCTTTAGGTCTTATACTCTTAACGAGTCTTTTTAATCGTTCTTTTTCTTCAGAGGATTCTATTTTTTGAGAAATAGAAATTCGGTTAGAAAAAGGAACTAAAACTATATATCTTCCTGCAATCGAAAGCTCAGAGCTTATTCGAGGGCCTTTGGTTGATATGGGTTCCTTTACTATCTGTACTAATAGTGATTGATTTGATTTTAACACATTGGTTATAGTACCGTGTTTATCAATATCATCTTCTAAAGGAAAATCCTTTAGAGAATAATTTTTTAATTTACCTGTGCTTACACGTTTGATGAATTTAAGTAAAGAAGATACTTGAGGACCAAGGTCATGATAATGCAAAAATGCATCTTTTTCGTAGCCAACATTTACAAATGCGGCGTTAAGACCAGGGACAGATTTTCTGATTTTGGCAATAAAAATATCACCTACCGAAAAATTACTGTCGTCTTCTTCCTTATGTAATTCAATAAGTTTTCCATCCTTTAATAAGGCAAAATCTGTAGAGGAACCAGATCTGATGATCAATTCTTTGTTCACTCGTATTTAGATTTTAATCTCGATAATAATCGAGACGGATTAAACAATTTTTTCATGATTCAGAAAGTTTTTGTCAGATAAAAAAGACAAAAATCTCTTACATTATGAATTCATAGAACAAAAACTAAGCTCTGTTGCTATTATTTTCACAGGAATTTTTGATAATTCCGTTGAAATAAAACAAATGCATCGGTAGTAGATTTTTGTTTTATTTCGATTTCAAAGAACATTACTTTTAAACAGAAAAAGTAGTTAGAAAACTACTTTTTCTTATGACGGTTGGCTCTTCTTCTTTTTTTACGCTTGTGCGTAGCTACCTTGTGTCTTTTTCGTTTTTTACCACTTGGCATAGTGTACTGTTTATTTATTATTATTTAACTTCTACGTTTGTTTTTACACCTTCTACAAATACTTTAGCAGGTTTAAATGCTGGTATATTGTGTGCAGGAATTTTGATGGTAGTATTTTTTGAAATATTACGTCCCGTTTTTTCTGCTCTTGTTTTGATGATAAAGCTTCCAAATCCTCTAAGATAAACGTTATCTCCGCTCTCTAAAGAACTCTTTACTTCTTCCATAAATGTTTCAACAGTGGCTTGAACATCTCCTTTTTCTATTCCTAGCTTCTCTGAAATTTTTGCTACGATATCTGCTTTAGTCATTATATTCCTATTTAGGGGTTTTTAAATTTTCAAGGGGGCAAATATAAGAATTTAAATTCCAAAATATCAATACTTAAGATGAAATTATCATCTTTAATCGTTTAATTTTACAAAACTAACAATTTTGTGATGAAATTTTCTAAAAAACTCATAACGTGGTACTTACAAAACAAAAGATCAATGCCATGGAGAGAAACTACCGATCCATATCGTATTTGGCTAAGCGAAATAATACTTCAACAGACAAGAGTTGCGCAAGGACTACCTTATTATTTGTCTTTTACTAAGACCTTTCCTACTGTTTTTGACTTGGCTAATGCAAAGGAAGAAGAAGTATTAAAATTATGGCAGGGTTTGGGATACTATTCGCGGGCAAGAAATTTACATGCAACGGCAAAATATGTGGCTAACGAATTAAAAGGAGTGTTTCCCAAGACATATAAGGATCTGTTAGAATTAAAAGGGGTTGGAGATTATACGGCAAGTGCCATTGCTTCGATTTGTTACAAGGAGGCTGTCCCGGTTGTTGATGGAAACGTATATAGGGTATTATCCAGATATTTTGGAATTGAAACTCCTATTAATAGTACCCAGGGAATAAAGGAATACAAAAAGCTTGCTATCGAATTGATGGATCACGAAGATCCTGCGGATTATAATCAAGCTATTATGGAGTTTGGAGCATTGCAATGCAAGCCCAAGAATCCCTATTGTATTGTATGCCCTCTTAATGATAGTTGCGAAGGATTAAAAAAAGGAAAGATTGAAGAATTACCAGTTAAACTAAAAAAACTAAAAGTCAAAAAAAGGTACTTTAATTATTTGGTATACATTATTAATGAGAAGCAAACTATTATACAGCAGCGAACAGGCAATGGAATATGGCAAGGGTTGTACGAATTTCCTTTAGTCGAAAATAATCAAAATAATCTTGAGAGTATTCAGTCTGATAGTATATTTAAAAAAATGGTAAATGGTGTAAAATATGACATTACCTCTTTTAAAGAAGAGCCTATCGTACATAAATTGTCTCACCAGCATTTATACACAAAATTCTACATTATAAAATTGAGTGTCATCCCAAAATTAGAAGGGCATCAGAAAATTGTAAATTATAAAGACATACACAATTATCCGGTTCCTATTCTGCTAGGTAAGTTTATAGATTCTTTTTTTCAGTGAGAAATTGAAGCCAACCCACTATATATAATCAGCTTGAATGGCTAGCTAATTAAATGAAGATTCCTCAACTTTGCTAGTGATAACTTTAATGATCCTCTTAATAATAGTTAACATGATTATTTCGGTTATTGGTTTATCAATTTTTTACTACATTTACTATATAACAACACTGTTTTAGAAGCATATGAAAATAAGAAGCGCATAAATAGCGTTATTTATAAAGGTTTATTATTTCTTTGCAATTCTAAAATTTAAACAACAAACTGTAAACAAACAATGTCTGGAACATTAAATAAGGTAATGCTTATAGGGCATACGGGAGATGAAGTAAAAATGCATTATTTTGAAGGAGGAAATTGCATAGGTAGATTTCCGCTTGCGACTAATGATTCTTATGTGAACAAATCCACAAACGAGAGAGTAACAACCACCGAGTGGCACAATATTGTTGTTAGAAATAAGGCTGCCGAAATTTGTGAAAAATACCTAAAGAAAGGAGATAAAATTTATATAGAAGGTCGTCTTAAGACCAGAAAATGGCAAGACGAGCAGGGTAAAGATAGGTACAGTACTGAAATACAGTGTACAGATTTTACTTTTCTAACACCTAAAAATGAGAACCAACCATCTGGGACTACACCTCAGAATACGCCACAAACGAATCCTCCTGCAGCTAATCCGCAGGTAAGTTCATCTAATACATCAGTAACAGAAGAGGATGATCTTCCGTTCTGATATGTTTAACTAAACAAAGATAATTTGGACCCTGATCCTGAACCGTTATTTATTTCATTATTCGTTTTTGATTTGATGCAAACCTTTAATCTGGCTTTATTGTTGGTTTTACTCTTTTTTTCTGCATTGATATCAGGAAGCGAAGTCGCTTTGTTTTCTTTAACGTCCACAGATTTAAAAGAGGAGGAAAATAGTTCTAAGAATATTAGAATCATATCCAAACTACTAAGCAGTCCTAAAAAGCTTTTGGCAACCATATTGGTGGCGAATAACTTTATCAATATTGCAATAGTTCTTCTATTTGACTCTATTGGCGAAATATATTTTAACAACCTGGATTATACCTGGTTTGGTTGGATCAATGTCAGGTTTGTAGTTGAAGTGGGTGTGGCTACTTTTTTAATTTTGTTATTTGGAGAAATTCTTCCTAAAATCTACGCAAGTAGAAATAGAGTAAAGTTTTCTAATTTTATGGCAAAACCTCTTGGAGTTTTAGACTGGATTTTATCACCAGTAAGTTTTCCAATGCGCAGGATCACAGTCGGTATACATAATCGTCTGGGAAAACAAAAATCCAATTTAAGCGTTGATCAATTGTCTCAGGCCTTAGAGCTTACGTCAGATCATGATACTACAGTAGAAGAAAAGAAAATACTCGAGGGTATTGTATCTTTTGGGAATACTGATACGAAACAGGTAATGAAGCCTCGTATGGATATTTTTGCCCTTAACAATGCCTCTACATACAAAGAAATCATGCCGCAAGTTGTAGAAAATGGATATTCCCGTATCCCTGTATTCGAAGAAAATATTGATAAGGTAATAGGTATTTTATATGTAAAAGATCTATTACCCCATGTTAATAAGACTGATTATGCTTGGACTACTTTATTAAGAGACCCGTACTTTGTTCCAGAAAATAAAAAGCTCGATGATTTACTTAACGATTTTAAAGTTAAAAAGAATCATTTGGCTATCGTTGTTGATGAGTATGGAGGTACAAGTGGGCTGATTTCTCTTGAAGATATTATTGAAGAAATTGTAGGGGATATTAGTGATGAATTTGATGATGAAGATCTTATATTTTCCAAACTTGATGACAATAACTACGTTTTTGAGGGGAGAACAACGTTAAAAGATTTTTATAAAGTCTTAAAGCTCGAAGATAATAGCATTTTTGAGAGTAGAAAAGGAGATTCTGAAACCATTGCAGGTCTTTTATTAGAAATTTCGGGAAGTTTTCCGAGACCAGGAGAGAAAATAGCATTGAATAATTATGTGTTCAAAATAGAAGCTTTGGACAACAAACGAATAAAGCAAGTGAAACTTACGATTAATGAAAAAGAAAACGTATAAACTTTTTGGCATAGCTCTGGCATCGTTGCTCCTATTCTCTTGTGGAGGAGAAATTTTACCAAAACCAAAGGGTATGTTGCGTTTAAGCTATCCATCTCCAAAATATAAAGAAGTGGTATCTGCCTGTCCGTATTCATTTGAGAAGAATGACTTTTCAAAACTACAAAGAGCACAAAGAAATAGAAAATGCTGGTATAACCTTGAGTATAAAAAGCTAAAGGCCACCATGTATATTTCGTATTATCAAGTTCGAAACAACCTGGATTCATTATTAAGGGATGCTCAAAATCTTACACAAGAGCATGTGATTAAGGCAGACGGAATTTTACAGGAACCTTTTGTTGATCCAGAAAATGAAGTATATGGGATGTTTTATGAGGTGTCAGGGGATGCCGCATCTCAGTCTCAGTTTTACCTTACCGATAGTGTTCGGCATTTTGTAGTGGGTTCTATTTATTTTAAAGTAAAGCCTAACTATGACTCCATTCTTCCGGCTGCCGATTATCTGCGTAATGATATGCGACATCTAATGGAGTCATTAAGATGGAAAGAGTAAGCACAAATTTTGGTTAATTTTCTTCCAAAAACAGTTGAATGCATTGAAAATTTTATAATTTTCGCAACTTACGTAAAGGGAAATGCAAAATATAAAACTTAAATGGATGTACTTAATTGTACTATCTCTTATTTGGGGTAGTTCATTTATTCTTATCAAGAAATCACTTATCGGCCTTTCACCATTACAATTGGGAGCACTAAGAACCGTATTTGCTGCCATTTTTTTGTTTTCCATTGGTATAAAAAGTATCAAGACCATTCAAGGGAATGAATGGAAATGGGTAGCTATTTCTGCTTTTGTAGGGACTTTTATACCTGCTTTCTTGTTTGCTTTTGCAGAAACTGAAATTGATAGTGGGATTACTTCTATTCTTAATTCCCTTACACCTTTGATCACATTTGCCTTAGGAATTTTATTATTTGCAATTCGTTTTAACAAGAACCAGCTTATTGGCGTTATTATAGGTTTGGTTGGTAGCATAGGGCTTATCTGGGAAGGCTCAATTATTAATCCCGATCAAAATTATGGCTATGCCTTTCTTGTTA
Organism: Aquimarina celericrescens; assembly: GCF_042682765.1. Classification (NCBI taxonomy): domain Bacteria; kingdom Pseudomonadati; phylum Bacteroidota; class Flavobacteriia; order Flavobacteriales; family Flavobacteriaceae; genus Aquimarina; species Aquimarina celericrescens. The sequence goes on along the minus strand of NZ_JBHUHY010000013.1, from coordinate 250,346 downwards.
TTATTGCCACATTTGGCTACGGAATTAACGTTAATATCATTAAGCGTCATCTACAACATGTTTCACCAATGGCCATTGCTAATGGTAATTTTGTTGTTCTCATAATTCCAGCATTAATTGTATTATTCGCTTCAGACTTTTTTACTACAAGTTTATTTACCGATCTGGATGTGCAAACCAGTATTGCATATATGGCATTATTGGCTATTTTGGGAACAGGGATTGCCAAAATAATGTTTAATAAACTGATTCAGATAAGTACCCCCGTATTTGCAAGTTCTGTTACTTATATAATGCCGATTATTGCCTTATTTTGGGGGTTGTGGGATGGAGAGAAATTTTCGCTATATCAACTATTAGCTTCCGTTGTTATTATATTTGGCGTATATCTCACCAATAAAAACAGGTAATTTCTGAGGGTCTAAGAATTGTTAAATTAACAAGGCTTTAAGGTTAAAAAACTCTTAATTTTCTTACTTTTAAAGAAAAACAAACATGAAATTATGAAAAGATCTACTCTACCCGTTAAATACGGAGTGTTTATTGCCATAGGGCTCATTGTATACTTTTTACTTCTTTCACTTATAGGAGTGCAAACTAATCCCATTTTCAGCTTAGGTAATGGTATTATTGTTGCTTTTGGATTATATGCAGCCATGAAAAAATATAAGAAAGAAAAAGGAGGTGACTTTGATTATCAAAAAGGGTTTATGGCTGGTTTATTTACAGGATTTAATGCTACTATTATTTTTACCATTTTCTTTGCCATATATGTCACGCACATAAATACGAACTTTTTACCCAACATGTTGGCGAATTGGAGCTCTCATTATCATGTGGGAGTAGGTATCGTGGTGTTTATTGCGGCTATAATGGGATTTGCTACTACTTTTGTCCTCACCTTATCTTTTATGCAACTGTTCAAAGAAAGCTGGAATCCAAAAAAAAAACATAACTCTCCCCCTGTAGAGGTGTAAAAAGATTTGTCATTTAATTAATTAGCAGTATATTTGCACCCGCCTATTGAAAAAATAGGCCATGTTCTTTGTATTTAAAATAAATTAATTAAACGTTACGCTATATGTACGCAATTGTAGAGATAGCAGGGCAGCAATTCAAAGTTGCGAAAGACCAAAAAGTATTTGTACATCGTTTAGCAGGAGAAGAAGGAGATAAAGTTTCTTTTGATAAAGTTCTTCTTGCAGCAGATGGAGATAAAGTTACTTTAGGCGCCCCAGCTATAGATGGAGCTCAAGTAGGAGCAAAAATCACGAGACACCTAAAGGGTGATAAAGTTATTGTTTTCAAGAAAAAGAGACGTAAAGGATACCGTGTAAAAAATGGTCACCGTCAAGCTCTTACAGAAATTGTAATTGAAAGTATTGTAACTTCTGGAGCTAAGAAAGCAGCTCCTAAAAAAGAAACTAAAAAAGCTGAGCCAAAAGCCAAGGCCGAAACGCAAGTAAAAGCCAAAGCAACTGCTCCAAAAGCAGAAACCAAGCCTAAGGCTGCAGCTCCAAAGAAAGAAGTTGCTCCAAAAGCAAGCACTGAAGATTTAAGCGCTAAAACAGTAGCTGAATTAAAGGAAATGGCAAAAGCCAAAGGAATATCTGGAATTTCTTCTATGAAGAAAGCAGAGTTAATTGAAGCTTTGCAAGGAAAATAAATAGACGGCAGGTAATACTGTTATTATTAATAATAAAACCTAAAGAAAATGGCTCATAAAAAAGGAGTTGGTAGTTCGAAAAACGGTAGAGAATCAGAATCGAAACGCTTAGGTGTAAAGATATTTGGTGGACAAGCTGCCGTGGCTGGTAACATTATTGTAAGACAAAGAGGTACAGCCCATAAACCAGGTGAAAACGTTTATGCTGGTAAAGATCATACCCTTCACGCCAAAGTGGACGGTATCGTAAAGTTTACTAAGAAAAAGGATAATAAATCTTATGTTTCTATAGAACCATTTGAAGCCTAAGGTATTCTTTGATTGTAATAAAATAATTGACCCTCTTTAGGAAACTAAAGAGGGTTTTTGTTTGACCTTCATTATCTTTAGCTTTAAAATAATAATGTATTATATGAAAACTTTATTGATTAATACCCTGTGGTGTACTCTTTTCCTTGTATTTGTTTCTTTTCAAGTTACCGCACAAGAAATACCCAAATACGATTACCTCGAGGTTATTGTAATTCAAAAAGCTAATAACAGCGGAAAAGTTAAAAGAATAAAAGTGGAAGCACAGCAATCTTTAGAAGGAAAACAAATCACGATAAAACAATTAGAAAAATTAGTAAATACTTCTGATCTACTAAATTTTATGAACGCTGCAAATTGGGAATTTGTAGACAGACAATCAATAGTTTCTGAGGAAAATGATCCCGTTTGGATGAGTTATATTTTTAGGAAGAAAAAGTAAAGGTATAAAAGCAAAAACCCTCACTTTTGCGTGAGGGTTTAGCTATATATTCTAAAAGAGTCTTGAACTTCTAATATCTGTAGTACTCTGGTTTATAAGGCCCTTCAACCGTTACACCAATATATTCTGCTTGTTCTGGTCTTAGGGTTTCTAGTTCCACTCCAAGACGTGCCAAATGTAATTTTGCAACTTTTTCGTCAAGATGCTTAGGTAGCATATACACTTCATTCTTGTAATTTTCAGAATTGTTCCAAAGTTCAATTTGTGCCAATGTTTGGTTGGTAAATGAATTGCTCATCACAAAACTAGGGTGTCCCGTAGCACAACCAAGGTTTACCAAACGTCCTTCGGCAAGAATAATAATATCTTTACCATCAATAGTATATTTGTCTACCTGCGGCTTGATTTCATCTCTGGTGTTTCCATAGTTATTATTTAGCCAAGCCATGTCAATTTCATTGTCAAAGTGACCTATATTACATACGATAGCTTTGTCTTTTAAAGCTTTAAAATGCTGTGCTTGTACAATATCTTTATTACCAGTAGTAGTGATTACGATATCAGCATTTTCGATTACTGTTTCTAGTTTTTTTACCTCAAAACCATCCATAGCTGCCTGTAAAGCACAAATTGGGTCAATTTCTGTTACTGTAACGATTGATCCTGCTCCTCTAAACGATGCTGCGGTACCTTTACCTACATCACCATATCCACAAACCACAACACGTTTACCAGCAAGCATAGTATCTGTGGCTCTACGAATAGCATCTACAGCACTCTCGCGACAGCCATACTTGTTGTCAAATTTAGACTTGGTTACAGAGTCATTTACATTTATAGCAGGCATAGGAAGCGTTCCGTTCTTCATTCTTTCATATAAACGGTGTACTCCTGTAGTAGTTTCCTCAGATAATCCCTTGATCCCATCCACCAACTCTGGATATCTGTCTAGTACCATATTGGTAAGATCTCCACCATCATCAAGGATCATATTTAATGGTTTTCTGTCTTCACCAAAAAATAAGGTCTGCTCAATACACCAGTCAAATTCTTCTTCATTCATACCTTTCCAGGCATACACAGGTATTCCTGCCTCGGCAATTGCAGCAGCAGCTTGATCTTGGGTAGAGAAAATGTTACAAGAACTCCAGGTTACTTCGGCGCCTAGCGCTTGAAGTGTTTCGATAAGCACAGCAGTCTGGATAGTCATATGAAGACAACCAGCAATACGAGCACCTTTAAGAGGTTGCTCATCTTTATACTCTTCACGAAGAGACATCAATCCTGGCATTTCTGCTTCTGCTAATTCAATTTCTTTTCTTCCCCAGGCAGCTAATGAAATATCTTTCACTTTGTAAGGAACATAGGGTACTGTTTTGGTACTCATAGTAGTTTTATTTATGTTTATGAAGTGCATTTTAGTATTTAGCACTAAATTATTCTATTTTCGTTTTTTGAAAAGAAGGCTACAATCCTTCATTTTTCAGTTTGCAAAGGTACATAATAACTTTAAGAATTTAAATGCCTCTTTACAAAACTATAACAGTAGATGAAAGTACTAATGTGTTGATTTGGAAGATTGAAGAAACATATGAGTCACTTTGTGAAGGAATAGAATTGACCCAACATTGTCAGGATCGAGTAGATCATATGAAATCTGAGATTCACCGCAGGGGCTTTATGAGTGTAAGACATTTATTAGCAGTTATGGGATATGTGGATCACGATTTGTATTATGACGAATATGGAAAACCGCATCTTAAAGATGGAAGAAAAATTTCGATCACTCATTCTTTTGAGTTTGCAGGAATTATCATTAGCGATAAAGAAGTGGGGATTGATATCGAAAAACAACGTGAAAAAATTCAGAGTATCGCTCATAAGTTTGTAAAGACTTCTGAGAATGAATATGTAGAAGAGAATAGTATGGATAGAGTTCGAGCGCTAACTATTATCTGGGGGGCTAAAGAATCATTATACAAAATGTATGCAACACCGGGGCTAAGCTTTCAAGAGCATATTTATATTTCTTCGTTTATGCTGGATTATCCTTTTGTTTTTGGTGCAATTAATTATAAAAATGTAATCAGTCATTATGATTTAGCTTTTATAGAATTCGATGGGTATACTTGTGTATATGCCCTGCCAGCTTCTCAAGTTTAATAATTTTTTATTGTATAAAACACTTTTAAAAGTGTAACAATATCTACCTTCGTAAGATCAATAATTAATCTTACTTTACTAAATGCAGGTATCTATAGAACTCACACTTACCCCACTTCAAGATGATTATGAAGAACATATTATTCAATTCATAAAGCGATTACGGGAATCAGAATTTACAGTTTTAGAAAATCCATTAAGTACTCAAATTTATGGGGAATATGACCGAGTAATGGCTTTTGTAACCAAAGAAATAAAATCCGCTTTTGGCGACATGGATCACGTTTTGGTATATATGAAAATGGTAAAAACTAATAGAAGTGATTATGAGCCAAATTTTTGAATACCTATTTGGACAATATGCTGAATATTCTACACTCGATATCTCGTTAGAAATTATTGCTGTTGTTTTTGGTATTGCCAGTGTGTTATTTGCGTGGTTTAACAAAATATGGGTGTATCCAGCGGGTATGATTAGCACGATAATTTATGTGTATTTACTTCTTAAATGGTCTTTACTTGGTGATATGATGATTAACGCATATTACTTTATAATGAGTATTTATGGTTGGTATGTATGGACTCGCAAGATTGACGATACTCACGTTACACCGATCTCAAGAACAACGGCAATGGAAAAAATAGTGGAGGTTTTGATCTTTGTCGCTACCTTAATTTTCGTCTATGTAGTTTATATTACTTTTGATAAATGGAATGATTGGACTGCATATGTTGATACACTAACTACTGCAATATTTTTTGTTGGAATGTGGTTAATGGCAAGAAGAAAAATCGAAAACTGGATTTTTTGGATAATCGGTGATATTATTTCTGTACCATTGTATTTTTACAAAGGGTTTACATTTACTAGTTTTCAGTATATAATTTTTACAATTATGGCATTTTTTGGATATCTGGCATGGAAGAAAAACTTAGACAACAACCTGGCAACTGTATAAAAATTGTACTTTTTGGTCCTGAGTCTTCGGGTAAAACAACGTTATCTAAGCAGTTAGCAGAGCATTACCAGTGCGAGTGGGTTCCAGAATATATGAGAGAATATCTTCAAGAGAAATGGGACAAGTATAGTGAGGTTTGTTCATATGAAGACTTATTGCCAATAGCAGAGGGCCAAATAAAGTTAGAAAACGAATACTCTAAAAAGACAAATAAACTATTAATTTGCGATACCAATCTTTTGGAACTTAAAGTGTACGCTAAAGTATATTTTGAAGGCAAAGTGCCAAAAATATTGAATAAAATTTCACAAGAAAATGTTTACGATTTATATCTTTTAACTTATATTGACACTCCTTGGATAGCTGATGATTTAAGAGATAGACCCCACCAAAGAGAAGAAATGTTTTTGACATTCAAAGCGTCTCTTGATCAATATAATCTTCCATATATTGTTTTAAAGGGAGACAAAGTCTCTAGATTAGAAAAAGCAATACAAACTATAGACGAATTAATAGAGCAAAAAGGTGAATATAACAGATAAGGATATTAGGCTAATTAAATCGAAAGGGTTAACCGTTGACAAAGTACTTTCACAAATAGAAATCTTTAAAAACGGAATTCCCTTTGTACCCTTAAGAAGTGCAGCAACATTGAATAATGGAATTCTTAAATTCACAGAACACTATCAATCTGAATTAACCAAACTATACGATTCTCGAATATCAAACCTTGAAACTATAAAGTTTGTTCCTGCTTCTGGTGCTGCTACTCGAATGTTTAAAGATTTATTTAAATTTTTAGATAATTATGATTTCAAGAAAGAGAGCTTAAACTCTTATACCAATCATGAAAAAGCAAATGCAATACGTCTATTTTTAATAGGTTTAGAAAAATTTCCTTTCTACGATATTGTTATGCAAGAGATAAAGGTTTCCTATCCAAAATTTGAATCTTTATCTGAGGGAAGACAACTTTATATTTTTGTCGAAACGATGCTCAAAGAAAAGGGATTGAATTATGGAGATTTCCCTAAGGGATTGCTTCCTTTTCATAAATATACAGATAGTATAGCAACATCATTTGAAGAACATCTGTATGAAGCTGCAGGATACAATAAAAATCATAAAGGTGAATCTAAGTTACATTTTACAATTTCTAAAGATCATCTCGATGGCTTTAAAGAGGAGTTTGATAGAATCAGGAAAAAAGTAGAAGAAAAAACAAATACTAATTTTAATATTACATACTCTTTTCAAAAACCGGAAACAGATACCATAGCGGTAACAGAAGATAATGAGCCTTTTAGAAAAGAAGATGGTTCTTTATTATTTAGACCAGGAGGACATGGGGCATTGATTGAAAATTTGAATGATCTTAACGGAGATATAATTTACATTAAAAATATTGATAATGTTGTAGTTCGTAAATATCAAGACGAGGTCACAGGTTATAAGAAAGTGTTGGCTGGTAAGTTACTTGAGATTCAGGATGAAGTGTTTAGAATTTTGAACGCTATTGATCAAAAAACCCCTACTGAAGCAGAACTAAAGGACATCAAAAAATTTTTGGTACAGCAGCTTAATGTTAGATTACCACTGGATTTTGATAAGTTTTCAGAGAAATATAAACTAGAGTTCTTAAGAGAGTCTTTAAATCGCCCGATACGTGTTTGTGGAATGGTGATTAATGAAGGAGAACCAGGAGGAGGGCCGTTCTGGATAAAACGAGAAAATGGTAGGTTAATATTACAAATTATAGAGTCTCCACAAATCAATAAAGCAGATAGCAGACAAAAGAATATTTTAGCAAGTTCTACACATTTTAATCCGGTCGATTTGGTTTGTGGAGTTCGGGATTATGAAGGGAATAAGTTCAATTTATTGGATTTTGTAGATCCAGACGCTGGTTTTATTACCAAAAAAAGTATGAATGGCGAGGTACTAAAAGCATTAGAACTTCCCGGTCTATGGAATGGAGCTATGGCAAATTGGATAAGTGTATTTGTTGAAGTACCTATTACTACATTTAACCCGGTAAAAACGGTAAATGATTTGTTGAAATCTGCACATCAGGTAACTCTTTTTTCGTGAATACTTCAAAAATTATAAGTGAGTTAAAATTTAAAGCTGTACGAAGTTCTGGCGCGGGTGGACAGCACGTTAATAAAGTTTCTTCAAAAGTTGAGCTTAGTTTCGATATTACAACTTCAGAGGGACTTACAAACGATGAAAAACTGCTTCTTACTCAAAAATTATCTTCACGCTTAACGAAATCAGGTATTTTGGTCATACAGTGTGGGGATAGTAGGAGCCAGCATAAAAATAAAGAGCTGGTCATACAAAGATTGCTGGATATATTGAAGACAAATCTTCATATTCCTAAAAAACGAATCGCTACAAGACCTTCAAAAACTTCTATCGCTAAACGCTTAGAAAACAAAAAAAAACTGGCCCAAAAGAAAAGTAATCGAAAAAAGCCTCCTATGTAAATTTATCTTCCCATAGAAGTGTGTAATTTTTCTACACTTTTGTGTGTATTCCACGGTTTCTGGTTATTTGATGCAACCATTTATTTAAAATTAAAAACCTGATAATCAAACAAATACATGTTTATCTGATCGATCTCATCTTTTGGAACAATTATTACTTATTAATTATTGTTGATATAACGCAATAACCCAATGAAAAAGTTACCAATGATAGTAGTAATAGTAGTAAGTATCTTTTCTGCACAGGGTGCAATAGCTCAAGACGAATTGGCCATGAATGATGGTAACGAATTTTTTGATTATGAGTATGAGCTGCAAGAATATACTGAGATTAATGTTGTAGAGTTACCGCTTTCAATTCAGGAAACTGCGGCAAAAGATTATCACAGGTTCAAAATCGTAGAAGCATATATGTCTAAAGACAATACCTATAAAATTGTTTTAAAAGATAATAACGATAATACAAAAATTGTATTTGCAAGCGCTAATGGCAAATGGATAAAGCCAAACGACAATAAATCTTAAATCTAGGGGTAGAAAAAGGATATCGTTTTGCAACCAAGGACGATATAAAGTTGTTTAGTGCTAAAAAAGAGACTCACTCCCAAGGGTCTCTTTTTTTATGTTTTTGTTCATACTAAGTTTTTTAAATTGTAATTTTATATCATTAATTTTTAATCAACAAATTCTTAGACATGTCCAAAATACTTATTGTAGAAGATGACGTAGCTTTTTGTACGATGCTCAAGACCTTTTTACAAAAAAAAGATTATGAGGTGGTTACTGCATTCTCCGGCAATGAGGCTGTTCCAAAAATTAAGCAAGATGTTTTCGATGTGGTCTTGGCAGACGTAAGGCTTCCAGACAGGGATGGAATAACATTATTAGAGGAAATTCTTAAGAGCAATCCAAGTACCCAGGTAATAATTATGACTGGTTATGCCGAGATTAATATGGCTGTGAACGCAATTAAACAAGGTGCTTTTGACTATGTTTCTAAACCTTTTAACCCGGATACCATTCTTCAAACAATAGAAAAGGCCCTAAGTGCATCTAGCAATGCAACTCACGTTTTAAATCAGGTTAAAGTAGTTCCAAAGGTTACCAAAAATGTAAATAATTCTTTTGTAAGAGGGGTAAGTGACGCTTCAAAAAAATTGAACGAATATGTTGCTTTGGTGGCACCAACACGTATGTCTGTTCTTATTGTAGGAGATAGCGGAACAGGTAAGGAATATGTTGCCAGTAGTATTCATAAGTCAAGTAAAAGATCAGAAAAACCTTTTGTACCTGTTGATTGCGGAGCTATACCAAAGGAAATTGCTTCCAGTGAATTTTTTGGACATATAAAAGGATCATTTACGGGAGCTGTAAATGATAAAGTCGGACATTTTGAGGCTGCAAATGGAGGCACCTTATTTCTTGATGAGATAGGAAACCTAGGTTATGAATTGCAGGTTCAATTATTAAGAGCCCTTCAGGAAAGAAAAATAAAGCCTGTAGGTAGTAATAAAGAAATTGAGGTTGATATCAGAGTAATAGCGGCTACCAATGAAGATTTAAGCAATGCAGTTAAAGAAGGTGATTTTAGAGAAGATTTGTATCATCGATTGAATGAATTTACAATAAAAGTCCCTCCTCTTAAAGATAGAATTGAGGACTTAATGCTATTTGCGAATCATTTCTTAGAAGAATCTAATATGGAATTGGATAAAAACGTAGTTGGTTTTACAGATGAAGTATTAGAAGCTTTCAAAAAATATGACTGGCCGGGAAATCTTAGAGAACTTAAAAATATAGTAAAACGCTCTGTTCTTCTTTCTCAAAAGGATATGATCACACTAGATATTTTACCCACAGATATTGCCAATGCATCTAAAAGTACAAAACATACATACGGATTATTTAAAAATCAAAACGAGCAGGAGCTTATTTTAGACGCTTTAGAGAAAGCAAACGGAAATAAGGCAAAAGCTGCCAGAATGCTTTCTATAGATCGTAAAACTTTATATAACAAATTGAAACAATACGATATTAGTCTTTAATTTTCGACTTTAAGTTTACTTATTAAATCTTCTATTTTTTCGATTCCACTCTTAGTTAAATACACTATTGATTCTTTATCCAACTCATATTGATCGGGATGCTCTAATTTTATCAAAATAGGAACAACATCCTTTGCCTTTATTTGCTTAAACATTGGAAGCATTTTATGCGCAATTTTTTTGATACCGCTAATATCTTCGTCTTTAACCTTCGTTTTTAACTCTTTCACATTTTCAATTGTACTTTCATAAAATGTATCCAAAATTGCATATAAGGAATCAGAATCACCGTGTGCAAAAAGCATCAGGTCTTCCAAAGAATATGCTTCTTTCGAATCTTCGTCAGATGTAGTACTTGAATATGCTACCAAATCAACACTTAAAATTTCAGCGATAAGATCAATAAGTTCTCCTGGTGCATAGGGTTTTCTTAAGCTTCCAGAAAATCCTGCTTCTTGATATTCTGTAAACGAGGTGCTTGTTCTTCCTGATAATGCGATTACCGGTAAATTAGAATATGATGAATTATTTTTTATAGTTTTTAGTAGTTCAAATCCATCCATTTTTGGCATTTGAATATCAGTAAGGACTAGATCATATTCATTGTTTTGTAAAAATGAAATGGCTTCAATACCATTTTTACAAACATCATACGATAGTCCTGCCAAAGAAGCAACCTCGCTGGTTAATGCGAGCTGACTGGGATCATCATCAACAATCAGAACTTTTTTGTTCGAAAAACTTTGTATTTCAAGAACCTCGTGCTCTTCTTCAGGAGCTAATGAATTTGAAAGCTTTATGGGGATCTGAAAGGTAAATTCACTTCCTTTATCAGGTTTACTATCTAAACTAATGGTACCATCAAGTAACTCTATTATTTTTTTGGTAATGGCAAGACCAAGACCAAATCCTCCATATCTTTTTTCGGTATTTTCATCCCCTTGTGAAAACTCTTCAAATATATATTTTTGCTGTTCTTTTGTAATACCAATTCCAGTATCCTTTACAGAAACAACTAATTGTTTTTCACCTAATCCATTTTCAATAATTTTGCTTTCAACAGTAATAGCACCTTCGTCAGTAAATTTATAAGCGTTATTAACCAGATTAGTTAGCACTTGCTTGATTCTGAAAGGGTCACTTAGAAATTGTTTTTTCAATTGATCATCTGAGCGAATAAAAACATCCAAATTTTTCTTGTCATTAATAGGAATTACGCTAGATATGGTGTTTTCGATAAGTTTCTTTGGGGAGAATGGTAACTCTTCAATTATCATTCTGCCAGCTTCAAGTTTGGATAAATCAAGAAGGTCGTTTACCAGATGAAGGATATAGTCTGACGATTTTTTTAAATGATCCAGATAATGTTTTTGCTTATTATTTAACCCTGTTCTTTCTAGTAAGTCCGAATATCCAATTACTGTATTTAGTGGAGAACGAAGGTCGTGTGTAACAGTATTTATAAGGGATTCACGTGTTTTTAAAAGAGATTCAGTATACGTTTTTTCTGCCTCAAGTTCATTACGGTATTTTTGACTTTTAGAAACATCTTTGGTAATTAGAAATAAGAAAATAACTGCAATCAAGAAACTAATGGCAGCAATAATTAATATGATATTTGAAGTAGTTTCTAACACCTCATTGGAAGCATCCAGACGGGCAAAGTATTGCTTTCGTTCGTTTCGTTCAATAGCAGCAAGTAAATCTCTTAATTGTTTAGTTATAATCTGATCATTCTTAAGAAGATTATCCTCCTTTGCCGAGATTTCACGTTTGTATTTTCTATCCTTTTCTTCAAGTTCTGCCAGAACCTGTTTTACCGATGTTGCCAGAGAATCAACTGTTTGGTTGGTTAATCGTTTAGCATTGTCTTTTTTCGTATATTCAAGAATATCAATAAGTGCTCTTTTGGTACGGGCATCATATTTTCTGAATCTTTCATCATAATTGTCATATCCTCCAAAACTTTTATTTACCTTTTTTAGTTCATCAATTGCAGTCTCGTATAGCCCTTTTTGTTTTCGTTGCTCATAAATTCTAACAAGCTCTTCAAGGTTTTTGTTTTTACTATCGATAAGATCTTTGATACTGTCAATTTTTTTGGTTTGCAGGGTGTCATCTGATATTTCAGAGACTTTGTTAATTGTCTTAAGTATCGTGTCTATCTTTGCTTTGTACGTTTCAAATTTTATGATATCAGAAGTTTGTATGATGTTTCTTGTTAGACTTTCCGCTTCGTACAATCCTGTAATTGCTTCTCCAACCAAGAATAGCTTCTCATTGTTTTCACTTTTTATCTCTGTAATTTGTGTATAGTTGGTTATTTGGCGATAAATTATCCAAAAAGCAGTCACAGCAAGTACCCCCGCAAGCAAATATCCCGCAATGATTTTAAAGGTAACCGATCTTTTCGTATTCTTCATCTTCTTATTTTACCTACTATAATAACTTAAAAAATCAAAAAGCATTGTTTATTTGAGATTCCATTAAATAAAGTTACAATAAATCAACAAAACATAGTATTTTTGACCCGAAATCTCAAAGGGGTGCTTTTTGAAGTTTTGAATATAAGTTCGAAGTTTAAGAACGGTTACTTAAAATTTAAAACTTAATATCTATAATTTCAAACGGCTGAGATCATACCCGATGAACCTGGGCAGGTAATGCTGCCAAGGGACTGCGGAGCAAAAAAGATACTATGTATCTTTTGCGACGAGCGAGATGGTGTGGAGGATGATTATCTAGCTGATACCAAACTCATATCAATAGGCCATCAAGCAGTTATTAAATTTTTAACAATAGAATAATTACCCCTTTTATTCGTAAAAAATCATTTACGAATGAAAAATGTGTTATTTTATCTTACACTTTCGGCACTGAGTATAAACACATGGGCTCAGGAAAAACAAAAAGATTCTTTATCTAAGAAAATTGAAAAACTTGATGAAGTTTTAGTGAAATCTGTACGTGTTGATGCAGATTCACCCATAACTCATTCTAATATATCAAAAGAAGAACTTGCAGAGCGTAATCTTGGTCAGGATATTCCAATTCTTTTGAATTATTTACCAGGAGTGGTAACGACCACTGATGCCGGAACAGGAATTGGATATACGTATATAAGAGTTAGGGGTAGTGATGCTTCAAGGGTGAATGTCACTCTAAACGGAATACCTTTTAACGATGCAGAGAGTCAAGGTACTTTCTGGGTGAACTTACCGGATTTTGCATCTTCAATCGAGGATTTACAGTTGCAAAGAGGAGTAGGTACCTCGACTAATGGTTCTGGCGCTTTTGGAGCAAGTTTAAACTTGCTTACCGATGCTGTTTCAGAAATTGCAAATGCAGAAATTTCAAACTCTTTTGGCTCATTCGGGACCCGAAGACATAATGTTAAGTTTAGTACCGGATTAATTAATGAAAATATTGAGATTGCAGGCCGTCTATCAAATATTGTATCAGATGGATACGTAGATCGAGCTTTTGCAGACTTAAAATCTTACTTTTTACAAGGCTCTTATGTAGATGACAATACATTAATAAAAGCCATAACTTTTGGAGGACATAATATCACTTACCAATCCTGGGATGGTATAGATGCACAAACTTTAGAAAGAGATAGAACTTTTAACCCCATAGGACAATATACCGATGAAGAGGGGAATACTCGTTTTTATGATAATGAAGTTGATGATTACAAACAGGATCATTATCAATTGCATTGGAATCAAAGGTATGATAATCATTGGTCTACAAACCTGGGATTAAATTATACCTATGGGCGAGGATTTTTTGAACAGTATAAAGAAGACGAAGATTTTGCTGATTATGATTTTACGCCTATAGTTATAGGAGGAGAAACAATTAATTCAACAGATCTAGTACGTCGTAGATGGTTAGATAATGACTTTTATGTAATTAATGCTACTGCAAATTATAAAAACAACACTGCAGATATTGATTTTGGGGCTTATTATAGTCATTATGATGGGGATCACTTTGGTGAAGTCATTTGGGCTCAAAATGCTGGAGGGTCTGAAATACGTGATAATTATTACTTCGGAAACGGAAAAAAAGATGAATTCACGATTTTTGGAAAAGCTACCTATAGGATTAATGATCAGTGGAGTACTTTTTTAGATCTACAAGGTCGATTTGTAAATTATGAAACTACTGGCGATGCTTCGACCGGAGAACCACTAGAAGTTGACGAAAACTTTAATTTCTTTAATCCAAAAGCCGGTCTTACCTATCAGATTGATCCCTCAAATCAATTATATGCTTCTTATGCAAGAGCGAATAGGGAGCCAAGAAGAGATGATTTTGAGAATGGGATCAACACTGCCGAGACCTTAAATGATTTTGAATTAGGATGGCGATACAACAATAAAAGAACAGTTGTAAATACAAACCTTTACTATATGCAATATAGAAATCAGTTAGTATTAACTGGTGCATTAGATGATGTGGGAGCACCAATTCGGGAAACCAGCGGAGAAAGTTATCGTTTAGGGATAGAAATTGATGCTGATATCCAAATGTTAAATTCATTTAGAATTAAACCTAATATCGCTCTTAGTACTAATAAAAACAAAGATTTTGTTGCCACTGTAGATGGTGCTGTTACTAATCTTGGAGATACAGAAATTTCATATTCTCCAAGTATAGTTGCGGGTAACATGTTGATTTACCAACCAACAAAAGGTTTACAACTTGGATTTCTTTCAAAATATGTGGGAGAACAACATCTTAGTAACCTGGATAATGACGATCTAAAACTAGATAGCTTCTTTGTTAACGATTTGAACATTGTTTATGAGATCAAAGAAGTCTCTGTTTTCAGATCCATTGTGTTTACAGGATTAGTTAATAATATATTTGATCTCGAATATGAGTCAAATGGCTATTCTTTTGCTTTGGGTGACGTTCCTGATAATCAAAGTCCAACAGGAGTGAGAACAACATATTTTACCGGTTTTTATCCTCAAGCAGGAATCAACTTTCTGGTAGGAGCAACGCTAAAATTTTAGTTAAAACCATGGCTTAAAATAATTTTAAGCCATAGTTTTATTACCTTTATATGTATATAGACTTTAGGGGTGTCCTGGATTTCTGTCCAGGTCTGAGAAATACCCTTTGAACCTGATACGGTTAATGCCGGCGAAGGGAAAAGTTAAGATCACAAACGGTTTATGTGATTTTTCTTCTTCAAAATAGGTATATACGACCTAAAGTTTATGGAATTAATTTAAAAAATATGACCATAAACATAAACAATCAATCTCAAGTTATTTCAAAAAGTAGCTCCATTTCAACCTTACTGGAACAGTTAAATGTATCTTCTAATGGTATTGCTATTGCTGTTAATAACAAAATTATCACCAAAGAAAAATGGGGTCAGACTTTGATACAAAGTTCTGATAATATTACTATCATTAAAGCCACTCAAGGAGGTTAGCGGCACAAAACTTTTCAAAAAACTTAAAACTCATACCATGAAGAAAAAAAGTCCCGTATCACAAGTAAATATGATTACTACCAAACCATTTCCGAATTCAAAAAAAATCTATGTTAAAGGAAATATCTACCCACAAATCAATGTCGCTATGCGGGAGGTTTCCTTAGATGATACCCTTGATAGTTTTACAGGAAAAAAAACACCAAATCAACCGGTAACTATTTATGATACCAGTGGGCCATATACAGATCCTTTGCAGAAAATTGATGTACATAAAGGTATAAAGCGAATACGGGAACAGTGGGTAATGGATCGAGGAGATGTTGAGGAGTTAGATAATTTTTCTTCAAAATATTGTAATGAGAGATTAGAGAATTCCAGTTTGGATCCCATACGATTCAAATACATTCGAAAACCAAAGAAGGCAAAAAAAAGCAAGAATGTTTCGCAAATGTATTATGCAAAACAAGGCATTATTACTCCTGAAATGGAATATGTAGCCATTCGGGAAAACCAAAAAATACACCAGGCAAAACGTATTTCAGAACAACATCCAGGACAAGATTTTGGAGCAAGTATCCCTAAAGTTATTACTCCAGAATTTGTAAGAGATGAGGTTGCAAAAGGAAGAGCAGTAATCCCTTCCAATATAAATCATCCAGAAAGTGAGCCGATGATTATTGGTAGAAACTTCCTGGTAAAAATTAATGCCAATATTGGTAATTCTGCTACAACATCCGGTATTGAAGAAGAAGTAGAAAAAGCAGTTTGGGCTTGCCGTTGGGGAGCCGATAATATTATGGACTTATCTACGGGCAAGAATATTCATGAAACCCGAGAATGGATCATTCGTAACTCACCAGTGCCTATTGGAACAGTACCAATTTATCAGGCTTTAGAAAAGGTAAAAGGCAAAGCCGAAGACCTGACTTGGGAAATTTTTAAAGATACTTTGATCGAGCAAGCAGAACAAGGAGTAGATTATTTTACCATTCATGCAGGAGTACGATTAGCGTACGTACCTATGACTGCCAAAAGAATTACAGGTATTGTTTCTCGAGGAGGATCGATTATGGCCAAATGGTGTTTGGCACATCATCAAGAGAGTTTTTTATATACACATTTTGAAGAAATTTGTGAAATCATGAAAGCTTATGATGTTGCTTTTTCACTTGGGGATGGATTACGCCCTGGATGTATTGCAGATGCTAATGACGAAGCGCAGTTTGCTGAGTTAGAGACGCTTGGAGAACTCACAAAAATAGCATGGAAGCATGATGTGCAAACTTTTATTGAGGGACCTGGGCACATACCTATGCATATGATCAAAGAAAATATGGATAAACAAATAGAAGCCTGTGGAGAAGCTCCTTTTTATACTTTGGGACCGCTAACTACCGATATTGCACCGGGCTATGATCATATAACTTCAGGAATCGGGGCAGCTATGATTGGCTGGTATGGTACTGCTATGTTATGCTATGTAACGCCAAAAGAGCATTTAGGTTTGCCAAATAAAGAAGATGTTCGAACCGGAGTAATTACTTATAAACTAGCAGCTCATGCGGCAGATTTGGCAAAAGGGCATCCGGGAGCTCAGCACAGAGATGATGCATTAAGTAAAGCCCGTTTTGAGTTTCGTTGGGAAGACCAGTTTAATCTTTCTCTTGATCCAGAACTGGCCAGAGCTTATCATGATGAAACATTGCCTGCAGAAGGTGCAAAAATTGCCCATTTCTGTAGTATGTGCGGACCTAAATTTTGCTCAATGAAAATCTCGCAAGAAGTTCGAGATTATGCAGCCAAAAAAGAAATGGATGATCAAAGAGCTATAGAAGCAGGTATGCAGGAAAAGGCCGAGGAGTTCAAAGAAAAAGGAAGCGAAGTTTATTTGTAAAAATGATATTATGCTCATAGTGCTTTCCTCAGAGCGAGAATTAGAAAACGAAGCCCATCAAATCAATAAGCTTTTTGAAAACGATTTAGAAGTACTTCATTTCAGAAAACCAACTTTGGGCTTAGAAGGATATAAAGCGCTGATTCAAAAAATTAACCCGGTATATCATGATCGTATTGTATTACATCAATATCATGAACTAGGTAACTCATTTAAATGTAGAGGTATACATATACAGGAGCGATTAAGAGAAGGCCTAGAGAAGGCCTTAAAAATATATGTGAATGATTACAAAGAAAAAGGATTGACAGTAAGCAGTTCTTTTCATTCTATCAAGGATATCGAAAACTGTTCAGTCGATTTTGACTATGTTTTGCTAAGCCCTGTTTTCGAATCAATTTCCAAAGCAGGTTATCTCGGAAAGAGCTTTGATGTTAATGGTCTAAATCAGTTTGTTATAGGGATGGGAGGAATTAATGAAAATACATTACAAGCAACTTTTGATCTGGGATTTAAAGGTGTAGGAGTTTTAGGAGGAATCTGGAATACCAAAGACTCATTGAAAAGCTTTAAAACTATTTATGAAAAACTCAAAATCATCAAGAAGTAGTTCATTCGCAAAATAGTAATTATGAAAAATCATCCATATGTACTCACTATTGCTGGTTTTGATCCATCTGGCGGAGCAGGAATTACAGCAGATGTCAAAACATTTGAGGCTCTAAAAGTATATGGGTTATCAGTTTGTACTGCAAATACAATTCAAAATGATATTGATTTTAAGGCTTGTTTTTGGATCGATATTGATGTGATAAAAAAACAGATTGAAGTCCTGTGTAACCGGTTTAAAATTACCCATGTGAAAATTGGCATTGTACAACACTGGAAGATATTAAATGAAATCATTGATATTTTAATTGAAAAGAACAAAGAAATAAAGATTATTCTTGACCCAATAATAAGGTCGAGTACTCATTTCAGCTTTCAAGAAATTTCACCAAAACCAGAATCTGTACATCAACTGGATAAGGTGTTAGATAAAATCTATTTGTTAACACCAAATTATCAGGAGATAGAAAAACTGTATGTAGATAAAAGTATACAAGAAACAATTGATCACATAAAGAAGAAAACGAATATCCTTTTAAAAGGAGGACACAGAACAGATGTTATTGGCAAAGATGAATTGTTTATGAAAAACGGAAGTCATTTCACCCTTAATCCCAAGAGACAAAACATTTATGAAAAACATGGTAGCGGTTGTGTTCTTTCTTCGGCAATTACTGCAAATTTGGCATTAGGATTTCCTCTTTTAAAATCATGTTACAGGGCAAAAAAATATACCGAAAACTTTTTAGGTTCAAATAAATCATTATTGGGTTATCACAGCATGTAAGAGTATCAAAGAATGATAAAATCAGAAAATATAGAAAACAAAATTATCTTTCCTATTTGGGACAGACTAAAAGAAGTTTCTCTACAGTATATATCACAAGGAAAAACTCCTCAGGATCACCTACAGAACATCCAAAAAGTTTGTAAAGCTGGTGGTAAGTGGATACAGTTACGTCTCAAGGATGTTGATACCGTTACTTATTTAAATACAGCTTTAGAATGCCGGAATATCTGCGATCAATATGAAGTGATCATGATTATTAATGATAGTGTGGCTACAGCAAAAGCAACCCTGGCCGACGGTGTTCATTTAGGGTTGAAAGACACCAGTATCTCTGAAGCAAGAAAGATTTTGGGAGATAGTTTTATTATTGGCGGTACGGCTAACACTATTGAAGACTGCATGCAACATCTCGAATCTGGGGTAGATTATATAGGATTGGGACCTTTTAGATACACTACTACCAAAAAGAAACTTGAACCAATATTAGGGTTACGTGGCTATAGAAACATTCTTTATAAACTTAAAAAACAAAATGTAAAAGTGCCCATTATAGCAATAGGAGGTATTATTGAACAAGATATTGAGGATCTCATGAAAACAGGAGTTTCTGGAATTGCGGTCTCAAAAATCTTAACCGGTCAAAAAGAGTTAAATCAGAATATAAATAATATAAAAATGCTTATTACCCAAGCCCATGGATAGACTTAAAATCGCAGATAAAGAGTTCTCATCCCGGTTATTTACTGGGACCGGAAAATTTAGTTCTTCTCAAATTATGAGAGATGCTTTGTTAGCTTCAGGAAGTGAATTAATTACTGTTGCATTAAAACGAGTAGATGTAAACAGCGAAAAAGATAATATTGTAAGTCATTTAGATCATCCAAGAATTAATTTATTGCCCAATACCTCAGGAGTTCGTAATGCAAAAGAGGCAGTTTTTGCAGCGCAATTAGCTCGTGAAGCGCTTGAGACGAATTGGATAAAGCTAGAAATTCATCCAGATCCCAAATACCTATTACCTGACCCCATCGAAACTTTAAAAGCAGCTGAGGAACTCGTGAAACTTGGATTTACTGTCATGCCTTACATTCATGCCGATCCGGTTTTGTGTAAACGCTTAGAAGAAGTTGGCGCACAATGCGTAATGCCATTGGGTGCGCCAATAGGCAGCAATAAGGGATTAAAAACTTTGGAGTTTTTAGAAATCATTATTGATCAAAGCAATATACCTGTAATTATTGATGCAGGAATTGGGAGTCCGTCACATGCAGCTTTTGCCATGGAGATAGGGGCAGATGCTGTATTGGTTAACACTGCTATTGCAGTATCTCAGCAGCCGATCAATATGGCCAAAGCATTTAGATTGGCAGTAGAGGCAGGTCGTATAGCGTATAATGCAAAGTTGGCACCGATACAGCAATATGCAGAGGCAAGTAGTCCCTTAACATCGTTTTTGGGTGAAGAAATATAATATGGAATTAAGTTCCTTCTCCCTCGAGGGAGAAGGTTAGGATGAGGGTGTTAAATTAAATCTCCTCACTTTAATCCTCTCCCCAAGGAGAGGAAACTCAAAATAGATAGAAGAATGGATACCTTCAAAAATATATTTGAACAATACGATTGGAACAATACACTTTCTAGTATTTTTTCCAAGACTGAAAACGATGTTATTAATGCTTTGTCCAAAACCAAAAGAGATCTTGAGGATTTTAAAGCTTTAATTTCCCCAGCTGCAAAACCCTATTTAGAAAATATGGCTCAGATGAGTAGCTGTATGACCAAAAAGCGCTTTGGCAATACAATACAGATGTACGCACCTATGTATTTGAGTAATGAGTGTCAAAATATTTGTACGTATTGCGGATTTAGTATAACGAATAAGATTCCCAGAAGAACGTTGACAGATAAAGAGATTCTTATTGAGGTTGATTTCTTAAAATCGAAAGGCTATGATCATATTCTTTTAGTTACCGGAGAAGCTAATAGAACGGTCGGAGTGAACTACATTAAAAATGCAATACAACTTATACAATCAAAATTTGCAAACATTACCATAGAGGTGCAGCCAATGAATCAAGAGGACTATGAACTTTTGATACATCATGGTTTGTATGCTGTATTGGTATATCAAGAAACGTATCATAGAGCAGAATATAAAAAACATCATCCTAAAGGGAAAAAGTCGAATTTCTATTATCGATTAGAAACTCCAGATCGATTAGGTCGCGCCGGAATTCATAAAATAGGCTTGGGTGCTTTGTTGGGATTAGAAGACTGGAGAGCTGATAGTTTTTTTACAGCATTACATTTACAGTACTTGAAAAAAACATATTGGAAAACTAAATATTCAATATCTTTTCCAAGATTGCGACCTCATAGTGGTGGTTTAGAACCAAAAGTAGAAATGACAGACTCAGATTTAGTACAACTTATCTGTGCGTTTAGGTTGCTCGACGAAGATGTAGAATTGTCAATGTCCACCCGAGAGAGTGGGGTTTTTAGGGAAAATGCTGTGAATCTCGGAATTACATCCATAAGTGCTGAGTCAAAAACAAATCCAGGAGGATACGTAATAGAACCACAGTCCTTAAAGCAATTCGAAATATCAGACGAACGATCAACTGAAGAGGTAGTACAAATGTTACAGCGAAAAGGTTTAGCCGTTGTTTGGAAGGACTGGGCCAATAACTGGCAATAAAATCCTAAAGAAAATTAGTTAGAAACGAAAACGGTGTTTCCTTCTTTAACAGCTCTATAACCTAATAAAGGAAACCCGCCTTCTCCTTTAATTTGTTGGCCAAATGCAGCAACATCATAAATATTCTCTTTTCCGTCGCAAGTTGAAGAAAATCGTGTTCCTGTCCCTGAAAGTGTAGAGCATTCAAGATTAGGATCTAGATTAGGATCACTTAATTCATAAGCAAAAAATTGTTGATCATTTTGATTGTAAATAATGACTCCTTTAATTCCTCTTCCAGCGGTACGATCTACAAAAATACCTCCGGGAACCCTAAGATTAACATATTCAGGTAAATTAAGATTAATTTGAAAGTTAAAAGAAACATTGGGTAAAAAAGTATTTCTTTCACCATCATCACTGCTACATGATAAAATCAATATAAAACATACTAAAAAAAGGATCTTCTTCATAACACTATTATTGTTTTGCCAAATTACGTAAATTTGTATTCTTCAGTAAAATTTTTGTTATCTTTGAATAACAAATCCCATACCTATGGGATTTTTTTGTATTTATATAAACGATGAAGTTATGAGCAAAGTATCTTATTACACTGCAGAGGGGCTAAAAAAATTAAGAGACGAATTAAATCATCTTAAAGATATAGAACGCCCAAAGGCATCTCAAGCAATTGCAGAAGCAAGAGACAAAGGAGATTTAAGTGAAAATGCTGAGTATGATGCGGCAAAAGAAGCCCAGGGACTGCTAGAAATGAGAATTTCTAAATTAGAAGAGACATTATCTGGTGCACGTTTGATTGATGAATCTCAATTAGATACTTCAAAAGTCTTGATTCATTCAACAGTAAAGATTAAAAACCAGACCAATGGAGCAGAAATGACCTACAAGTTGGTGGCACAAAGTGAAGCAGATCTCAAATCGGGAAAAATTTCAGTAGATTCACCTATTGGCAAAGGGCTTTTAGGAAAGAGTGTGGGTGAAGTAGCAGAAATACAGGTGCCAAATGGGATTATGAAGTTTGATGTTGTAGAAATTACAAGAGAATAATCTTACCAAGTGAACTATCCTGGGGCAAGACCACGAGGCATCGGTTGGAAATTAATTATGATTTAGCGGCAAGCCACGGAGCATTTAAATCTCGATTATCGAGTAACGCTAAAAGCCTTTTTTGAATTCAAAAAAGGCTTTTTTATAGTTTTCTTATAAATAAATAGAGTATATTTCGATTTAATAATCCAACTAAAATTTTATAAATGCCTACCCTATTCACTAAAATTATTAATGGTGAAATTCCGTCTTATAAAGTTGCCGAAGATGAGAATTTCTATGCTTTTTTGGATATTCATCCTAATGCAAAAGGCCACACATTATGCATACCTAAAAAGGAAGAAGACAAACTGTTCGATCTTGACGAGGAAACGTATCTAGGATTAATGAGTTTCTCACGTAAAGTAGCCAAAGCACTAAAAAAAACAGTATCATGTAAACGTGTTGGTGTTGCCGTTGTCGGGCTTGAAGTGCCTCACGTTCATGTTCACCTGATACCTTTAAACCAGATGAAGGAAATGACATTTGAGCATAAAATTTCTATGACAACTGCTGCATTTGAAGAGTTAGCCTCCGAAATTCAATCGAATTTATAAGGTATGCAGGATTCAGATTTTAAGTTATCCTTGACACTTCGGATCGATTGGAGTGAAATGGATACGTATATGCATGTCAATAATGTTAATTTTATGAAATACATGCAAAGTGCTCGTGTTCAGTTTTGGGAAGTAACCGGGTTGTCTCAACTTTATGAAGAGACCAAAAAAGGTCCGATGTTGGTTTCTACCAAATGTGATTTCAAGCATCCTTTATTTTTTCCTGGGAACGTTATTATCAAAACTAAAGTCGAGTTTATAAAACACTCCAGTTTTGGTTTATATCACAGGCTTTATAATGATGAGGGTATTCTTTGCGCCAAAGGGCATGATGTAGCCGTTTGTTTTGATTTTAATATTGACAAAACGTTTAAAATCACAAAAGAGATACGACAAATAATGGAGAAATATTAATTTAAGAAGTTAGACCTAAAAGATTGGGGTGATAAGCATATACATATCCAACACCAACTATTGCAAGAACTATGAAAAGTAATATATAAAATAAGCCGGTAAATTTTAAAGAAGAGGGTTTAGATGTAATGGTTTTTTTATGGTAATCATACACTCGTTCGATATCCATAGTCCACTGTCCCGGATAAATAGCGTTTTCGCATTTACTGCATTCAATACTTTCAATTACATTTTTTTTGGTTCTCACTAAAAGTTTTGATTTTTGTTTTTCTTGTTTGAACGAAAGTACCATTCCGTCATTCGAATAACATTCAGGACAATTATTGGTAAGGGTTGTTTCTTTAAGGACAATGTATTCTGTTTTCACGGGATTTAATTTAGTGTCTCAATGACTTATAACGCACTGAAGAAAATATTGTTATATCATTTTGCATTAAAACAGGTACAAAGGGTTACACTTTGATCCCTGATTTACGAAGTGTGATCTGAAAAGTAGTTCCTTTATCAATTTCAGAACGTAGAACTTTGATGCGTCCCAGGTGATATTCTTCAATGATTCTTTTGGCTAAGGATAATCCAAGACCCCATCCTCGACTTTTAGAAGTATACCCGGGTTCAAAAATTTTTGTAAACTTACTTTTAGGCAAACCCTTTCCGGTGTCCTTTATATAAATGAATACGCGCTTTGCATCATCGGTAAGGCCAATTTTAAGGTCTCCCTTTCCACGCATGGCATCAATAGCATTTTTAACAAGGTTTTCTATAGTCCAACTAAATAGTTGAGAGTTTAAAGAGACATAAATAGGTTTATCTGGTAAATCAAGGGAAAAGTTAATTAATTTTGAGCTTCTGGATTGCAGATAGGTATAAGCCTCTCTCGTTTCTTCCACTATATCAACTTCCTCCAGATTGGGGATAGATCCAATTTTAGAAAAACGCTCCGTAATCACCTTTAACCTAGAAATATCTTTTTCTATTTCGGTAATATACTCAGGATTTACATGTTCTGCTTTTAGAATCTCATTCCATCCTACCAAAGAGGATAACGGGGTCCCGATCTGATGAGCAGTTTCTTTTGCCATACCCGCCCAAAGTTTGTTTTGCTCACTTGCTTTTGATGTAGTAAAAAAGAAATAAATTACACCTATTAGTAAGAACAAAATTAATGCTATAGCAATGGGATAATATTTTAATTTGTTCAGTATATCAGAGTGCCCGTAGTATATATATTGAACGGTGCCTCGCAGATTTAATTCTATAGGTTTATTTTCTGATTTCAGTTTGCTTAAATATGATTTGAGCCTTTTTTCATTATTAATCAAGGTTTCTGATAAATTTTGGAAATAACTAGGGTCAGGTTTTCCAATAGAATCTCTTATAAAATCTCCACTAGAGTCTGTGATGATAATGGGTATAGATCTGTTTGTTGCTCCAATTAAAATTGACAATTCCAGATAATCATCAGATTGTTCGCTGTTCAAAGCTTTTTGAGATTGAGCCCATATTTCTATTTTGGTGCGTTCATCATCTTTAAGTCGTTGTAAAAATAGTGAAGTACTCCATAATACAAGAGCCGTAATAACAACAACAGCAATGATTATAAAATAGCTTGAAAAATTACGCTCATCAGAGAAGTTCATAAAGAGATGTTAACTAAATCTTAATTATAACGGTTTTAAACAATTTTATTGTCTACAAAATAGAATGCAAAACTTGTTTATACAATAATTTAACGGCCAAAGTTTAATTATCTTTGCTCAATATAAAACAAATTATGATTACAATCGATCCTTCAGCGGTTTCTACAGGAAAATTACATGGTCTTATGTTAGGTGCAGTTGGGCCCAGACCCATTGCTTTTGCCAGTACAATAGATGCAGATGGCAATCCTAATTTATCGCCTTTTAGTTTTTTTAATGTATTTAGTGCAAACCCACCCATTCTTATATTTTCTCCCGCCAGGAGAGTGAGAGACAATACTATTAAACATACGTTAGAAAATGCAAAAAGTACCAAAGAAGTAGTGATTAATATAGTAAACTACAATATTGTTCAGCAAATGTCTTTATCCAGCACTGAATATCCTGGCAGAGTCAATGAATTTGTAAAATCCGGGCTTACTATGGTGCCTTCAGAAAAGATCAATGCTTTTCGAGTTGGTGAATCTCCTGTACAGTTCGAATGTAAGGTAAATGAAATTGTGGCAATGGGTGAAGAAGGAGGTGCCGGAAACCTGATTATTTGCGAAGTATTGTTAATGCATATTAATGAAGAAATTCTTGATGAAAATGAGAGAATTGATCAGCATAAAATAGACCAGGTAGCGCGAATGGGGGGGAATTGGTATACTCGAGCCAACAAAGGTATGTTTGAGGTTCCTAAACCACTAAGTGCAATAGGGATAGGAGTAGATTCGTTACCAGAAGATATTAAGAATAGTAAAGTTTTTACAGGTAACGATTTGGGTAAACTGGCGAATGTAGAAGGTATTCCAACTAAGGAAGATGCACGTACATTTGTTAATAACCGAGATGATATAAAGGTTAAAATAGAGCATGCTAACCAAATAGAAATTCATAAATTTGTAAAGCAATATCTAGATCAAAACGATATAGATACAGCGTGGAATATTTTATCAGCAAAATAACAATATAGTAGAGATGGAAGTACAAGGTAAAGTAAAAATGATAGGTGAGACGCAAACCTTTGGTAGCAATGGTTTTAGAAAGAGAGAGATTGTGGTAACTACAAATGAGCAATACCCGCAACATATTATGGTAGAGTTTATTCAGGACAAATGTGATTTACTAAATAATTTTCAGGTTGGTCAGGATGTAAAGATTAGTATAAATCTTCGTGGTCGTGAATGGGTAAATCCGCAGGGAGAAACTAAGTATTTTAATTCGATTCAGGGATGGAGAATAGAGAATTTACAAGCTGCAGCACCTGCTTCAGGTTCTATTCCACCCACCCCACCTGCAGATACTTTTGAGCCGGCTACAGACTTCTCTGAAGAAGAACATGATGATTTACCATTTTAGGTAAATTTGTAACTATAGATATTATACTAAACTTGTCAAAGTATTGTCGAAGTGTAAAGCAAAAAGTCCGATAGAAATATCGGACTTTTCATATTGTGGTTTTAGGTTAACCTTTTAATAAAACTCAAAAAAGCAATGATGAACAAAATTTATCTTAAAAGGTCTTCACAAATATTGCGATTTTTTTGGTCAATTCAAACAACTGATTGATATTTAACGTTGTATAATAGAGAAACTCGTATTTTGTATATTCTAACAGATTTAATTCAGTTTCCTCCGGCTAGTCACGCAGATGTTGACGGATTATTGGCAATAGGAGGAGATTTATCAATAGCAAGATTGTTAGAAGCTTATAATAACGGTATTTTTCCCTGGTATAGTGCTGATCAACCTATTTTGTGGTTTAGTCCGGATCCAAGAATGGTATTATTTCCAACAGAACTCAAGGTGAGTAAGAGTATGAAACAACTCATCAAAAAGGATCAGTTCAAAGTAACTTTTAATAAAGATTTTGAAAGCGTAATTCATCATTGTGCCCATATTAAAAGAAGAGAACAAGAAGGCACCTGGATAACTAATGAGATGCAAAGAGCATATACAAAGCTACATGAATTAGGACATGCCATCTCTGTTGAGGTTTGGAAAAATGAAGAATTGGCAGGGGGGTTGTATGGAATCTGGCTGGAAAGTAAAAAAATATTTTGTGGAGAAAGTATGTTTTCTTCAGTGAGCAATGCGTCAAAATATGGTTTTATTAAATTAGTTGAAAAATTACAGCAAAAAGAGGTAAAGTTAATTGATTGTCAGGTATACACAGATCATTTGGCCAGCTTGGGAGCCAGAGAAATTCCCAGAGAAGAGTTTTTGAAGTATTTAAGTAATTCGTAACTACAGTAACAGGCTAAAGTAAACGATATGATTGTCCATAATTTGGGGTTAGAAAATTCGGTTTTAAATCAATTTGTATTAGAACTTAGAGATGTCGAAATACAAAAAGATAGTATGCGTTTTAGGAAGAATATAGAACGTATAGGAGAAATACTTAGTTATGAACTAAGTAAAAAACTGGATTATGAAAACGAAAAGGTCCAAACACCTTTAGGGACCAAAGAAGTATCTGTTCCCAATAATGAACTTGTGCTCTGTTCGATCCTGAGAGCGGGATTGCCATTACATCAAGGGTTGTTGAATTATTTTGATAAAGCCGAAAATGCATTTATTTCTGCATATCGGGATCATAAAAATGATGATGAAGATGATTTTGATATCATTGTAGAATATTTAGCTTCTCCATCACTACAAAATAAAACGCTAATTCTGGCCGACCCGATGTTGGCGACAGGCAAAACTTTGGAAAATACATTTAGAGCAATGCAGAATCATGGTACTCCCAAACAAATTCATATGGTTTCTGTAATTGGGTCAGAGCAGGGCGTAGCGCATGTAAAAAATGTATTTCCCGAAAATACACATCTGTGGATTGCAGCAATAGATGAAAAACTGAGTAATCGCAGTTATATCATTCCCGGGCTAGGAGATGCCGGGGATTTGTCTTTCGGGATAAAACTCTAGACCTGACTATATCTAAAACAATCGATCGTATGATCATTAACCATACCCGTAGCTTGCATAAATGCGTACATTATTGTAGATCCAACAAACTTGAAACCGCGTTTTTTTAGATCTTTACTCATTTTATCAGAAATCTCTGTTTTGGCTGGGCTATCTTTATGATGTTTCCATTTATTTTGAACAGGTTTGTTATTTACAAAACTCCAAATATAGCTATCAAAACTACCAAATTCTTCCTGAATTTTTATAAAATTTTGAGCGTTGGTAATAGCAGAATTAACTTTCAATTTATTGCGAATAATACCTGCATTTTGAAGTAATGCTGACTTTTTTCTTTCATCATATCGTGCAACAATTCGATAATCAAAGTTATCAAAAGCTATTCTGAAATTATCTCTTTTGCGTAAAATAGTGATCCAACTTAATCCCGCCTGAAAGGTTTCTAATACCAAAAATTCAAATAAAAGTTGCTCATCGTGTACAGGTACTCCCCACTCATGATCATGGTAAGCTTCATAAAGAGAATCTCCTACACACCATCCACATCTTTGTTTTTGCATATCCTAAGCTTTGAATTTTAAATATACTATTTTCGTGAAGAATTTTGCATATTGTAAGTTTTAAAGATAACAATCGTCTTACCAGGATAGCATTGAGCAATGATTATGGAAGAAACTAAAACGATGACAGTAAATAAATTAATTGAAGAAGGAATCAACAACTCTTATTCTTATCAGGAATATAAACAATTGGTAAGTGATCTATTGGCCAAAGGAAAATCAACTGGTCACAAGCAATCTGAAGCATTAACCAATTATAGTATGCTTAATGATCGAAGAATGAAACGTCTGGATAAAACTCTAAAAATAGATAAATCAATAACTGAGGTATTCTCTAGCACTAATACGAAGGTAACATGGTTGGTGCTGTCTGAAGGTTGGTGTGGTGATGCTGCTCAATCGTTACCGGTAATTAATACATTGGCACGATTAAACGAAGGAATAGATTTTAAGATTATTTTGAGAGATGATCATGACGAATTAATGAACAATTTTTTAACTAATGGAGGAAAAGCGATACCAAAATTGATAGCATACGACACTCAAAATCAAAAAGTATTAAATACGTGGGGTCCTAGGCCGTCGATAGCTACAAAAATGGTAAACGACTACAAAGCTCAAAACGGTAGTTTAGATCCACAATTCAAACAGGATTTACAGGTATGGTACAATAAAGACCGTGGGGTCAATATTGCCCAGGATTTAGTACAATTATTATGATTAATTACTATAATTAAAATAATAGGTAATAGACCCCTGTTGTTCTTCTATAGTGGTGCGTGAAAATAATGCTTTTCTAGCATAGTTCATAGCATTATCAAAAAGGCATTCGTTACGTGTAGTAGACCTTTTTTTGTCGACCTTTGCATCTACTACATATCCGTTTTTATTTACTTCAATTTTTACTACTACTTTACCGCTTCCGTTACACGTGTACACGGGATTTGGTAGTTCGACAGATTTCCTGCCTTTTAGGCTGTAGGTAAGAGAACTATTTCGATTATTAGTTTCTTCATCCTCTGGTTTTACTTCTTCCTTTTTGGCCTCATCGTTTTTGTCTTCTTCCAATGGGACTTCACTATCCTCATTAATTAAGGCCTCTTCACTTTGAGCCATATCTTCGGTCTCAGTCAGTGATTTAATACGCTGTTCAATCTCATCGTGATCTTCAAAATCCTCATTAAATGCGTTATGAGTTCTTTTGTTGGCATCGAGTTGCCTATTTTCTTGGGCAATAAGTTCTTCTTCGGGTTGCTGCTCTTTTTCTTGCTCTGCCAAAAATTCTTCAGGAATTTCCATCATAATTTCAGCTTGTTCTTTTTGCTTTTTTATCATATTGATATTGTATAAGCTAAGAACAAAGATTCCCATCAACATTGATGTGATAATTAGGGCTTTATGTTTCTCTATGAACTCCATAAGTGTATGTATAACTAATTTTCTTCCACAATATTTTATGTAGTTTTAATTTTTGCCGGTAACTGTTTAATAAAAGATTCCATATTAGTTGCGTTTTCAACAGAAAATGCTCCTATTCTGGTCCTTCTTAATGCAGTTAGGTGCCCCCCGCTATTTAAAGTTTTTCCGAAATCGTGTGCCAAAGATCTAATATATGTTCCCTTGCTACAGACCACTCTAAAATCTACCTCGGGCAGTGCAATCCTTGTGATTTCAAATTGTGCTATAGTAATTTTTCGTGGTTTTATTTCTACTGCTGAGCCTTCTCTTGCATACTCATATAATCGTTTTCCATCTTTTTTTAAGGCCGAAAACACAGGTGGGTATTGTTCTATTTCGCCTATAAAATGAGAAGTAGCTTCTTTTATATTGTTTTCTGTAATATGATCGATTGGAAATGTTTGGTCTATTTCGGTTTCAAGATCATATGATGGTGTTGTTGCTCCAAGAGTAATTGTGCCTATGTATTCTTTTGCCTGCCCTTGAAACTCCTGAATTCGTTTTGTAAATTTTCCTGTGCAAATGATAAGAAGACCAGATGCTAAAGGATCTAATGTTCCTGCGTGTCCTACTTTAATTTTTTTGATCCCGAAATTTTTTCGAATAGCCCAACGAAGTTTGTTTACAACCTGGAAAGAAGTCCATTGCAATGGCTTATCGATCAAAATAATTTGACCGTCTTTATAGTCTTGTTCGGTTAACATTATATATGGGGCTATTTAATAAAACCAAAAATGATGGCCAATAAGCCAACAAGAATACAATATACGGCAAAATAAGTTAACTTACTCTTTTTCACCAAAGAAATCATCCATGTACATGCGAATAGCCCCGAAACAAACGCAGCCATAAAACCAACAATAACAGCTATATTATTTTCTGAGGAAAACACAAGATCACCGCTTAAAATATCTTTAGCTATTTTACCAAAAATTAGTGGAATTACCATCAAGAAAGAAAAACGTGCTGCTTTGGTTTTATCATTGCCCAATAATACCGAAGTAGAAATAGTAGCACCACTTCTTGAAATACCTGGTAGCATAGCAATCGCCTGCGCAATACCAATAACAAAGGCATTTGAAGTACTTACTGGTTTTCTGGTGCTTTTGGCTTTATCAGCAAACCATAATAGGGCAGCAGTAATAAGCAACATAAAGCCCACAAACATAACATTGCCACCAAAAAGTTGTTCTAACTGTTCTTCAAAAAACAATCCTACGAGCACAGCAGGGATCATAGAGATGATAATTTTGATAGAAAATAAAGTTTCTTCGTTTTTTTTGAATTTCAACAAACCATTCAAGATGGTCCAGATATCCCTTCTAAAAACTACAATGGTACTTAATGCAGTGGCAAAATGAAGTACTACGGTAAAAAGTAAGGATTCTTCTGGGATGCTAGTGTCACCAAGTATAGCTTTGCCTAATTCTAAATGACCGCTTGAAGAAACCGGTAAAAATTCTGTAAGACCTTGTACTATACCTAATATAATCGCATCAATGATTTCCATGAAATATGAAGGGTTTTCTTAAAAATTGATGCAAATATATAATTACAGAAAGATAAATTACTGAATTACTGTTTTTTCTTCTTATCCGGATTTAAAAGAATAGCATAGACTTCGATACCAAAACCTATTAACACAATAGTTGGAGCCAGTCTAATCCTTCTGAAGTTGTAGATCTCTGGATTAAAAACATTAGGATTGTCACTACCTCCTCCTGCCATAAGAATAAATCCTAATGCGATCACAGCGATTCCGATAGCCATGACAACATAGTTCTTCTTGCCAAAAACATAATCTGGTTTGTGAGGAGTGTTTTTATTTTGTTGTTTGCTCATGAATGTCATTATTTATTTTATTAAATACTACCTTGTCACCAATCATTATTTTGGCAATATGTCCCATGTTTCCATCACGGGTAAAGATAGTCCATCTTTCGATAGCATACAAAGTAACCTTTTTATTAAGAATATTGCTGCTCAATTGTTCAACGGTTAAGCCATGTAATAACCCCCTGTTTATATAGTAGTAATGATCATCATTTTCTAAGGTGATTACAATATCATATCCCGAAGCTTCTTGCACTTTGGTAACAATGCCTTCGATTTTTAGAACATCGTCAGGCTGTATATTGCGCACGGGTCTAAAGGTTTGAATAACAACTGCCATAAATACAATAAAAAGTATTGAAGCACTTAAAAACCATATTTTACCAATTTTACCCATAAAGTTAAATAACTACTTCATTTTTTTGTTTACTTAAGATCAGAAGAACAATTCCCCCAATAATAAAGGGAATACTAAGCCATTGACCCATATTGAATAGCATGTTGTCTTCAAAAGCTACTTGATTTTCTTTAAAGAATTCTAATAATAATCTTACTGTAAATAAGACGATTAACAACGTGCCGAATAGAAATCCTTCTTTACTCTTTAGATTCGTTTTTTTGTAAAGATACCATAGCAATCCAAAAATAATCAAATATGCAAAAGCTTCGTATAATTGTGTAGGATGTCTTGGTATTAAATCATTTTGCATAAAGATGACACCGTAATCACCTTTTGTTGGTTTTCCGTAAATTTCAGAATTCATAAAGTTTCCAAAGCGAATAAAAGCTCCCGTGACCGGAGCACCAATTGCCACTCGATCTAATATCCAGAGCAAAGATATTCTGTTCTCCCAACGGTATATAATGATAGCTAAGATTGCCCCAATACTTCCTCCATGACTTGCCAATCCTGAAAACCCTGTAAAACTCCAGTTACCATTTGTAATTCGAAATGGTAAGAATATTTCTAGAGGATATTTGGAGAAATATTCAAAATCATAAAAAAGACAATGACCTAACCTCGCTCCTAATAATATCCCTATGAATAGGTAAGTAGAGAGTTTTTCTAGATTTTCTACAGGTACATTTTCAGATTTATATATTCGTTTTACAATCTCATATCCAAGTAAAAGACCAATGACAAATAAAATTCCATAATACTTTATAGGAAAAGTGCCAAAAAGCCTCGTGATTTCGGGATCAACGTTCCACTCCAAAGCTTTCATACTATATCATTGTTTTGATATTACTTTTATTTCCCAAAGTCGAGATTTAAATACATAATTTTTAACTTCCTCATCACTCACTAATAATATAATTCATCGGTCCTAAGATTCAAGAATCGTTGCGTAGCAAAAAATGTACTAATCCAGGTAATGAGTACACCAATACCAAAAACACCTAGAAACAATATAATTAATAATATTTCATCGTCTAACAGTGCTAGTTCGGGAAATGTTTTGTTAAGGTAGTATAATACTACACCCACTCCGGTCAGGGCTACAATTGCTCCTATCATTCCCAGACGTACACTCTTCCAAATAAAAGGTCCGCGAATAAATTTTTTGGTGGCTCCTACCATTTGCATGGTTTTAATAATAAATCTCTTTGAATAGACCGATAAACGAATGGAACTGTTAATAAGCAATACTGCAATAAAGGTGAAAATACCGCTAATTAATAATACCCAAAAACTAATCTTTTTGATGTTGTCATTAAGTAACGAAATTAAGGGTTTATCATAGATCACTTCGTCAACAAAATTCTTTCTGGTAATAGACGTTGAAATTCCCTCAATTTTCGCAGGATCAACAAAATCAGCTTTCAGATATACATCAATCGAGTTTTGTAGTGGATTATATCCTAAAAAATCCATAAAGTTTTCTCCAATATCTTTACTGTGTTCTTCAGCAGCTTCGTCTTTAGAAATATAGGTTGTTGATTTAGTATATTCGGCAAGCGCCAATGTTTTTTCCAGTTGTTTGATCTCTACGTCTTTTGCAGTGTCCTTGAGGTAGATAGTTAATGCAATTTTTTCTTTAAAATGATCTGCAATTTTTTTGGTATTCAAAACCAACAAGCCCAACAAGCCCAATAAAAATAATACCAAAGAAATACTAATGACTACAGAAAAATAAGAAGAAATTAGTCTACGTTTTTGATACTTTTCAAATGATGAGCTCATAAATAATCTAATTTTTGGTAAAAATAATAAAGTTAATGAGACTTTGTATTGTAAAATGTGCCACATTTTGCAATACAATCACCTAACCTACCTTTGTGAACAGGAAGGTTAATCCCTTTATAAAATGAGATTTAACTCTTCAATCTGTTATGTGTTTTCATTAACTTTGGTTGATAAAAGAATAACGTATACTTAAAGGTATTCTTATCTATTAAATAGTTTAGCTATGCATACAGTTATCATTGGAGTTGGAGGGGTCGGAGGATATTTTGGAGGAAGAATTGCAAACTCAGGCCAAAAAGTTACCCTAATTGCCAGGGGTAAGCATCTTGAGGCTATTCAGCAAAACGGTCTGCATGTTAAAAGTATCGATGGGGATTTTGTAACCCATCCATTCATGGTTACAAATGATATCAATCAAGTAGAAAAAGCAGATCTGGTTTTGGTTTGTACCAAATCCTGGCAAGTAGCCCAAGCTGCAAGATTGATCAAACCGATTCTTAAAGATGATACAGTCGTTATTCCTTTACAAAATGGAGCCGATAATGTAGATACATTGCTTGCTGTACTGCCAACAAAACATGTAATTGGAGGTTTGTGTAAGATATATAGTAAGATTGAAGCTCCAGGTATTATTTCACACTTCGGGTTTCCTCCCGAAATAGTTTTTGGAGAGTTAGATAGAAGTAAAACCAATCGTCTTCAAAAAATAAAAGAAGTATTTGACAAAGCAGGTTTTAACAATACAATTTCTGAAGATATTCACGTTGATATATGGAGTAAATTCATGTTTATCGCAACGGTAAGCGGTTTGGGAGCGTTGACCAGAGCTACTATTGGAGAAATGTATCAAAGCCCGGGAACACGAGCAATTTTAGAA
Source organism: Aquimarina celericrescens (assembly GCF_042682765.1). NCBI lineage: Bacteria > Pseudomonadati > Bacteroidota > Flavobacteriia > Flavobacteriales > Flavobacteriaceae > Aquimarina > Aquimarina celericrescens. The sequence goes on along the minus strand of NZ_JBHUHY010000013.1, from coordinate 215,232 downwards.
CAAACTGCCAGAGAAATTCATCAAATTGGATCTGCCAAAGGAGTTAACTTATCTAAAGATCTTGTAGATAGCATCATGACAATTATTAGTAAACAACCGTACGATTCTACCGCCTCTACTCAAAGAGATATTATAGAAGGTCGTCCATCAGAACTAGATAATTTTAATGGGTTTATAGTGAAAGAAGGAAAGAAACTAGGTATTGAAACTCCTGTAAATACCTTTGTTTATAGTTGCTTACAACCTATGGAAGCGAAGGCTAGAGGTCTATCTTAAATTGAAAAGAAACAATTCTACCGTCTCTCTGTGGGAGAGGGGTTGGGGATGAGGGCTTTGATAGTTCGAAGGTATCCTTCAAAAACCTTGAAGGTGTAACATAAAATCGTAAATTTGCGGTCTTAATTTTAGATTGATGAGCTACGATTTTAGAGATATTGAAACCAGATGGCAAAAATATTGGGCAGAAAACGGAACGTTTAGAGCGGAAAATGATAGTGCTAAACCAAAATATTACGTGCTGGATATGTTTCCATACCCATCGGGGGCAGGATTGCATGTCGGGCATCCGTTAGGATATATAGCCAGTGATATCTATGCCAGATATAAGCGTCACAAAGGATTTAATGTTTTACATCCTCAAGGCTATGATTCCTTTGGCTTGCCGGCAGAGCAGTATGCCATCCAAACCGGGCAACATCCTGCCATCACTACCAAAGAAAATATCGCTCGGTATCGCGAGCAATTAGATAAAATAGGATTCTCATTTGATTGGAGCCGCGAGGTACGTACCAGTGACCCAACGTTTTATAAATGGACCCAATGGATTTTTATCCAACTTTTCAATTCATGGTACGATAATCATGAAGATAAGGCAAGAAAGATAGCCGATCTCGAAGCGATTTTTGTTTCCGAAGGAAATACAAAAGTAAATGCGGTTTGTGACGAAGATGTAAGTGAATTTACGGCAGCCGATTGGAGCAATTTCTCCTCAAAAGAAAAGCAGGAAATATTACTAAAATACAGGTTAACCTATTTGGCAGAGACCGAAGTAAATTGGTGTCCGCAATTAGGAACCGTACTTGCTAATGATGAGATCGTAAATGGGGTCTCAGAACGTGGTGGTTACCCTGTGGTTCGTAAAAAAATGACCCAGTGGAGCATGCGTATTTCAGCTTATGCACAGCGGTTATTAGATGGATTGGATACCATCGATTGGCCGCAGCCTCTTAAAGATTCTCAAACCAATTGGATAGGCCGTTCTGAGGGAGCCGTTGTCAAGTTTAGAGTTCTTCCATCCCATCCCCAGCCATTCCCAGAGGGAAGAGGGTCAAATGCAGGTTATCTGACTGGAAATCCTAAAATAGCCGGAGAACTTTTAAGAAGGGCGAAAGAGATGAGGACTAATCCAACAAAATCAGAAGCTTTTTTATGGGAAAGGTTAAAAACAAAAAAGTTAGGGTTTAAGTTTAGACAACAGCACCCTATTGATAATTATATAGTCGATTTTGTGTGTCTTTCCAAAAAACTGATTATTGAAGTTGATGGTGAAATTCATAAACTTCAAAAAGAGGAAGATCAAGAAAGACAAGTATTGTTACAGGAAAAAAAAGGATATACCTTTTTACGTTTTTCAAATGATGAAATATTGAATGATATAGATAATGTGATATCATCAATAGAAAACGCTTTAAAAGTTCTTCCCTCTGGGGAGGATTTAGGAGGGGATGAGAAGCAACATACAATTGAAGTATTCACAACCAGACCCGATACCATTTTTGGAGTGAGCTTTATGACATTAGCTCCAGAGCATGAATTGGTACAAAAGGTAACTACTCCCGAACAAAAAGCCGAGGTAGAAGCCTATGTCGAAGCGACTGCAAAGCGAAGCGAGCGCGAACGAATGGCAGATGTAAAAACCATTAGTGGTGTATTTACAGGGGCGTATGCAGAACATCCGTTCACCAAAGAACCCGTACCCATCTGGATTGGGGATTATGTGTTGGCAGGTTACGGTACCGGTGCAGTAATGGCAGTACCCTGCGGAGATCAACGTGATTATGACTTTGCAAAACACTATGGGATTGATATACCTAATATTTTTGAAGGCGTAGATATTTCTGAGGAAGCATTCGCCGATAAAGAAAATACCATTATTGCCAATTCTGATTTCCTGAATGGGTTGAGTTATAAGAAAGCAACCAAAAGAGCCATTGATGAGCTGGAGCAATTGGGTCAGGGAAAAGGAAAGATTAATTATAGGTTAAGAGATGCCGTTTTTAGTCGTCAGCGGTATTGGGGAGAGCCATTCCCGGTGTATTATGTAGACGGAATGCCGCAAATGATCGAAGAGCATTACCTGCCTATCGAATTACCCGAAGTAGAAAAGTATTTGCCTACCGAAACTGGTGAGCCACCATTAGGTCGTGCGGATGTGTGGGCTTGGGATACCAAGAATAGCGAAGTTGTTGCCAATGATAAGATCGATCATAAAACAGTGTTTCCTTTAGAATTGAATACCATGCCGGGTTGGGCAGGAAGTTCCTATTACTTTAACAGATATATGGACCCACATAATGAAGAAGAAATATTCTCTGCAGCAGCAATTAACTATTGGAAAGAAGTAGATCTATATATCGGTGGTAGCGAGCATGCCACCGGACATTTATTATACGCACGTTTCTGGCAAAAGTTTTTGTTCGACTGCGGAATCGTGCCTGTGGATGAATTTGCTAAAAAATTGATCAATCAAGGGATGATTTTGGGGACGAGTGCGTTTGTGCATAGAGTCATAATTGGAAAAATTTTACAAAAAGCAGTTGGTTACAAAGTTGAGTTACCGCAAGATGTTTTTGTTTCTAAAGGTATTTTGAATGATAAAAAAGCATTGGGTGAAGCCAAAAAATTATTCCAAGAAAAACTACAACTTTTGAGTGGTCATACAAACTTTAAAATAAACGATTACAATATTCAAATACAACCCATTCACGTTGATGTTTCTTTTGTAAATTCTTCAGACGAATTAGATGTTGAAGCTTTTAAGAATTGGAGACCTGAATTCACTAATGCAAAATTTGTTCTAGAAAATGGAAAGTATATAGTTCATCGAGAAGTCGAAAAAATGTCCAAATCCAAATACAATGTCGTCAACCCCGATGGAATTTGTGAAGATTATGGAGCCGATAGCTTGCGTTTATATGAAATGTTTCTGGGGCCATTAGAACAAGCAAAACCCTGGAACACGGCTGGGATCACCGGGGTGCACTCGTTCCTTAAAAAATTATGGAAGTTATACCATAATGGAGATACTTTCGAGGTTTCAGATGCAGAACCCACAAAAGATAATTTAAAAACATTACACAAAACCATCAAAAAGGTAGAAGAAGATATCGAGAATTTCTCCTTTAATACTTCGGTAAGTACTTTTATGATTGCGGTGAACGAATTAACAGCTCAGCAATGTAATGCCAGAGCAATTTTGGAACCTTTATTAGTATTGATTTCGCCTTACGCGCCACACATTGCTGAAGAATTATGGCAAAAGATGGGACATCAAGAATCCATCTCGACTGCTGCATTTCCTGTTTTTGAAGAGAAACACTTGATAGAAAGCACAAAAGAGTATCCCATATCATTTAACGGTAAAATGCGTTTTACCTTAGAGCTATCTTTAGATTTGAATAAAGACGAAATAGAAGCTGCGGTAATGGCACATGAGAAAACACAACAGCAACTCGAGGGGCGAGCGCCAAAAAAAGTGATCGTAGTTCCCGGTAAGATTGTGAATGTGGTAGGTTAAGGAAATAGCGCCTAGCTTAGAGAGACTCAGCCCTCTTAGAAGAGACGAACCCAGAGGCTCCCGAAGGGTAAGCTCTTACAGATACCCACATAACTATTGTAGTTAATATAGAAACATGATCAATTCGATAGAAATTCTAGGATTAGTAGCGGCAACCCTAACCACAGCAGCATTTTTACCTCAGGTATATAAGACCTGGAAAACAAAATCTGCCGACAGTTTGTCTTTATCTATGCTACTCATTTTTGTCTCAGGGGTACTTTGTTGGTTGGTTTATGGGTTCTTGATTGATAGTTTGCCTATTATTTTGGCAAATTTTGTTACTGCGATCTCTGGATTCGCGTTGCTACATTTTAAGTATCGATATAAAAATAAAAATTGAATTTGTAAGTCTTTAATTTTTTAACATATTCAGTACATTCTTCTTAAAATTATTAATAAGATATTTTTTGAATATGATTTATTGGTTTATTTCATAAAAACAGCTATTTTCGACAAAAAAATAAGAATATGATAATTGGTGTTCCTAAGGAAATCAAGAATAACGAGAATCGCGTAGGTGTTACACCTGCTGGAACGATGGAACTCGTTAGACATGGCCACACGGTTTTCATTCAGCAAAATGCTGGTCTTCAAAGTGGTTTTAGTGATGAGGAGTATGTTAGCGCCGGAGGTAAAATTTTACCTACAATAGAAGAGGTGTACCAGACTGCTGAGATGATCATCAAGGTCAAGGAACCCATAGAACCAGAATATAAGTTGATCAAGAAGGATCAATTGGTATTTACATATTTTCATTTCGCATCTAGCGAACCACTTACCAATGCAATGATCGAAAGTGGGTCGGTTTGCATTTCTTATGAAACCGTAGAGGATCCAGACCGTAGCTTACCATTGTTAACACCAATGAGCGAAGTTGCTGGTCGAATGTCAATCCAACAAGGCGCAAAATATTTAGAAAAGCCCTTAAAAGGAAGAGGAATCCTTCTTGGTGGTGTTCCCGGTGTAGCTCCTGCCAAAGTTTTGGTATTAGGAGGCGGAGTAGTTGGTACCCAGGCAGCAAAAATGGCTGCAGGGATGGGTGCTGATGTGACCATATTGGATATTAGCCCTAAAAGACTAAAATATCTTGATGATATAATGCCGGCGAATGTAAATACTGAATATTCTAATGAATATACTATCCGTAAGCATATTAAGACATCAGATCTTATTATAGGAGGCGTATTGATCCCGGGTGCCAAGGCACCTAAACTAATCACACGCGATATGCTTAAAGATATACGTCCGGGTACGGTATTGGTTGATGTAGCTGTAGATCAGGGAGGTTGTTTTGAAACTACAAAACCTACCACACACCAGGATCCTGTATATATTATTGATGATGTAGTGCATTATTCTGTGGCAAATATGCCAGGTGCGGTACCTTTTACGTCCACTTTGGCATTAACAAATGTCACTTTGCCATACGCGGTGCAGTTGGCAAACAGAGGATGGAAAGCTGCCTGTACAGATAATGAACCCCTTAAAAAAGGACTTAATGTTATTAATGGAGATGTTGTGTATCCCGCAATATCAGAGGCTTTTAACCTTCCATTAGTAGATGTAGAAACGTATTTAAAGTAAACTCGACTTATTGGCTAACTCAAGTTTATTTAACCAGGAACCTCGCTATTGTGGCGAGGTTTTTGCTTTTAATATTGTATATTAATACACATAAAAAGTAGTTAGTTATGATGGGATATTATGTCATTGCCGGTGTCATATTTTTGGTAAGTATGTACGTGAGCAATAAACTAAAAAGTAAATTTAAGAAATACTCTAATATTCGTTTACAAAATGGAATGAGTGGAGCCGAGATTGCCACCAAAATGTTACAAGATAATGGGATATATGATGTGAAAGTAATTTCTACATCAGGAATGCTTACCGATCATTATAATCCGGCTAATAAGACGGTTAATCTAAGCGAGGGGGTGTATCACCAAAGAAATGCAGCCTCTGCAGCTGTAGCTGCTCACGAAGTTGGGCATGCAGTACAACATGCGACAGCGTATAGTTGGTTAACGATGCGATCCAAAATCGTTCCTGCTGTAGGAATAGCTAGTAAGCTTTCTAATATAGTGATCATGGCGGGTTTGATATTAACAGCGTCGGGGATGGTTTTTGGTAATTTGATTTTCTTAGTGGGTATCATCTTGTTTGCTGCAACAACATTATTTGCATTTATTACACTTCCTGTAGAATATGATGCAAGCAACAGGGCATTGGCTTGGCTAGAAAACAGAAATATGGTAACCGGTCAAGAGTATAACGGAGCAAAAGATGCACTTAAATGGGCAGCAAGGACTTATGTAGTCGCTGCGCTGGGATCGCTTGCTACGTTGTTGTACTTTATTTCCCTTTTCTTGGGAAGTAGGGATTAATGTAAAAAATAAACTGAGTTCAAAGAATTGTACCCTGAGCCTGTCGAAGGGTACAATTCTTTCAATTCAGTAGTATATACATGTAGAAGCTTTCATAAAATACAATTATTTGAATATCCGTTTTAGGTAATACAGATACTTTTGGCGTCATTCCGAATTTATTTCGGAATCTCATTGCATTTATAATTAGCGAATTAGTTTGAGAACCTGAAACAAGTTCAGGTTGACGACTATATTTATGATTAATTGAGTAGTTACAAATAGATTTATAAAGCTAAGTAAAGAAAGATCAGTGTTAATGTATACGGATTTATACCAGTTCTAACATGAAGTTACTGATATACGAATTGAACTATTTTGATTTTAGGCAAGGCAAAAAATTTATGGATAGCCATAGCTATCGATCAATTTTATAACGAAGCATCAAGTCAAAAGAGACAATTTTATACGGTAATTTCATGTGAGAAGTGGTATTAGCTATATCTTGATCTGTCGATCAATTTGCTGATCCAAAGAAATAAAAGTTTCAGTTCGTGAAACTCCTTCGATCGCTTGAATTTCTTTATTCAATACATTCATCAAGTGCTCATTATCTTTACATAGGATTTTGATAAAAATAGACCAGTTACCGGTGGTATAGTGACATTCAATAACTTCTGGAATATTTTTTAACTGTTTTACGGCTTTTGGATTACTTACGGCTTTATCCAAAAACACACCTACGAAAGCCATAGTTTTGTATCCTAATACTTTGGGATCGATAATAAATTTGGATCCAGCGATAAGTCCTGAAGCTTCAAGCTTGCGAAGCCTTTGATGAATCGCCGCACCAGATATACCAACCTTTCTGGCAATCTCAAGAATAGGCCTTCGGGCATCTTCCATGAGATTGCGTAATATTTCTTTATCGATGCCATCAATCTTTACAGGATTGTTTTGACTTTTCATAATTTCAAATTACAGTTATTAATCAAAAATACAATTAAAGGTTTGTAATTGAAATAGAATAAGTAAAATTGAATAGGTTTTTATAAAAAAGTCTGTCAAAAGCCTTTAAAATTAATTCTGTACAAGCGTATAAAAGATCAGGTAGTATAATATTACCTTTAAAAATTGTGCGTTAGAAGTCAGATCTTGACCTCTTTTCACCCTTTTACCCCGTCAGGATTGTATCCCAGGTATTCACACTCTTTTTCATTGAATCCTATGCCATATTCTTTGAGCTCTTTAAGTATAGGCTCATACACTTCTTCATGAATAGGAATTTGGATACCAGTAGAGGTAATTTGTTTATTCAAGATACGCAATGTTGCCATTGCTACGGGCAATCCTACTGTTCTGGCCATGGCAGTATACGTTTGGTCTTCACCTGTACTTACCATGGTGGCATCAATCTGTTTGCGTTTGCCATTGAGTTCATAACCAAACTTATGATACATAACGATCATATCTTTGTCTCCTTCATCAAGCGTCCATTTATCCATTAAAATTTTCTGAAGTATTTGTGCTGGAGTAGCATTGGGGATTCCAACTTTTTTATCAGGATTAAAGATATCGAGCTCAAGGAGTTTATCCCACATAATGTCATCCTGATCTATTTTGAGATAATGACGAAGCTTAAGTTCTACAGAGTCTGTTGGAGAATATGCCAGGAAAGAATTGATAAAGTCGCGATAACTCATATCCTCAGAGTTTGTCATGGTATAATCATCTGCCGTCATTCCTAATTGTACAAAAGTGTTCCATGCTCTAGAAAAACCTACTCTTCTTATAGTGCCTCTATATAGGGTTAGGATATCATCTAAACCATAAATACTTTGGTATTTAAGAGAATTTCGGTTAGCATACGCTTCAAATCGACCGTATTCTTCTACTTCAAGAAATTCTGTTCTTCTAAATAATTTATGGTAGGGGATATATTTATAAGTCCCTTCCTGTAGAAATTTTGCAGCTCCACCCTGCCCTGCTGTAACTACATTACGAGGGTTCCATGTGAATTTATAGTTCCATAAATTGGTATCACTTTCGGGAGCAACTAATCCACCGGTAAAAGATTCGAATAAAATCATATTACCACCTTGATTTCTGATACGATCTATTATTTGCATGGCGCTCATATGGTCTATCCCGGGATCTACACCAATTTCATTCATAAAAATCAATCCTTTTTTATGAACATGGTCATTCAACTCTTGCATTTCCGGACTCACGTAGGAAGCGGTAACCATAGACTTACCAAATTCAAGACAATCTTTCGCTACCTCGATATGAAATCGTGCTGGAAGCATAGAAACCACAATATCAGCTTTTTTAATTGCTTGTTCACGAGAGTTTTTATCAAAAATATCTAGAGATATCGCTTTGGAATTTGGATGATTACTTGCCAGGTTTTGAGCATTTTGTATAGAAATATCTCCAATAGTGATATGAAGATTTTCGGAAACAGATTTATCCTGAAAATACTTAATCAAAACGGCGGTAGATTTACCTGCACCAATAACTAGAATCTTTCGCATACCTGCTGATATTTTGATAACTTTGATACGAATGTAATAAATACTCTAAAAAGTAAGTAGTCAATTTTGTGGTATTAATTACGTTTTGATAAAAAAAGTGTTTAAAACATAACATCTATTCTACAACATAGTCAATTATGGATAAAAAGGGCGTGAATAAAACAATTTTGATTACGGGAGCGGTATTGGGTTTGATAGGGGTGCTTTTAGATGCTTTTGGTGCCCATGGTTTAGAAAAGCTAGTAGATACAAAAAGCATAGATTCTTTTAAAACAGGAGTACGGTATCAAATGTATCACGCAATCGTATGCATTATTTTGGGGAATATGACAGTTTTGAACATGACTTCTAAGAGACGGATTTTTTATTTTTTTATAGGGGGAATCACCCTTTTTTCAGGATCAATATACCTTTTGGCCATCGATGAAGCTTTAGGAATGTCTTTGTCAAGTATTGGTTTTATTACGCCTTTGGGTGGTTTATTGTTAATTTTTGGATGGATTCTTTTAATTATTAATGCAGCAAAGATTAAGTGATCAATTAGGAGGTTAGTGTAATTATTATTTATAATTTTGCACATACATAACAAACACGATATATTTTTATGGAACCACTGTATCCAACTACGAAAACGTTTTCGTTAAAGCATTACGGTATTAAAGATGCTACAATGCGTTACCAATTATCTCCTAAAGAATTACAGGAAGAGGTATTGCAAAAAGGTCAAGGGCAACTTACTAAATCTGGAACACTTGCTATTAATACAGGTGAGTTTACAGGACGTTCTCCTATGGATCGATTTATTGTTAAAGATCACATCACCAAAGATAAAATTTGGTGGGGAGCTATTAATATTCCTTTTGAGCCTGATGCATTTGATGCATTGTATGATAAAGTGACAGCTTATCTTTCTGGAAAAGAAATTTTTGTACGTGATAGTTATGCATGTGCCGATCCCGAGTACCGATTGAATATAAGAGTAATTAATGAGTATCCCTGGTCTAATATGTTTGCTTATAACATGTTCTTAAGACCAACTAATGAAGAATTGAAGGATTTCGATCCAGAGTGGATCGTAGTTAATGCGCCTGGTTTTATGGCAGATCCAAAAGTCGATGGTACTCGTCAACATAATTTCGCAATTTTGAACTTTGATAGAAAAATTGCACTTATCGGTGGCACGGGGTATACAGGTGAGATTAAAAAAGGAATTTTCTCTGCATTAAACTTTATCCTTCCGGTTGAAAAGGATTGTTTTCCTATGCACTGCTCTGCTAATATAGGTGAAGAAGGAGATACCGCTATATTTTTTGGCCTTTCAGGTACTGGAAAAACAACATTGTCTACAGATCCTAATCGTAAGTTGATCGGTGATGATGAACATGGCTGGACTAAAGAAAATACCATATTTAATTTTGAAGGAGGATGTTATGCAAAAGTAATTGATCTTTCTGCAGAAAAAGAACCCGAAATATATGGAGCTATCAAAGAAGGGGCAATCCTTGAAAATGTAATTATCAAAGATGGTGAGGTAGACTATGCAGATACTTCTATTACTCAAAATACAAGAGTAAGCTATCCAATCTATCATATAGAGAACATTCAAACTCCTTCTATTGGCAAAAACCCGAAGAATATATTCTTTTTAACGGCTGATGCTTTTGGAGTTATGCCTCCGATTTCTAAACTTACTCCTAGTCAGGCGGCATACCATTTTATATCTGGTTACACAGCAAAAGTAGCAGGTACCGAAGCTGGGGTTGTAGAGCCTCAACCCTCATTTTCTGCTTGTTTTGGAGCACCATTTATGCCATTACATCCTGCAGAATATGCCGAGATGTTGGTTAAAAAAATGAAAGATACCGGTGTAAATGTATGGTTAGTAAATACGGGATGGACCGGTGGACCTTATGGAGTTGGAACCAGAATTAAATTAAAATACACACGTGCTATGATTCAGGCAGTATTGAATGGCGATTTGGGCTTGTATTCTTACGATGACTATCATATTCATTCTGTTTTTGGGGTAGCACAGCCTAGAAGATGCCCGGGAGTACCTGATAGCGTATTGAGTCCGAGAGCTACCTGGAACAACGATGAAGCTTACTATACAACGGCATTTAAATTGACCAATGCCTTTAGAGAGAATTTCAAGAAATTCGAGTCGTATGCCAATGAAGAAATAAGACGTGGAGGTCCTCAACGTTATTCGTTTTAAACGAGATATCTTAATAAAACAAAAAAGGTCTGAAAACATTTCAGACCTTTTTTATGGTGATATTTTTTCTAATTAGAAAAAATATTATTTTTTATTTACTTCTTTAATATATTTTTGAAGTGCCATCGTCATTGATGGAGTCTCTGGTGTAGGAGCTTGTATGTTAACTACAAGATTATGCTCCTCAGCAGCTTTTACCGTAGAATTACCAAAAACGGCAATTCTAGTGTCATTTTGCTTAAAATCCGGGAAGTTTTCGAATAAAGATTGTATGCCCGAGGGACTAAAGAAAACTAATATATCATAAAATACATCTCTTAGGTCAGACAAATCGCTTACAACGGTTCTATAAAACACCCCTTGTTTCCACTCAACTTTAAGCTCATTAAGCGCATTGGGAATCTCTGGTTTTAACTTATCAGAAGAAGGTAATAAAAACTTTTCGCTTTTATACTTCTTGATTAAAGGAGCGAGTTCCTGAAAAGTACGTTTCCCCACATAGATCTTTCTTTTACGGTACACTACATATTTTTGCAGATAATAAGCTACTGCCTCACTTTGACAAAAGTATTTAAGAGTATCCGGCACTTTATAACGCATCTCCTCTGCGATTCTAAAGAAATGATCGACAGAATTACGACTTGTAAGAACAATAGCAGTGTATTGTGATAAATCCACTTTTTGTAACCTTACTTCTTTAGCATCAACTCCTTCAACATGAATAAACGGAATAAAGTCAATTTTTACTTTTTCCTTTTCTTCTAAATCAAAATAAGGTGAATTTTCCACTTTAGGCTCTGGTTGTGAGACCAAAATTGTTTTCACTTTCATATATATTCTTTTTGTAAACGGCTCTACTAATTACTAATAAGCTTATATAGTATAAAATAGGGTGCAATTTCAAGTGCGCAAAGATACAAAATAAAATAAAACAAGTGGTTGAAAATGATATTTTCATTTTTCCTGTAAAAGGATACAAGTACTACAAGATTCAAAATAATTAGTAAAATAACTAATATTAAATATACGATTCGGGTAGGTTGTAAAGCATATATAAATACGATATTAAAAGGTAAAAGAATGACTCCCAAAAAATTGCGGTAAGATACTTTGTAAAATAAATATTCATCTACAATTCCATCGATAGAAAAAATCGTAGCGATAATTTTTTCTATTAATAATTTACAAATGACGATTACCGCATAAATGATAGTAATCTTAATGTATAATGTGATCTCTGTGGCAACTACCTGCAATTCAAAAATGTCAAAGTACAAATATAGAAATAAGGACACTGAAGCAATCTGTAGTAGTAATAGCACTGCATTAAAAGGAGAAGATAGTTTATTGGGTTTTTGGTAAGATATGATATACTTGTTATTACTAAAAAGCATCATAAAATCTGAAAAGCGCAGTGCGTTTAATCCTTTAGCTATAGCCAGTAATCCAAGGCATATCAATAATAAGATCGTAAGCCAGTTGGTTGATACTATTTCTCTTGTAATATACTCCATACCTGATTGTGGTGATAAAATTACGATCTATTCACGTATAAAAACAAAAAAATAGGTATGATTAATTATATTTGCTTGAAAAATAACATCGATGGCAGAGGCCTTAGTCATTATTCCTACCTATAATGAAATTGAAAATGTGGAGCGTATTATTAGAAATGTGTTTTCGCTTCAGCGTGATTTTCATATACTTATTGTTGATGACAGTTCTCCAGATGGTACTGGTGATAAAGTAAGAGAATTACAATTAGAATATTCAGAATATCTTTTTTTATTGGAACGAGCTGGTAAATTAGGATTGGGGACGGCATATATTGCAGGTTTTAAATGGGCTTTGGAGCGATCTTATGAATATATTTTTGAGATGGATGCTGATTTTTCTCATAATCCAAATGATCTGATACGATTATATAATGCTTGTTCAAAAGGAACATCTCAGATGGCAATAGGCTCGAGATATGTTACCGGAGTAAATGTGGTAAACTGGCCAATGAGTAGGGTTTTATTATCATGGTTAGCCTCAAAATATGTTCGATTTATTACTGGAATGAATATTCATGACACAACTGCCGGATTTATCTGTTATAAAAGAGAGGTACTTGAAAGAATAAATCTGGATAAAATCAAATTTGTGGGATATGCTTTTCAAATAGAAATGAAATTTAAGGCATATCTGCTGAAGTTTAAGATAAAAGAGATCCCTGTGGTCTTTACAGACAGGACTAATGGAACCTCAAAAATGAGTAAGGGAATTATTTCTGAAGCCGTTTTTGGAGTTATAAAAATGAAATTTAAAAGCTTATTTAAGAGTTACGAGATATGAGCAAGAATAGTGTACTTATTAAAAATGCAAATATAGTTAATGAGGGAACGATCTTCAATGGAGATGTGTTTATAGAGAACGGTATTTTTAAGGAAATAGCCCCACAGATAAGTGCAAAAACTCCAGATGTTCAGGTTTTTGATGCTGAAGGTAAATATCTGTTACCGGGTGTAATAGATGATCAGGTGCATTTTAGAGAACCAGGATTGACACATAAAGCGACGATAGAAACAGAATCCCGAGCAGCTATAGCTGGTGGTATTACTTCTTTTATAGAAATGCCCAATACGGTGCCACAAACCACAACAATCAAGAAGCTTGAGGAGAAGTTTGAGATTGCAGCAAAAACAAGTCATGCCAATTATTCTTTTATGTTTGGTGGTACCAATGATAACCTGGAGGAGATTTTAAAGGTGGATCCTAAAAAAGTGGCAGGGCTTAAATTGTTTTTGGGTTCATCAACCGGGAACATGCTTGTAGACGATCCCAAAGTATTGGAAAAGATATTTTCTTCTACAGATTTGGTGATCTCTGTTCATTGTGAAGACGAACAGACCATTAGAGATAACACTTCAAAATATAGAGCAGAATACGGAGATGATATTCCGATAGAACTCCACCCTATTATTAGAAGTGAAGACGCATGCTATATTTCTTCATCTAACGCAGTGGCTTTGGCAAAAAAGACAGGAGCTAGACTTCATGTTTTTCATCTTTCTACAGCAAAGGAATTATCGTTATTTACTAATAAAATTCCGTTAGAAGAGAAGAAAATTACTGCCGAAGTATGCATTCATCACCTATGGTTTTCAGACGAAGACTATAAAGAAAAAGGTACTTTGATTAAATGGAATCCAGCTGTAAAAACAGCCAAAGACCGAGATGCTTTGTTTGAAGCATTGTTAGACGACCGATTAGATGTTATCGCGACAGATCATGCCCCACATACGATAGAAGAAAAAGATAATGTATATACAAAGGCTCCTTCTGGAGGGCCATTGGTACAACATGCGCTTCCTGCAATGTTAGAGTTTTATCATGAGGGCAAGATTAGTTTAGAGAAGATCGTAGAAAAGATGTGCCATAACCCGGCAATTTTATTTCAAGTTGAAAAAAGAGGATATATTAAAGAAGGATATTACGCTGATGCCGTATTAGTAGATATTAATGCGCCATGGACTGTAAACAAGGATAATATTGCCTATAAATGTGGTTGGTCTCCATTTGAGGGTTCTACTTTCAAATCAAGAATTACACACACATTTGTTAACGGAGGCTTGGTATATAAGAATTTCAAGTTTTATGATGTTAAGAATGCACAGCGATTAACTTTTAATAGATGATTAAAAAATATACATACATTTTAATTCTTGTGGCAGTTTTTTCTTGTCAGAGTCTTGATAAACCTCCTAAGCCTGAAGTGTTTCTAGAAGAGGATAAAATGGTTGAGATCCTTAGTGATATTGCTTTTGTAAAAGCTGCCAAAACCTCATTTAGAAAGGTGTTAGAGATAGAAAAGATTAATCCTGAGGCTTACATTCTTAAGAAGCACAAAATTGATAGTACTGTTTTTGCTCAAAATAACATTTGGTATGCTAGCCAATTAGAGGAGTATGAAAAGATTTTTACTCGGGTAAAATCAAATCTTGAGGCATCTAAGAATAAATACGAGAAAATTAAAAAAGAAGAAGATTCTATAAAAAAAATACAGGATTCTATTAAAAAAGCTAAAGATACATTAGATACGCCTGATAAAAGTATTGAGAAAGAAATAGAAAATGCAAAGTCAAAAAGATTTAATGCTGCTTCAGAAAAAGAGTAGCTGTTTCTTCAATTGCTCGTTCTATCGGTGTAAAAGTGTGGTTCAATTCTTCTTTAACTTTGTCATTTTTATAAAATGAAGTGGACAAAGCACTTCTAATCGAGGATTTAAATATTGAACGTTTAGTCCTAAAAAAGAAATGACCTATCCATTGAAGATAATACGCAAATTTTAATAAAAAAGGAGAAGCTTCCTGGGTTGGGACAGGTTTATTCAGGGCATTTGCAATCATAGTAAATGCTTCTTTATAGCTTAGGTTTTCACCAACCAGAACATATCTTTCATTATGATAATGACCCATCATAAGTTGTAGCATAATATTAGTAACATCTTCAATAGCCACATATCCTGTAGTTCCCCGGGTATAATATTTCATGCCAGCATGTATTCTTTTGAATAAGTATCCGCTGCCATTATCAAAAAAGCCCGGGCCAATTATAATTCCGGGATTAACAATGATTACTTGTAGGTTTTCTTGCGCTCCCCGCCATACTTCCATTTCGGCACCATACTTCGTGATTGCATATATCGATTTATGAGTTTCAGGATTCCATTCAGCTGTTTCATCAATAAAAGATTTGGCTGGATCTTCTTCTAAAGTGGCAATTGAACTTACATGACACAATTTTTTCACACGATGAATCAAGCAAAGATTTACAATGTTTGCAGTTCCTTCAATATTGATTTTACGCAGTTTTTTACTATGCTTTGGATTAAAAGTGATCCATGCTGCGCAATGGTATACATGGCTAACATTGTCAAAAGCCTCTGTAAGAGCTGGAATATCGATGATATCAGCCTTTACCCAATCTATAGTGTCAAATATCTCTGTATTTTGTTGACCGAAATAATAAGAAACTACTTTTCTGGCATGTTCTTTTTTAGCTTCAGATCGGTATAGTGCCCGTACTTGCTGTTTTTCTTTAATCAGCTTTACCAATAAGTGAGTCCCTACTAATCCTGTTGCTCCTGTGACTAATATCATGGTGTGTATTATACGATACTAAAGTAAGTATATTTTGGATTTCTTATGTATTCGTAGCTCAATATTATCCATATTTTTATCTTTGTCGATCTTAAAGGAAATCGACAAAAATGACCAAGAATTTTATAGAAGAGTTACGTTGGAGAGGTATGTTGCATGATGCAATGCCGGGTACCGAAGAATACCTGATGCAACAAATGAGATCTGCCTATGTTGGTTTTGATCCTACCGCAGATTCATTACATATAGGTAATCTGGTTCCTATTATGTTATTGGCACATTATCAAAGAGCTGGTCATAAACCCTTTGCTTTGGTAGGTGGCGCTACAGGAATGATTGGAGATCCTTCGGGGAAATCTACAGAACGCAATCTTCTAGACGAAAAAACATTGCGTTATAATCAAGAAGCAATAAAATCTCAGCTGTCGCGATTTTTGGATTTTGAAAGTAATGTGCCTAATGCAGCTATTTTAGTC
Organism: Aquimarina celericrescens; assembly: GCF_042682765.1. Classification (NCBI taxonomy): domain Bacteria; kingdom Pseudomonadati; phylum Bacteroidota; class Flavobacteriia; order Flavobacteriales; family Flavobacteriaceae; genus Aquimarina; species Aquimarina celericrescens. The sequence continues at coordinate 198,656 of NZ_JBHUHY010000013.1, read as the reverse complement.
AATAATTATGATTGGATGAAAGATTTCTCATTTCTTGACTTTATTAGAGATGTAGGTAAACACATCACTGTAAATTATATGATGGCTAAGGATTCTGTAAAGAATAGAATTTCTTCAGAGTCTACAGAGGGGATGTCATTTACCGAATTTACGTACCAATTGGTGCAAGGATATGATTTTCTTCATCTATATAAAGAACATGATTGTACGCTGCAAATGGGGGGTAGCGATCAATGGGGTAATATTACGACAGGGACAGAATTAATCAGAAGAATTGCCGGAGGAAAAGGTTATGCATTAACGTGTCCATTAATAACAAAATCTGATGGCTCCAAATTTGGTAAATCTGAAGGTGGAAATGTATGGTTAGATGCTAAAAGAACCTCACCCTATAAATTTTATCAATATTGGTTAAATACTAGTGATGAGGACGCAGAAAAATACATCAAGATCTTTACCTTCTTAAACAAAGAAGAAATCGAAAGCCTGATTGCAGAACACAAAGAGGCTGCACATATGCGAATTCTTCAAAAAAGATTGGCAGATGAGGTGACCGTTATTGTCCACTCTCAAGAGGATTTAGATAATGCAATCAAAGCTTCTAATATTTTGTTTGGTAAATCTACTTCTGAAGATTTAAAAGACCTGGATGAAGCTACATTTTTAGATGTTTTTGATGGAGTACCTCAGGCAGAAATCCCGAAAAATGTCATTACCAATGGTCTGGAAATCATCAGCGCATTGGCAGAACATACGGGTTTCTTAAAATCGAACGGGGAAGCAAGAAGGGCATTAAAAGAAAATTCTATTTCAGTAAATAAAGAAAAAGTAACCGATACTTTTTCAATATCAGAAAAAGACCTGATTAATCATCAGTTTGTTTTACTCCAACGAGGTAAAAAAAATTATTTTGTAATTAGAGCAGTATAATGAAGTAGTAGTCTTCGACAAGCGCAGACACGTAGATAGATATAAAAACAAAGCCTACCAGAATTTATTCTAGGTAGGCTTTGTCAACTAACCAATCAATTATTGAAAAAACTTAACATTCAATACAGTTCGATGCAACTGTATTATCTTCTTATCTTTATATTACCCCAATTTTTATCTGCTTTTTCTTTCAGTTTTTTGGGATCTTCTTCAGTCCATTTCTCCAAGGTGTTTACTCCCCAGGCATTATAAAATAGATATAACTTACCATCTCTTATCTCGAACGTCTTCGGATTAATATCCACTTTTTCGTTATTCACTGCCACGGCATAGGCACAGTATCCCCCGTATTGTGGAACAAACTTTTCAGGATTATTTTTGAACGTTTCTAAATTTTCTTTACTTGCAAATTTATAGCTCACACCATCATGCGTACCTACAAACTTACTATCTCCTTTTACTGCTTTATTATTAAAATATTCGGTAACATCGTAACCTTCAGCCACAAAACTTTTTTTGGTATTATAATCTACTTGTTGAGCATTTAAGGTCGTTACCAAAGCAATTAGTATGAGGGTCAATTTTTTTTTCATTTTTATGCTCTTCTACATGAGTTACATAAATTAAGTCGTAAAAAAATCCAATCATTACAACTTTAACATAATTATAAGACTTCAAAAGATATTGTAATAAAGGACTGATAGTTTTTGGAAGTGTTACAAAGCCATTAAATTACATCCTCTAATATCGCTGTGATCAAATCTCCCCAGGATTTCAAAGCTATTTTCTTTGTGGATTTTACCAAGATCTTGAGTAGCAATAAATGAACAGGAATTAATGTTTGCCAGGTCAATTACATTGATACCTCCCGTTTTATTAGTGCTTAATAATGTAAGAGGATCTTCGGGATTTCTAATAGATATTTTCATCCAGGGCGGACAATGAAAGATACCACCGCCTTTTGAGTAGGCTTGAGATAGTAACTCAGTCATGCCATATTCACTATGAATTTTGGATACATTAAAGCCGTTTTTAAGAATTTCATGAAGCTCTTCTCGTATCATTTCTTTTCTTCTTCCTTTCATTCCACCGGTTTCTATAACGATGATATTGTCATTTAATGTAATGGGGTGATTCTCTACAAGATCAAGTAAAGCAAAAGAAACTCCCAAAAGCAGCACTTTTTTATTTTCTGAAATACATTTTTGAAGAACAGTAACCAATTTTTCTGTCTCGTATAGATAAAAATCACTTTCTGGTTGGTTACTGTCTTGAATTAATTTTTCTGCCATGTAGACCAATGAAGAGCCTGCCCTCTCTAGATAAGAAGGGAGTAACGCTAATATAATATATTCTTTTATATCCCCATAGAAATGCAGAAATCCTTGCCTGAAACTCTTTTCATATATGGAAAGATCACTAACATAATGTTTGCTAGTAATACTGCCTGTTGTACCACTACTCGTAAAGATTTTGGAAATTGGAGCCGAGTCACTAATTATTTTTTCATGCTTGAAAAAATCAATGGGTAAATAAGGAATATCTGTTATGCAGTTTACCGAAGTTTTGGTAACCCCAAGTAGGTTGCAAAATCTTTGATAAATTTTATTATTAATATATTGATGATTAAATACTCTTAACGCTACTTGCTCAAACTGGGTATCGTTTTGAATAGAAAAAATAGTTTCAGCAAGCATCAAAATTGTTCTATATATTTATAAAACAAAGGTAAAAAAAGAGTTTGTAAATTCGATGCGTCTGCAGAAGATATAACACCAAGTAGAGAACGGTGTAAAAACGTAAGACTTATTCAAGAATGAGTTTTAAAGTCTTTTGGTGGTTTTTTCCTTCTGTAACCTTAAGTATATAAACTCCTGGAGGAAAAGTACTAATATCAAGTTCTTTACCAATTAAAACTTTAAAAAGCATTTGCTTACCTAAAACATTAAAAATCCTAACGGTTTTGGTGCGTTGTAAATCCGAAGTAATATACAATATATCTCTCGTAGCAGGGCTTTGATATACTTGTAGTCCTGCAATGTCCTGTTGTGCTTTTGTCTCAGAGTTTTGAGACGTGCTGATCTGAGCTTGGATTCCCGTTGTGAAGGAAAAGCATATCAATCCAACAAATGTAATTAGCAAGTAGATTTTTCTCATAAAAAATTATTTTGGGACGTTAAAGATACAATTTTATAATTAATAATTTTTAAAAATACCCACATACTTCACTGTTAAATCTTGACTAAAAGGCTGTTCTGTAAATGAATTACGGTTTTTACTTATAAAATTGTTTTGAAATTCAAAAATAATACCGCATATTTGTCTCATTATGAAGCTATAAAGAATTATGTACATCGTTGTGCATATAGTCACTCCTAGATTTAGAAGCTAAAGATTTCTTTAGCACTTCCCTTTATTTTTAATTCTAATTCATAATTCTTTTACATAATGGCTAAGGATCAACTTACTATTAATCGTTTATTTTCTTATTTTAAAATTGCAATTTCAGGCAAAGAGCAGGAATTCACTTCTGGTAGTATACGAAGGGCAATTTTTATGCTTTCGGTACCTATGGTACTCGAAATGATGATGGAATCTGTATTCTTTCTGGTAGATGCGTATTTCGTTTCAAGTCTGGGTGCTAATGCCATTGCTACCGTAGGATTAACAGAATCTGTACTCACGCTTGTTTATGCTGTAGCTATTGGACTCAGTATGGGAGTAACGGCTATCGTTGCTCGTAGAGTAGGAGAGCGCGATATAACAGGTGCTTCGCAAGCAGCTATACAGTCTATATTTCTTGGAATTGCTGTGGCACTTGTTATAAGTGTACTAGGTATTATTTTTCCAAAGGAAATCCTTGGACTTATGGGTGCCGAACCTGATCTTATTGCCGATGGCTATGGTTATACACAAGTATTATTGGGTGGTAATTTTACCATAATGTTACTTTTTTTGATTAACGCAGTATTTAGAGGAGCAGGAGATGCCTCTGTAGCCATGAGGGTATTGATTTTTTCGAATATTTTAAATATCATTTTAGATCCTCTTTTTATATTTGGTTTTGGCCCTGTCCCAGCTTTTGGAGTACAGGGCGCTGCTATTGCCACCACAATTGGCAGAGGAAGTGCAGTGATCTTTCAGTTATTAATTCTCTTTTATGGTTGGAGTAAGATCAAAGTTGGTTTTAAGGATATCGTTTTTCGCGCCAGGGTCATGCTTAATTTGATCAGGATTTCTCTCGGAGGGATCGGTCAATTTATAATAGGAACCTCAAGTTGGGTATTCTTGATGCGAATTATGGCAGAGTTTGGCAGCGAAGTACTGGCAGGGTATACCATTGCTATTCGAGTATTGATGTTTACCTTAATGCCCTCATGGGGGATGAGTAATGCTGCTGCCACATTAGTAGGTCAAAATCTTGGCGCCCATAAACCTGAACGTGCCGAAACATCGGTCTGGAAAACTGGAAAATACAATGCATATTTTATGTTGATTGTATCTATATTCTATTTACTATTCGCAGAAATGATCATAAAAATTTTCAGCGATGAGGCATTAGTCGTGCAATATGGTGCTTTAAGTTTACGAGTAATTGCAGCAGGTTATGTTTTTTATGCCTACGGAATGGTCATTATACAATCTTTTAATGGAGCCGGAGATACCAAAACTCCTACTATTATTAATTTCTTTTGTTTTTGGGTGTTTCAGTTGCCCTTTGCTTATCTGGCAGCCATAACTTTTGACTGGGGGGCTATGGGTGTGTTTGTAGCCATAACTTTTGCCGAAGTACTCATTGCGGTAATTGGGATTATTTGGTTTAAAAGAGGGAAATGGAAGGAAGTAAAGGTGTAGTTAGTGAGTATGTGAGTCTATGAGTTGATGAGTTTTCGACAACTTCAAGAGAGAGGTCTGCTAAACGAATGTTTTAAGTAAAATAGCTTCGTTTATGGATTGCAACAGTTTTTGAGGCTTCTATAAACCCTCCGTCTTTATGCTTTTCTAAGGAAAAGTATAAAGCCACCTCCTTTTGATAAAGGGAGGAGTTTTTAAGAGTATTAGTTTTTAAGTATTAAAATGATCCTGTATTTCTGATAATACTGACGGTAAGTGATCAAAGACCATTTTATTTTCAAACCTGATTACTGTAAAACCTAATTCATTAAGTCTTCTAGTGCGGATTCTATCTTTTTCGATAACTTCAGGAAGGTTATGGATTTCACCGTCTAATTCGATGACTAGTTTTTCTGAAGCACAATAGAAGTCTACAATATAATTTTCTATACTATGCTGCCTTTGAAATTTTTTTCCGTTTAGTTTTTTAGATTTCAAATGTTTCCAAAGAAAAGCTTCTGCTGGAGTCATATTCTTTCGAAGCTCACTTCTGTATTCCTGTAAGCTCTTTTTAGTATGGATTTGTTGTCTTTTCATCACCATAAACATAATAAAAATTACCACAAATAAGCTCTCCTTTTTGTAAAGGGGAGAATGAATTGAAGTTTTTTTGAAAACTTCAAGAAAGAGGGTTTTACTACGCGCATAGTTTAAGCTAAGTATCTTTTGTTTAATCAGAGTAACAGTGTTCTAGCCTTTTTCAAACCCTCCGTCTTAATACTTTTCTAGGGAAAAGTATTAAGCCACCTCCCTTTGTCTAAAGGGAGGAGCTTTTGTGTGGTGTTTTTTGCCCATTTTAAAGCTCTCCCCTTATGTAAAGGGGAGAATGAATTGAAGTTTTTTTGAAAACTTCAAGAAAGAGGGTTTTACTACACGCAAAGCTCAAACAAGTACCCTCTATTTAATCAAGGTAACATTGCTTAAGCTTATTTTGAACCCTCCGTCTTTACCTTTTTTTGTAAAAAAAGGTAAATCCTCTTCCTTTGTCTAAAGGGAGGAGTTTTTTTTTAAAATTTTTATCAGTTTCAAAAAATGAAACTCATACGCAGTATCATTGTGTTTCAAATATTTTAGAAAATAATTTTTATCCGTTCAAAATTGTTTGATTAAAAAACAAAAACCTTTGATTAAGGTTTGTTGGTGATTGTATAGGGTCAAGAATATAAAAAATGTTGTTCAGTTTTGCTTGAATGTAAAACGAAAATTATTGAATGTAGATCATTGATGTCTAAATGCGATTGATAAGTTGTTGAATACATTTTATCGATCCTTGAATACGGTTGAAAAACTCTTGAATGCACTTCATCGATGCTTGAATGGAGTTAAGAAGTGTTTGAATGAACTAAAAAAGGAAATTTATAATCAATGTTAATAATCATTAAAATCAGAAAAAAGTATGAACAAAAATCAATTAAAGAATTACCGTATGTTTTTAGAGGTACAAAACACTTTGGACCACAACAATACTACATGGAGTGGAAATCCTAAGTTTACAGAAACCAAAAAAATGTTAGATATCGAAATCGACGGCATTGAAATTCTAGGTGAAGATGCTTCTAAAACCACCAAAGGGATGACGCGAGATAAGAATCTAATTCGTAATGCTTTGGAAAAGAAGTTGGTTGCCCTGGCAGGTGCTATGTCTGTACATGCTTCGATTACTCAAAATGAGACCTTAAAGAGTATCATGATTACCTCAAAGGCGGCTTTATAAAACACAAAAGAGACCGATATTGTTGTTTATGGTAAAACGTTAGTAAAACAAGCTGGGGATATAGAAAAGTATTAATGACCGAATATGGGGTGACCACTGCTGAGATCGAAGATATTAAAACCACTATTGCAGAATTTCAACCGTTAATTGGTAATGCCAAACCCGAGCAATCGGCTATTAATGCAGCAAAGCGCAATATCGATGATCATGTACAACAAGGTAAGTTTTTACTGAAAGAAATTTTGGATAAACCTCATGATACGGTACCAGTTTACTGACATAACTTTTTTTAATTAGTATCAACAGTCTAGAACTATTGTGGATGTGTAGATCGTGACAAAAAAAGACCGCCAAATTTTGGCGGTCTTAAAATAATATTATCTGGATTTAATGTTATTGTTGCGCAGTAGCCCAAGCAAACAAATTTATCTCAGTTGTTGAAGAAGCATACACTATTGCTTCGACTGCATCAGCACCGTCTACTTGAACGTTAGAAGGAGCACCGTTATCTCTAAAGTCGAATTGAGTGTCAAATCCTGTCAAAGTTAGTCCATTTATAGTACAACCGGAATTAACTTTGAGCTGTATTGCAGTCCCACCGGTAGTTGATACGGCAGTAAAATTATTTAATGTAGGATTAGCGTTGATCCCGTCAGCTTCGATCGCAGTAGAGAAATCTGCTACAGTAATGTTTACAAATGCATTTGAAAGTGTTCCATTCCATCCTTCTGTCCAATCCACAGCGTCATCTTCTAGATTTTCAGCATAAAAATTAGTCACACTTACAGTACCTCCGAAGAATTCAACTCCATCATCAGAACCTTCGATTACGGCTATGTTAGAAATAGTGGTACCACTACCTACAGCATAAAGTGTCAAACCATTAAATTGTGAATCTGCATTAATTTGTGCTCCAGTATTTCTTAGAATAAGATAGTTGATGGTACCAGAATTATCGGCATCATTATTTCCTCCATATACAAGGCCACCAACTTCGGCAATGGCATCAACACCTTCGGTAGTTGTAGCGTCACCACAGATTAATAATCCACCCCAAGCTTCACCATCATTAGATTCCATTATTACTGGATCTGCCATAGTTCCTTGAATATCAATAGAAGCTCCTTTCAATACAGCTACATAATTTGCTGTTCCAGATTCGGAAACAATTTTCGTACCTGCAGGAATAGTCAAAGTTGCACCGTTGCTTACTAAAACAGGTCCACTTACTTGATATTCCACAGAAGCATCTAAAGTAAGGTCAATAGAAATGTTGGCTGGAAGCCTTGTGTCAGAACCACCGCCAGCATTTGTTATCCATGCAAATAAACTTGCATTTGTCGAAGATGAACTAAATACTGCATCAGCAGCGGTATCGGCGTCAGCACCATCGATTTGTAAATTAGATGCTGGAGCGCTGTCTCTAAAGTCAAAAGATGTATCAAAACCGGTTAAAGTTAAACCATTGATAGTGGCTCCAGAGTCATTCTTAATTTGAATAGCTGTACCTCCTGTTGAAGAGATCGCTGTAAAATTAACAAGGGTAGGATTATTATTCACTCCATCTGCTTCGATAGCTGTAGAGAAATCTGCAATTGTGTTTGTTACATATCCATTTGTAAGAGTTCCACTCCAACCTTCAGTCCAGTCTACAGAATCATCCTCGTTATTTTCAAGATAAATATTTGTTACAGAAACTGTTCCTCCGAAAAACTCGACACCGTCGTCAGTACCATTGATTATACCAACATTGTCAATTGTAGTTCCAGAACCAACAGCATACAATGTTAAACCATTAAATTGTGAATCTGCATTAATTTGCGCACCCGCATCTCTAATGATTAAGTAATCAATATTACCAGAACTATCGGCATTATTGGTTCCACCATAAATAAGACCTCCAACTTCTGCTATCGCATTTGTCCCTTCAGTAGTTGTGGCATCTCCACAGATCACCAATCCACCCCAGGCACCTGCCTGACCATTGGATCTCATAATTACAGGATTTGCTGCAGTTCCCTGAATATCAATGTCAGCACCTTTTAATACTGCAAGATACTTATCTGTTCCTGTTTCTGAAACGATCTCTGTACCTGCAGGGATAGTTAGTGTTACTCCGTCTGCAACAGTTACAGTTCCAGTAATCTTGTATTCAATATTGGGGTCCAGAGTAAGGTTGGCAGTAATAATACCAGAAAGTTCATCTGGATTATTTCCTCCTGTTCCTGGTCCATTATCATCATCATCACTACAGGATACCAAAACCAATCCTGTAATTAATAAAAGGCTTAATAATTTACTTAACGTTTTCATCATTGTTTAATTTAATTAAAATTTATAGCTTAAATTCAAAGAAGTTTCTACTCCGGTAGAATAGGATAATATGGTACTATCAAATCGGTCTCCACTTACTACCTCTTGTATGAACTGTGTTCGCTCTATTGTTGGATTTAGTAAGTTTCTAGCTGTCAACCCTAGACTCCAATGGTCATTAATCTCTTTATTGAGTATCAAGTCTAGTGTTACAAAACCTTTTTCTGTAATTTCACCATTAAAGAATACATCGGGTTGCTGTTGATTTCTAGGAGCACCTAGTGCAAAAATCTTATCAGAAGCATAATTACCGGTAAGAGTAAATTCGTAAGGGAATTCGTTACCAGAGTTGAAAGTAAGTGATAGATTAGTGATCCAGTCGGATGCCCCTTCTAATCCTATTTCGGTTCTATCACCATATTTGAAGGTTTGCTCAAGCGTTCCATCTTCTCTGAAAACATCTTTCAGGTCTTGTATGTGATCTAGATAAGAAATATTACCACTTAAACGCAGGTTAGGATATGACTCTCGTTTTTTTATAATGTATACTCTTCCTTCAAGCTCGAAGCCTATAATACGTGCTCGATCACCTGTATTGAAGTACGAAAAAATATCTTCTCCTCCTCTTTGTAATCCACGATTAATAGGATCATTAATTCGTTTATAGAAAGCACTAAAGGATAACAACTCATCATTTTGTGGGAAAAACTCTACTTTGAAGTCTATGTTATAGTTTTCTGATCTTTCTACATCAGGATTACCTTGAAACACTTGCCCCACTTGAGAAACATATTGGAAAGGTGCAATTTCTTTAAATTCTGGTAAGGTTTGCCCCAAACTTCCGGAAAGGCGTAAGGCCAATTTATCATTTACTTCGTATTTTAAGTTAATATAAGGATAGATGTTTTCGTAATCCTTGTTTGAAGAGCCAATTCTTGCTTGACCTGTTTCACGATTAACAAAGTTTCCGACATCAAAGTTAACATCGATTTCGTCTTTTTGATAACGAAGACCAACTTGAGCAGTTAATTTATTTAATTTTCCGGTAAAGTTCGCATAGCCCGCGTAAGAAAGAAGTTCAGCATCATATATATCTAAAGGTTGAATGTTGAGTTGTAATAATCCATTGTCAAAATTTTCTTGAATAAAAATGTCACCTATGACATCTATTGATGTTGGATTAATATCGGAGTTATTTCCTTCTTCTATACCGAAGAATTGTGAAGCAAAATCTCTTGTTTTATTTCTAAAATTTCCACCAACATCTAAAATAAAAACATCTTCATCCTCATTTTGCTTAAGAATCAATTCATCAGATATGCGAGCATTAAACTCTTCGTCAGTAATTTCCTGTACCGATTTTCTTTGTTGGAATCCGCCAGTAAAACCGAGTTCAATAACCCCTTCTTCGTTTTCTGGGGTATTGGGGTTATCGTTAAGAATGTTTACTTCATTTCGAATCCTGTTAGGTTCATTAGCTATTAAATAATTGAATCCTGCAGCCCATTCTAAAGTATTCTTTTCAGTTATATTGTGTTCGCCAATAAGTTGTGTAGCTGACAACAGAGTATTCTTTATATTTTGATCTCTTATAAACTGTGAACCTTCTTCAATGTTATCTAATTCTTCAAATATTTCCGTTGTACCTTCACGCCCTGCCTCAAGAGTTTCTTCAAAGACTTTGTTGATAACAAAGGTGTTGAAAGACAGATTATTTTTATCATTGATTTTATATTGACTATGCAACATTCCTGTTGTATTAACAGACCGTAACCAACGTCTTAGATCATCAGGTGGTACAAAATCTCGTAAATTTCCTTGATCAAATTCTCTAAACAGACCTTCTCTGTATTCATTGTCGATAGACTGACCTCCACTAAAATAGAGCTTAAGTTTTCTTTCCTCACCTAGTATACCGCCAATATTAAAACCAAATCCATAGTTAATAGGTGTTGAAATTTCAATTGGATTCCACGATTGCTCTGTTAGGGCATTAACAAGATTCTCTGATTCGTAGGCACGACTATAAATCCCTAACGAAATATCCTCATTGTTCGCAGTAGCTTTAAAACTGTCAAAAATATCACCATCACTGACATTAGAATTAATGCCACCAGTAATACTCAAAGCAATGTCCCTTCTTTTGGAAACTTCTTTTGAGACAATATCAATATTCCCCGAAGCTAAATCAGCTGAATTTGCGGGAGAAAATGTTTTGCTTATCGAAACATTTCCTATAAATCTGGATGGAAATAATTCTAAATTGATATTCTTTTTGTCAATATTATCAGAAGGTATTGGTAACCCATTAAGTGTAGTACTCAAGTAACGATCACCTAAACCTCTCACATAGATTTGACCTGATCCTTGGGTCTTTGAAACACCAGATATTTTTGTAGTTGCTCCAGAAGCATTAGAAACTCCAAGTCTGGTTAACTGCTCGGCTCCTATACTTTCTTTGATTTGTACAGCTGCTTTTTGTTCCAACAACAGCGCTTCTTCACGCTCTCTATTGGTGACTACTTTAATCACAACCTCCTCTAGGGTAGCTGCTGTGGCACCCATCGTTGCATCAACCACAGATACTTTATTGGCCTCTACTAGCACATTGGGAACTTCTACAGTTTGATATCCAGTAAAGCTAAATTCTATGGTATATGTGCCTACAGGTATGTCATTAATTTCATATAAACCATCAAAGTCTGTAGAAGATCCTTTGGTGGTTCCTTTTACAACTACGTTAGCAAAGGGTAGTGGTTGATTGTTTGATTCTTTATCTAATAGTTTCCCGGCAATTGTCCCGGTTTCTTGGGCGTTACTAAATCCTATAAGTAATAATGCTAAAACTGTAAATACTCTTTTCATTGTATGTTTTCAAAATCTGCTACAAATAAATACGGTTTTACAGTAAATGATTTTATGTCACTATTAAGGTTGTTTTAAGGGATTGTGATGTAGGAAGAAAAGTAATAATTGTCTTTTTTGTAGGATTTTCAAGGGAAATTTCATCCTAAACAAAGTTTAAAAACAAATCTATCTGTTTGTTTATCAGATGATTATTTTAATTTTTTGTTGATTGTTTATTTTGTAATTATTTGTATACTTACGTAGAATAACAATAAGATCCCAATTTTTAGTAATCATCAAAGAATTGTTACCTATGGGTTAATACCCATATTATTGGTAGATCGTCCTTAACAATAAGGTAAAGTTGTATAGAGAGCCATGAGATTATTATACTTTTTTCTTTACATTTATAAGCTTTTAAATTGATTTAAAAGGAACTATAAATTTTTGGTTGTAAGAAATTATAAAAAAATAAGCCTGACTATTGCGTCAGGCTCATGGTAATTCAAAATATATATAATGTTATAAACGAGTCCAATCTGATGTCCAGGTATCTCCTTCTCGTAACGCTCCAACGTAATTAGCAGCATCAAAGAAAGAATTTATTGTAGAGGGGTCAAAATTGTCCACACCATCTATAGCAGTGGTATATTGATATGACCCTCTAAAACCATTGATCACAAATTCTTCATTTTCTGGATCAACGTCTGGGATAAAAGTCCCGGTAGTATTAAATGGTTCCCCAGAACCATCCAATGTATAATTTGCAAAAGTTGAAAAATCAGCTAGATTAACTGTAGCACCACCATGATCCAGGTCAAATGAGTTTACATTGTCTATGATAGAGTTTCTTACGATCACTTCGTTATTATTGAGATTGGTAAGCGTTTGATCATCATCTACCTCTATACCCTGTCCCGGAAATGCTTTGATAATAGTGTTATATAAAGCGACTTTAGTTCCTGCTCTAAACTCAATTCCTTTATTTTCACCATCTCCATCTTCTGCACCAATTAGAGTGATATTAGAAAGGGTAGGATTAGAAAAAGGCACGGCAGATGGATTATCGGCAAAATTATCGGCTTCTATCCCTTTATCTCCCTGAAAAGAAGTTTGTTGAGCGATCCAAAACTGACCATTACCTACCCATCCATCTGTCCAGTCAAAAGAATCATCACCGGCACCTGTTACAATAGCATACTTTAAGTTTACGCTTCCTCCAAAAAATTCTATTCCATCATCATTTCCATTGAACGCCTGGATGTATTCTACAGTAGTCCCGCTACCAACACCATATAATGAAAGACCATTAAACTCTGAATCATCATTTATTTTACCGCCTGTATATTCTAAACGAACGTAACGCAAAACTCCAGAATTATCCTGTGGATCTGTTCCACCATACGTTAAGTTGGCTACTTCTGCAGTAGCAACAGATCCTCTATTAATAGGGGCTCTTCCTGCAAGAATTAATCCTCCCCAATCTCCTGGATTAGGTGTAGCTTTATTTGAAGTGAAAACAATGGGTCTTGAAGCAGTACCTTCTGCGATAATTTGAGCTCCTTGTTCGATCGCTAGATAAGCAAACACCCCCCCGGTATTTCCTGCTATAATTCTTGTTCCGGCTTCAATGGTTAAAGTAACTCCTTCGATAACTGATACACCTCCTCTTAATTCGTAAACTTCGTTTGAAGTTAAAATACGGTTTTCTGTTATCTGACCTTCAAGCACAACAGTTCCATTGGTATTCGAACCACCTCCCTGGTTGATTATAATATCACCAATGTTGTCTTCTTGTATGGTGCATGCACTAAAAAACATTGCTGCACCAATTATAATTCCTGTAATTAAATTTGTAGTTTTCATTTTGATATATTAAATAATTTTGTTGTGTTTTGATTATAGTTTAAATGTTACTCCCAGACTGAAATTAACTCCTCTGTCAAATTCATAAATGGTATATTCTTCATTTAAATTTTCTTGATCCTGAAATCTTTCTATCGATGGATTTAATAAGTTTTTTGCTTTAAGGCTTACTTCTATATGATCTCCTATTTCATCTTTGAAGTTGAAGTTTAATACTCCAAATCCTCTTTCAAAAATATCGCCTCTACCGTTGCTTCCAGCTGCGTAAATTCGATCACCAAAAATGTTAAAATCGATGGCAGAAGTTATTTTATGGTTTTCAAATTCTTTGATATATGATAAGTCGGTGTTGATTAAATAAGGAGAAGCACCTTGGAGTTGACGACTATTATTTGTAGGTGATATTTGCGAATTATTAATCGTTATGTTTTCATCGATCTCTACATTCGAATACATAATGGTTGTGTTTATTCCAAAATTAAGATTGTTCCAAACTGTTTCTTCCAATTTAAATAGGTTACCTAAATTCTTTTTATATTCTAATTCGAGACCAAAAACTATGGCATAGTCAGTATTTCCAAAGGAATTGAAGTTTGATGCAGATGCGATTCCTATTTTTTCGATTGGGTTATCTAAGTATTTACCAAAAAGAGTAGCGGTAATTAATTCACCCGACTGCTCTGGAAAATATTCCCATTTTAGATCGGCATTGTAATTATCAGAATTTTTTAATGCGGTGTTACCTAACGTGCTTTCGGTTACGTCCTCATAAAGAAAGGGTGCCACCTCTGTAAACTTTGGAAGTGTTACTGTCTTACTTGCCGCAAAACGTAGGTTTGATCTTTCATTAAGCACATATTTAAGATCCAAACTTGGTAATATAAATGTTTCGTCAATTTGTGCCTGCTCAAAAGGATTAGTTTCTAAATCCTGAGGATTTCTGAAGAAGATATTTTGTTCAAAAATTTCTGTTCTGATTCCTGCATTAAGTGTAAGTTTTTCAGAAAAACTGTATTGTAGGTTCAGGTATCCTCCTACATTGGTAAAATCTGCTTCGTAAATACGGGTAGGGTTTAGATTTTCTAAAACTATATATTGTCCACTTAAAAAGTTTTCTTCATTTAAAAGCGCATCAGGATTATTAAAGTCAACATTAAAGCTGTTGATATTCAAAAGATTATAGTTTAATTGATTAGCTTCGAAATCACGATCTTTAAATCTGGCAAATGTACCTACGGTAAACTTATTCTTAAAGACCTCTTCTTCATCTTTTCCAAAATTGATATCAAAATCAGCTTTCGCCGAATAGTCATTCTCATCTAATTCTTGATAGAAACGTTGATTATTTGCAAAATCAGGACTTGTTGCGTCACCTAAGATCAGATTTCCATTATCGATTTCGGTAAAGAGCAATTGTCTTCTATCCGGGATTAATCCCTGAGCCTTATTGTAAGCAACTCCCCAGGTGAATTGATACTTTCCATCAGTAAGTCTATGATCTCCGGTAAGTTGTTGTGTAAATAACGAATTTTGTTCATACGTACCTCTTCGAATTCTAATAAATACATCCG
Source organism: Aquimarina celericrescens (assembly GCF_042682765.1). NCBI lineage: Bacteria > Pseudomonadati > Bacteroidota > Flavobacteriia > Flavobacteriales > Flavobacteriaceae > Aquimarina > Aquimarina celericrescens. The sequence goes on along the minus strand of NZ_JBHUHY010000013.1, from coordinate 183,521 downwards.
TATCTTCACTACTAACACCTCTGAACTCTCTAAGCTCATCCTGCGTATCGTTTACAAATAAGGTGGTTGCAAGAATTTTATTATTAGTATTCCAACGATATCCAAGGCTTCCTAATAAAGTGGTATTGGTTTTGTATCTAAATCGGTCTACATCTTCAAAGAAACCTATCCCAACAGTATTTTCACCTTGAGCATTATAAGTAGCTTCGGTACCATCTAATGCAGTTTCATGATTCTGACTAAAGGATCCAGAAAATAATACATCAAGTTTACTTTCTTCTCCTATAGAAAATGTTTTTCCACCCACAATGTTAGCTCCACCATCTGGAGCATTAAATCTTTTTTCTGGATTAAATGAAGTATCAAAAGGAAAAAAATCAATGTCTGTACTCACATAATTATAATTAGGGATATCAAGAAAAATAGGTACTCTTCTTGATCCATCATCTATCCCCCAGTCATCATATTGTCCTCCGTTTAATAAAAAGAAATCATTACTAACAGCATTGGTGTTTACACCAGAGTTGAAACCAACTTCCAAAAATCCCTTGCCAGGACGATCTTTGGTGTCTATATTGACACTAGCACCGGCAAAATCACCATATAATGAAGCCGAGTACGTTTTAAAAATACCTAGGTTTTCTACGATATCTGTTGGGAAAATCCCAAGATCTATTAGTTTCAAATTTGGATTTAATGAGGGAATCGGCAAACCATTTAGGTATGCATTGTTGTAACGATCTCCAAGACCACGCACATACAGCTTATCACTTTCTTTAGAGATACCAGTAGCCTTGGTTAATCCTGTAGCCACGTCGCTTACCCCTTTTTTGGCAAGTTCTTGAGCACCGATTTTTTGTTGAATAGTAACTGCATTTTTTTGCTCTAATAAAATAGCAGCTTCAGATTCTTTTTTGGTAGTAGTTTTGATGATAACCTCGTCAAGCGCCGCCGCACTTGCCCCGATAGAGGTATTAACAGTAACCGTTTCACCAGCTTTGATAGTTACTTCCTTGTCTAATGTCTCGTATCCTACAAAACTAAACTCCAATGTATACGTGCCGGGCTCTAGGTTGTCGATCGTGTATAGACCATCAAAATCTGTAGTGGTTCCTTTGGTTGTTCCTTTGATCAATACATTGGCAAAAGGAAGCGGTTGATCGTTAGATTCTTTGTCTAACAATATACCGGTAACCGAACCGGTTTCTTGCGCTAAGAGTATTCCTACAAAAAATAGCGCAACTAGGGTAACAATTTTTCTCATTTAACTTGTTCTCAAATTCCGGGCAAAGAACGAGAGGTAGTGTTAAATAGGTGTTATTCAAAAATTAATTATATATGATGATAATGTTAGATAATTGTTATGCAAAGCTGTTTAGAATATGTTTTGTTAACATTAAGCAGATGTTAAGAATATTTCGAAGTACTTAAAAATAGGGAAACAGATACCATTCCAGTCTTAAATGGTATTGAGTTAAGATAATATTATTTGGTTGTATTATGTAAAAAAAGTATTAAGAAAACCTAGAGATCAAAAGTCAAATTACAATTTAGATCATAATGGTTTTCGACTCATTTTTATCAAAAAAAACGCCTCAACATAGTGAAGCGTTTTTGCCGATTTTGTATAAAATTTAATTGTTATAGTTCACCACAACGTTGTCTTTATTTGACCAGGTGGTAACTTCTGCAATCTGATTGTTTGAATAATTTACTTCTGATAATTTATCGGCAGACCAGAAAAACCATTTTCCGGTTTTCACTCCATTATCATATTGTCCCATGGCAATCTTTTTACCTGTAGTGTCAAAAGACTTCCACTCACCATGAAGTTTACCTTGCTTATTGTAAAAACCAAATTGTTTTACGGTTCCATCTTCATGATAAAATGTACCTTTAATTTGATTTCCTTGTTTTTCAAACGTAGGTTTTACTTCTTGAGCAAATATAGTTGCCGAAAACATCAGTGCTAATATCATTACTAAATTTCTCATAACTTTGTATATTTAAAATTGGGGTTCTTGATGATTACCTTACAAAGGTAACATTAATTTTACTTTCAAACAACAATTACGTAACAATAAATTAACATTAAACTTATAATTATTTGAAAATCAATATATTATAATAACATCTATTTCCTAACGCTGGCTTTATGGATTTTCTGAGAATAAATGACAATACGGTCTTTGATTTTAAGAACCGAAGCTCTGAATCAATTTTTAAGGTTTGATTTTCGCTTTAAATATTTTAAAATTCTGATTGTCAATACGTTAAAATTTTCTTATGGTTTGGTTTTTTATGGTTTTGGTTTTAAAGTAGTGATATTGGGTTATACTGATATAGTGATGAACGATTCATTCGCGATCAATGATGCCTTATATGTAAAGAATAAAAGGCTCTGAAAAGATAACATTTCAATAACATACGGCTTGAATTTTAATAACATTTTTGTGGTCAATAAGTACGTAAGGTAATATATGAGCGATATTTACATCTGGATGATCATAGCACTGGCAGTTTTGGCCATTGCAGATCTTATTGTTGGAGTAAGCAATGATGCGGTTAATTTTTTAAATTCTGCTATCGGTTCTAAAGCGATATCTTTTAAAACTATCATGATAGTTGCGAGTATTGGTATTGCAGCAGGTGCTATTTTTTCGAGTGGTTTGATGGAGGTAGCGCGTAAAGGGATTTTTGTTCCGGGGGAGTTTTATTTTGATGAGATCATGATGATCTTTATGGCGGTGATGATCACAGATATTTTATTACTTGATTTTTTTAATACATTGGGAATGCCTACTTCAACAACAGTCTCTATTGTATTCGAATTATTAGGGGCAGCAGTATGTGTTGCACTTTTAAAAATATCAGCAGATGTAAATCTTTCGGTATCTGATCTCGGTAATTTTATTAATACAAAAAAGGCAGGAGAGATTATTGCGGGGATATTGTTATCGGTAGTAGTTGCCTTTACGATAGGGGCAATAGTTCAGTATGTATCCCGCCTATTATTGTCTTTTAATTTTGAGAAGAAAGCAAAGTGGGTAGGAGCTTTGTTTGGCGGAATAGCACTTACCTCTATTTTATACTTTATATTTATTAAGGGAATTAAGGGAACTAATTATGCCAGCGCTGTTGTAGAAGTTTTATATAATGGTGGTGCAGAAGGTTTATTAGATTGGGCAAATATTTATTTTAATAGTACCTATGAAAGTACCCAAGAATTCATAAAAGCTCAAAGTGATCTTTTTAAAATAGATCCTAAAGAAGGGACAGTGGCTTTGACACTTAGAGGTTTTTTGGAAACCAATGTGTTACTTATCGTGCTTACAGGTTTTACTATTTTGTCGTTCCTATCTTATCTGATAATTTCAGTGTTTAAAATAAGTATTTATAGAATTATTATTATCGTTGGTACGTTTGCTTTGGCACTTGCCTTCGCAGGAAATGATTTAGTGAATTTTATCGGGGTGCCTATTGCCGCTTGGCAATCGTATGAAGCCTGGGTGGCTTCTGGAGCTCCCGCAGATTCTTTTACCATGGGTGTGTTAGCTTCAAAAGTGGCTACACCCACCTACTTATTACTTACAGCAGGTCTTATCATGGTGTTAACGTTGTGGTTTTCTGCAAAAGCACGAAATGTGGTGAAAACTTCTATTGATCTATCCCGTCAAGGTGATGGTGACGAAAAATTTCGACCAAATTTTTTATCCAGAGAAGTAGTAAGAATTACTATTATTTTATCCCAAGGAATTGCTGAAGTCACTCCAAAATCGTTAAAAAAATTTAGTGATAAACAGTTTGACGAAAAAGAAGTTTTAGCCGCAAATGCTTATACCAAAAAAGAAGACCAGCCAGCTTTTGATATGGTAAGGGCAGCGGTAAATTTGATGGTTGCCGGTATTTTAATATCTATAGCAACCTCTATGAAACTGCCATTGTCGACCACTTACGTGACTTTCATGGTTGCCATGGGTACCTCTTTAGCAGATAGAGCATGGGGGAGTGAAAGTGCAGTATATCGTGTTGCCGGAGTTCTTAATGTTATAGGGGGGTGGTTTTTTACGGCTATCAGTGCGTTTACCGCTGCAGCAATTGTAGCCTTCCTGATTAATATAAATCAACCAATAATGACTGGAGTTTTACTCTTGGTTGCTTTGCTATTGATCATTAGAAGCACTATTAAATATCGAAATCAAACCAGGGCAGAAAAAGCTGAAGACAAACTGAAAAAATCAGAAAGTAGTTCTATCAAAGGGGTTATTGAAGAAAGTGCAGACAACATTAAGTCTTTTGTTCATAGAGGGAATAAAATTTATGCAGGTACAATTGATAGCCTTGCAAAATACGATTTATCTGCATTGAAAAAGAATAGAAAAGGTATTGCCAAATTAGAGAATGAAGTAGAAGGGCTGAGAGATAGTATATTTTATTTCATCAAAAATCTAGATGAATCTAGTGTAGGAGCCAGTAATTTTTACATTTCGATCTTAGATTATCTCGAGGATATTGCTCAGTCATTAGAGTATATTTCAAAAGTTAGTCATAAACATGTCAATAACAATCATAAGAAGCTTAGATTTAATCAAATCAAAGACTTAAAGGAAATAGAGGATCACTTGAACTCGTTCTTTGGGCATATAAAAACTGTTTTTGACCAAAGAGAATTTAATAAACTCAATGGTATTATTAGTGAAAAACAAGAATTGTTTACTATAGTTAATGATAAAATCAATAAACAAGTAGCAAGAACAAGAACCGAAGAAAGTAGTCCTAAAAACACTACTTTATATTTTAGCCTCTTGACAGAGACCAAAGATTTAATTGAAGCTACTATGAATCTGTTAGCAACTTATAGAGATCATCAGGACTAAAATTGAAAAAGATTTTATAACGTTAAGGAATTGTTATCCTTACGAGATTTTTTTGTTAGATTACTATTTCCTTGCTAGATAGTTGTTAAAACTTCCATTGTAACATAGTATATTTACTTGTCGTGATATAATTTTAGGAAAACATGAACAAAAAAGAAATTACAATTTTATTAGTAGACGATGAGCCGGATATTTTGGAAATCGTGGGATACAATCTTAGTTCAGAAGGTTATAATGTAGTAACTGCAGAAAATGGTATACAAGCGGTAAAAATTGCAAAAAAGAAAAAACCACACTTAATTATTTTAGATGTCATGATGCCAGAAATGGATGGTATCGAAGCTTGTGAACAAATACGAAAGTTGCCAGACTTACAAGATACAATCATCACTTTTCTTACTGCTAGAGGTGAAGATTACTCTCAGGTTGCTGGATTTGACGCAGGTGCAGATGATTATATCACCAAACCCATTCGTCCCAAAGTTTTAGTTAGTAAAGTGAAAGCATTGCTTCGTAGATTGAAGGAAGAAAAATCTTCAGATGATGTTGTTAAAATAGGGAATTTGGTGATCAATAGAGATGAATATAAGATCATTAAGGACAAAAAAGAAATCGTATTACCTAGAAAAGAGTTTGAATTATTATCTTTATTGGCCTCTAAACCTGGAAAAGTTTTCAAGCGAGAAGATATTTTGGATAAGGTTTGGGGTAATGAGGTCATCGTGGGGGGTCGTACCATAGATGTTCACATTAGAAAACTAAGAGAGAAAATCGGCGATAATAGTTTTAAGACTATCAAAGGTGTTGGATATAAGTTTGTGGTTTAATGGCAGAAAACTTTAAAAAGTCGTATAGGTTCGCATACCTATCGTCTTTATATATTACCATATTACTAACGCTCGCATTGGGCGTTTTTTTATATTTTGAATCAATCCTCAATCTATTTTTTTTAATTGGTTTTGCAGTGATTTGCTATACAATTTGTTTTTTAATTGTTCAATATAGAGTAGAAAAATTTATTTATCGAAGGGTACGCAAAATCTATGATGATATAGAAATGCTAGATGTCGATGCTATTGGCGATAGCCCGGTAACAACAGATATGAGAACCCTAATCAAAGAAGTAGAGAAATTTGCACAGCAAAGAAAATCTGAAATTGAAAGACTTAAAATAAGAGAAACGTATCGTAAAGAGTTTATGGGTAATGTATCCCATGAGCTAAAAACTCCATTGTTTACTGTGCAGGGATATATTCTGACACTTTTGGATGGCGCCATGAAAGACCCCAAAACTTTGGAGAAATATCTTAACCGTGCAAATAAAGGAGTAGAACGGCTCATTTATATTGTTAACGATTTGGATATGATCACCAAATTAGAAACAGGTGACCTTAATCTAAACTACACCAATTTTGATATTGTCGAATTAGTACAAAGTGTATTTGATCTATTTGAAATGAAAGCATCAAAGAAAAATATTGCACTTACTTTTGATATGAATTATACCGAGCCTATAATGGTTCATGCTGACAAAGAGAGAATACAACAAGTTTTGTCTAATCTTATCGTGAATTCTATTAAATATGGAAAAGAAGACGGTACCACAGAGGTAAGTATTGAAGATTTGATCCGTAATAAGGTAATTGTTAGAGTAACCGATAACGGAGAAGGAATTGCTCAAGCCCATATCCCTAGATTGTTTGAACGCTTTTATAGGGTTGATAAAAGTGGTTCACGCAAAGAAGGAGGTTCTGGTCTTGGGTTAGCAATAGTAAAGCATATTATCGAAGCTCACCACGAACGCATTTATGTAGAAAGTGATTATCGTGTAGGAAGTGAATTTTCATTTACTCTGGAAAAAGTGAAAAAGTTCCCTGTAGTCGATGTCGGTACTAAAACTGCTTAGGCCACGATACATATTTAAATCCCGTAATTTTTTAAGCGTAAAATCATTCTGATTGCAACTAGGAACCAACTTGTTTATAGTCAAACGCTCTGCTAGATATTCCTGTTCAAATTGTCCGGGAGTTGGTATAAAGAATGCTTTTTTCTTCAGCTTAGCAAGGTCCATTACTGTGGTATATCCCGACCTAGAGATAATTAAATTACTACTATTAATAGTATTTTCAAGGTCCTTTCCCGAAAGATAATTATGAATAGTTATATTGTTTTTCGTAAAGGTTTGTTGCGTATCTTCAACCAGACCACGCACAAATACGATTTTTTTATCGCTCTGTTCAAATTCCTGGAAAAGCTTTTGCTCAAGTAAAGTGCGCTGTGGTTCTGGGCCTGAAAGTAATACCATAATATCGTATTTTTTAGGTACTACCTGATACTCAAATCTGCTAAGTGGGCCAAGATAAGTAACAGGCATCGTAATTTTTTTAGGATGTCCTAATTCGCCACTTAAATTGGGGTCTTCTGCCATATCGGGCACCCAACACACATCAAATTTCTTTATATATTTATTGTGTAGCTTTGTGCTAAAAGATGTAGTAAATCCACTTAGCACAGTAAGTTGATGTGTTATAAAAACCGAAGGAACATCTTTGTGTCGTACCCCCATCCTATTATCCGAGATAATACCACAAAACTTCTCTTCTTCTAATATTTTTTTTATTGCTTTTTTTTCAGCATTAATAGCATGAGCTATCTTAGGACTGTTTAAAAGCATTTTAAGTTTAAAATTGCTCGCCTTTCTAGAATATTCTATGTTGTAGGAAGGTAATGTTTTTGTTTGTAATTCTGGAAACTCCTTTTTCAATAACAAAAGGGCGGCTCCATCTGAGGCGATAACAGGTTCTATTCCTTGATCTAAAAGTGCATTAATAATTGGGATGCAACGAGTTGCATGCCCTAAACCCCAATTAAGAGGAGCTACAAGTACTTTTTTGTCCAAATGTCTTAGTTTTAAGTTTGTTGTAGTGACTTACTATTTCAATCTAATTTTAAAAGTAATCCTATTTCCTTATCCGTATATTTCCTTAATTTTACCAAAAAATTATCTTTAGTGAAACTGGAAATTAGGAAGCTATGAAACTATATTAATTCTTAATACTAGTGAATAAGAAATAAAAGAATTAGTGGGAAGTAAGAATAAATTAAAACGATTTAACGAAAATAAAACCTTTCGTAATGTAGTCGAGCCTACACGAGATGAGGTGCTTAACAATACTTTGGATCTCAAAGGTAAATGGAATGAAAAATTCTTTAAAAACTCAAATCCTATAGTTCTCGAATTGGGATGTGGTAAAGGAGAATATACTGTAGGTCTTGCAAAGAAATATCCTGATAAGAATTTTATAGGAATCGATATTAAAGGAGCCCGTTTCTGGCGTGGAGCCAAAACTGCGGTAGAAGAAGGAATGAACAATGTAGGTTTTATTAGAACACAGATCGAATTAATCGATTATATTTTTGAGAACGAAGAAGTCGATGAGATTTGGATCACGTTCCCCGATCCTCAGATTAAATATAAACGTACCAAGCATCGGTTAACTAATCATGACTTCTTACAACGGTATCAGAAGATTCTAAAATCAAATGGGATTGTACACCTTAAAACGGATAGCGAGTTTATGCACGGGTATACCTTAGGATTGTTACATGGTGAAGGCCATAAGGTGCTCTATGCCAATCATGATATATACCACAATGAAGGTGCTCCAGAGGTCGTGACTTCAATTCAAACTTTTTATGAAAAACAATATTTAGAAAAAAATAAACCCATAACTTACATCCAGTTTAAGATTACATAATTGGGACTACAATTTTGGAAACTACTAGACTTTTTTTGGTTACCTTTTTTGCATCACTAGTTGGAGTCATTCCTCCTGGATTGGTGAATATGACCGTGGCAAGAACTTGCCTGGAAAGAGGAAAAAACAACGGAATTTTGGTAGCCATAGGAGCTTCTCTAGTTGTTGTGTTTCAGTCGTTGATCGCAATTCTCTTGGCCAAATATATTTTTTTTAATCCCTTTGTAAAAAATATTTTACTTAGAACTGGTGCGGTAATATTCTTTTTAATGGCAATTTATTTCTTTGCCAAAGCAAAACAGCGAGAGACAAAAATTAAAGTGTATCGAAAAAGTAATACTCGAAGTTTCTTTAAGGGAATGATGATGTCGGCAATTAATGTCTTGCCAATTCCTTATTTTGTAGCTATTGCAGCAGGGATGAGTGTAAGTGGCGAAATAGAATATGACGCTCCCCGTATTATTGCATTTATTATCGCAGCAGGAAGCGGAACTTTTGTAACACTCTATTTTTATGTCTTTTCTTTTTTAAAAATTGAAAAAAAGACAGCTTCAATAACGAAATACTCTAATTATTTCATGGGAATCTTAATGTTGATTTTGGTGATGATCACATTAGCAAGAATTATCTATACATGGGAGTGAAGGATGAAATAGATATTGAATCTGAGTCTGAAATGAACTTTTTTGATAGAGTGTATAATGTAGCAAGGCTTATTCCACATGGTAGAGTTACTTCCTATGGAGCTATAGCTAAACATTTAGGCGCAGCTCGTAGCGCACGTATGGTGGGTTGGGCTATGAATGCATGTGGTGGTCGAGAAGATGTACCAGCACATCGCGTGGTTAATCGAAAAGGAGTGCTTACAGGAAAACATCATTTTCAGGGAACCAATCTTATGCAACAACTATTAGAAAGTGAAGGGATAAGAGTGATCGATAATCAAATACAGAATTTTGAAAGTTTATTTTGGGATCCGATGAAGGAACTTTAATATCTCCTAATTCTTTTTAGAATGATTTAAAAAGTGAACTGGAGAAAATGATCCTTTAACAGAAGCGTCAGTCTCATATTTTTCTGTTACTAGGTCGAGAGTAGGTAAACAAGTTGAAAATTTAAAGTGTAAAATTTGCTATTAAAAAGAAACTCCTACGCCTACAGAAAACATAGAAAAATCTGGATCACCTATTTTAAGAAACTCATATCCTCCAGAGAATATATAACGCTTATAATGATAATTTAATCCTGTAGAATATGATTGTATTGTACCACCATTAAAAGACCAATATAGATTGGTTTCGAAACTCATAGGTTGAATAAAAAAATATTCAGCCCCAATGCCTGCAGATAATCCCCAATCTGATATATTATCCTCCAAAAAATTAGCCCCTAACCCGATCCAAGTATCAAATCGCTCCTCATGTATCCAATAATATTTTAATAATCCTGTAGTTATGGCCAGAGAGTTATAACCAAAATTAGTATTGTTTTCCCAGAGTTGTAAATAATCAATCTCTAAGCCAAATCCGTCTGCACTTCTTACTCCAATATTTAGATGATTTCCATACAGTTTAGGATTTTCGAAGATAAATCTATTCAAAATTTCAACTCTGAAATTCTTTGTTATGGTATCAGGAGCGAAATAGACATAGTTTCCTGGTTTTGTACTTTTGAAGTAAGGATATTTAGTCACTTTTTTGTGAGATACATAATCGGTATCATTAGAGGAACCATCTGGGAATAACGAAGAAATGAATCCGAAAGCATCCAATAAAATGTAGCTATCGTCGTCAGGTATTGGTTGATTATTAACTTTTAAACTTTTCTTAGCTTTTTCTAATTTGCTTTGAGTATATCCATGATTACAGATAAAGAGAAATGGAAATAAAATTAGAAAGATCCGGTTCATTAGGTTATTTTCAGAAAGTCAAAATAGCTCAGGATCACAAATCGTACCATTCTATATTTAAGACGTATTATGAATAGCGATACTGCTATAGATCATTTCGATTTAGGAGCTTTATAATGTTAACTTTTCAACTTATCTTTGTTTTTTGGAAGAAATCAAGATAGATTTCATTTTTGCAGATAAGAAAAATACCTATGAAGTTAGAAAAATCGGATATATTAAAAGCACTAGAAACAATCTCTGTAGCTGGAGAAGGAAAGAATATGGTCGAAAGTGGTGCCGTTAAAAATATAATCACCTTTGGAGACGAAGTCATTGTTGATTTAGTATTATCGACTCCTGCGTTGCATATACGTAAACGTGCCGAAGTAGATGTTATGAAGGCGATTCATGAGAAAGTATACGAAAAGGCAAAAGTGAAAGTAAATATCAAAGTCGAAGCTCCTGAAAAGCCAGACCTAAAAAACTCGATCAAAGGCAAACCAATTCCTGGAATTACTAATATTGTAGCAGTAGCCTCTGGTAAAGGTGGGGTTGGTAAATCTACGGTAACTTCTAACCTGGCTGTAACTCTTGCCAAAATGGGATTTAAAGTTGGGCTTCTGGACGCAGATATTTATGGTCCATCGGCTCCAATAATGTTCGATGTAGAGCAAGAACGACCTCTTTCGGTAAAAGTAGGTGATAAATCGAAGATGAAACCAATAGAGAATTATGGAGTAAAAATATTGTCGATAGGATTTTTCACGCAGCCTAATCAAGCTGTGGTTTGGAGAGGGCCTATGGCTGCAAAAGCATTAAATCAAATGATTTTTGATGCAGCATGGGGAGAACTGGATTTTCTACTTGTAGACTTACCTCCAGGTACAGGGGATATTCATTTGTCAATTATGCAGTCTTTACCAATAACCGGGGCTGTGGTAGTAAGTACTCCCCAAAATGTGGCACTGGCCGATGCTAGAAAGGGAGTTGCTATGTTTCAGCAGGATAGTATTAATGTACCTGTATTAGGGATTATTGAAAATATGGCGTATTTCACCCCAGAAGAGCTTCCTAACAATAAATATTATATCTTTGGTAAAGAGGGAGCTAAATATTTGGCCGAAGATCTAGAGGTTCCGTTTTTGGGTGAGATTCCTTTAGTCCAAAGCATTCGTGAAGCGGGAGATGTTGGAAGACCTGCAGCGTTACAAACGGCTACTCCTATTGAAAAGGCCTTTGAAGAATTAACAAAGAATGTAGTTCAAGAAGTAGTTGACAGAAATGAGAGTTTACCTCCAACTGAAGCAATTAAAATAACAACAATGGCAGGATGTTCTGCTGTAAAAAAATAACGAATGACTTCTGAAGAATTAAGAATAAATGTAGAAAAAGCCCTAGATGAAATCAGGCCTTTTTTGGAGAGTGACGGAGGTAATATTTCTTTGGTTGCTATTGAGGACGATAAAAGGGTTAAGGTACAACTAGAGGGTGCATGTGTGGGTTGTAGCGTAAATCAAATGACACTAAAATCTGGTGTTGAAATGACCATCAAAAAATACGCTCCGCAGATTGAAGAAGTCTTGAATATAGAGTGATTCTTACAACCATTGATGTAATCTTTTAACTTGATCGTTTTTTTAACCCAAATAAAGAGTGTAATTAAGGAATTCTTAAAATAATGAAGTGATAGGATGATCCAACTCTCTCCAAAAGTTAAAATTCCTAGAAAAATGAAATACGATATAAGATTGTGCCGTATTGGAATGTGATCTATTATATATTGTGTAGTATCCCTAAATGATAAGTCTACTTACTCTGTAATAAAATCGGTAAGCTTTCTTGGACCTTCAAGTACGGACCTTACGATTCTTAAGATACCGTCTTCGGTAGTTGAGATTTGCCATTTAATTAGTGCAATAGTCCCATGATCAATTTCTATTCCGGTAATACACCTTGGATGTACACAACTTCCATCATTAAAAAGTGCTGTACCGCCAGGCTCAGGAAATCTTGGGCGATGAGTATGCCCCATGACCGTAAGTTTATTCTTCTGCTTTAGAATCCATTTTTTTATTCTTCGCTCTACACGTATCGTTTCTTTGTAATTATGGGCAGGGCTGGTGGGATCTAAAATTCCTATGACTTGTAAAGGTCTCCATAAAATACGCACCAAAAATCTATGAATACGCCATCCATTATAATTCATAAAATCTGCCTGATGCCCATGCAATAGAAAAATTTCTTGCGATGTAATTTCATGTTTGAGTACGATGGCCTCTTCAAATGTGATACCCGGGAAAAGAGGAACTTCTTTATTCAGTTTATGATCAAGATAATAGCTAAGATGCTTTTTTACATAAGCTTTATCTCGATATACCATATCGTGATTCCCCCATATCATTTGTAATCTATTTTCTTTATAAAAAAGCTGAAGTAAATCATATACATCTTTGTGGGCTCGAAGCAACATACTAAAGTTTATATTTTCCCAGAGTTCATCGCCATCACCAAGTTCGTAATACGTAAATCCTTCTTTGTAGTAATGCTTTAATGCATGAATGTAAATGTTTCTATTGTTTGCAAATTCATCTGCAAAGCTATTGTCCCCTCTATGACAGTCACTAAAAAGAATGAATTTGGATGTATTATCAAACGGAATTACTTTGGCATTTTTATAAGCACGATCCAGACGAGATTGAGAAGACATTAACTTATGTTTTCAGTAAATATACAATACAAAACCATTTTAGAAAATACATGCAAATAATAAACCGTTAATAAATAAAAAGACTCCCTAGATTAGAGAGTCTTTTCAGAAACATGCGAATTGACGTATGAGTTTACAAAATCGTTAAGATTAATTAATCCGCTATTAGGGTAAGTAGCATGATTTATTTTGTATTAGTTATTATTTCAGTTTTTAAAATTTCTTGAATCTCGCCTACAATTTGTTTCTGCAATCCATAGATCTTGGTCAAATCCATTTCCCAAAAAACCGTATTAGAAAGTACTTGATTTACTATATGATTAGTATCTGAGGTTTCCCATAGGATTGCAAAAAAATCTATAATAGCTTTATCATCTTGTAAAGGAATCCTTTTTTCATTGAAATGACCTCGATAGAACACAATAAGATGAGCAAAAGAACTTACAAGACCTTTAGGGAGCTTATTTTTTCTTTCATAATAAACAAGTAATGAGGGTACTACTCGCACTTTAAACTTTGCTATCGAATTGAGGGAAATGCTAAGTAATTTGTGTTTAATAAAGGGATTCTTAAACCGTTCAATCACAGAATTTGCATAGACTCTCAATTCTTCTTCCGGAAGATCTATTGTGGGTATAATTTCATCAAAAATTAGTTGTCTTATAAAGTGCTCGATTTTCGGGTTATCAAATATTTCGTTTACGGTTTCTAATCCCTTCAGATAGCCATAAGTAGCTATCGCAGTGTGCGCACCGTTTAGAATTCTTACTTTTCTGGTTTTATATATAGATAAATTAGTCACAAATTTAACTTCTAATCCAGCTTTTTCGACGGGAAATACATTCTTGACGTTACCTTGATCTTCTATTATCCATGAATGGTAAGGTTCTGCCGTTACCACCATGTCATCTGTAAATCCAATGTTTTCTTGAATTTCTACAATTCGATCTCTAGGAAACCCCGTAACAATTCGATCTACCAAGGTGTTACAAAACATCGTATGATCATCAAGCCAAATTTTAAATCGGCCGGGAAGCTTCCACAGATTGGCATAACGCAAGATTATCTCTTTGAGCGTATCTCCATTATAGTCAATGAGTTCGCAAGGCAGAACAATGAGTTTTTTATTATTAGCTTCTTTAAAATGTAAAAAGCGGTAATATAGAAATGCAGTTAATCTACCTGGAAACGAATTAGGTAAGGTGTTATAATCAATATCATTGGGGTCAAAAATAATACCAGCTTCTGTTGTATTCGAAATGATAAATTCGAGATCTGGATTCTTACCCATTTTGAGGAAAGCTTTATAATCGTCATTAGGATTAAAAACTCCTCGCACACTCTTTACAATTCTTATTTGTTGAAGCTTTTTACCATTTTGCAATCCTTCTAAAAGCACATGATAAAGACCCTCTTGCCTGTTAATTTTTGCAGCAAGCCCGTTATCATTGGATTCAATAATTTGAATATCTCCATTAAAATCTGTTTTTTCATTTAGAATATCGATCACCCAATCGGCAAAACCGCGTAAAAAGTTCCCTTTCCCAAATTGTAGTACCTTGATGGGTCTTCTGGAGATAGAATTTGATGTATCTCTGTTTAACTTTTTCATAGCCTAACGTCTTTAAAAACCGAAATATTCTTTCGCATTGTTATAACAGACATCACTTATAATCTTGCCTAGCCATTTTTCATCAGCTGGAAGTTCTCCGTTTTCTACATCTTGTCCAATAATATTGCAAAGAATCCGTCTAAAATATTCATGTCTGGGAAAAGACAAAAAACTGCGCGAGTCGGTCAACATTCCTATAAAGCAGCTTAAAAGTCCTAGATTAGAAAGCGAGTTGATTTGTTTTTCCATACCATCTTTTTGATCTAGGAACCACCAAGCCGAGCCAAATTGTATTTTACCTTTTACGCTTCCGTCATTAAAGTTACCTGTCATAGTAGCCATAACTTCATTATCTGCAGGATTAAGATTGTAAATAATAGTTTTGGTTAACTGATTAGTGGTATCAAGCGCATTCAGAAATTTACTCAGCGTAGCGGCTTGAGAAAAATCTCCAATAGAATCAAAACCCGTATCAGGTCCAAGCTGAGCAAGCATTCTTTGATTAGTATTTCTTAAAGCACCTAGATGAAACTGTTGAGTCCAGCCTTGGGCATGATACATTCTGCAGAGATGAAGTAACGTCTCGAATTTAAAATAATTAGTTTCTTGATGGTCTAAAGACTTCTTATTTTTAAGTTTGTTGAAAAGAATATCTATATCATAAGTTCCGAGCTCAAAATAATATAATTGTTCCAGGCCGTGATCAGAGAGACATCCTCCGTGTTTATGGAAATAAACAATTCTATCATTAAGCGCAGCTATCAGATCCTGGTATGAGTCAATATTAATGTCCGAAACATCACCTAACTTTTCAAGATAATCCAAATATTCTAAGGGATTTTCAACTGTGTATGCTTTATCTGGTCTAAAGGTTGGTAAAAGCTTAGAGTTAATTTTATTTTTTTTTGCTTTTTGATGATGGATTAGTTCGTCAATTGGGTCATCGGTTGTACATACTACTTCAACATTCATTTGGCGTAAAAGACCATTGGTACTATGACTTTTCTGTTGTAATACGGCAGAGGTTTTTTCATATATTTCAACTGCATTTTCTTTACAGAGTAATTGATCAATATCAAAATAACGTTGAAGTTCTAGATGCGTCCAATGAAATAATGGGTTTCTTATGGTATAAGGTACGGTTTCTGCCCATTTTCCAAATTTCTTGATATCAGATGCATCACCGGTAATGAATTTTTCATCTACACCCAGTGTGCGCATCGCTCTCCATTTATAATGGTCGCCAGCTAGCCATGCCTGAGAACAATTTTCAAATTGTTTATCATTGGCTATTAACTCTGGAGAAAGATGACAATGATAATCTATTATGGGAAGATTTTTTGCATGATTATAATATAGTTTTTTAGAAAATTCACTTTGTAGGAGAAAATCAGGAGACATAAAACCGTTTGACGATACGTGCAATCGATTGTCTTTCTTTTTAAAACTTCTTATTTTTGAATTTTGATCCATAGTTGCTTTCTATTTGCCCTTCTTGAGTGAAGAAGCCCTTACAATGAGCTCGGGGTGTAATACGGTTTTTTGTGGGATAATTTTCTTTTTAGTAGAATTGAGAATTTCGAAAAATAATTCTGCAGCGGCTTGTCCCATTTCTATTGGGAATTGATCCACAGTAGTTAAAGGAGGGTCTGTAAAAGAAGTAAAAGGTTCGTTACTAAATCCTACAAGAGCAACTTCTTCTGGAATTTTTATGTTTTTTTCTTTCAAAACCTGCATAGCTCCCATTGCAGCGTAATCACTGGCAGAGAAAATAGCGTCAAATTCTTCTCCAGAAGCGATGAGTTGTTTTGTACATTCTCTCCCATCTTCAAGTTGCATATTGCCTTCGAGAACAAGGGATTTTTCAAAAGGAATATTATAATCTTTCAAAGCTTCTAAATATCCTCTATAGCGTTCTTTATATATATTAACTTTATGGTAGTTGGTTATATGCGCAATCTTCTTACAACCTTGCTTGATTAGGTGCTCAGTAGCCATATAGCCAGCAACAAAATCATCAATGACTACCTGACTGGTGCTTATCTCATTAGTCGTTCGATCAAATAAAACCAAAGGGATTCCCCGTTCGATTAACTCTTGATAATGACCAAATTGTTTTGTGTTCTTGCCTATGGATACCAATATTCCATCAACTCTCGCATTAATTAAAGCATTGAGGGTTGCTATTTCGTTATCGACATCTTCATTAGACTGACTAACCACTACGCGATAATCTAGCTTATTGGCTAACTCTTCTATTCCGCGAATAACAGAAGAGAAAAATGCTCTATTAATAGTTGGAACAATTACACCGATGAGTTGACTTTTTCCTTTTCTTAAAGCAGCCGCCAAATTATTTGGCTGATAGTTAAGGCTTCTAGCCATATCTAGTACTGTTTTCTTAGTAGCTTCACTTATCCTGGGGTTATTATTTAGGGCTCTCGAGACTGTCGAAGCGGTTATATTCAGCTTTTCAGCAATATCATGTATGGTAGTTTTCTTAGAGTTCATTAGGCGTAAAATACAAAAATCAAGTAGAAACCGTATAATTAAATGTACTAGTTATAATTTTTAATCAAAAATACAAATATCGTAAAATTATGTAATCGATTGCATAAAAACGATTATTTTCTAAAAAACAAAGTATTATTTCCATATAATATGTACGCTTTACTAATCTTTTTAACAAAAATAAAGGTTTTTAACAAAATTATTAGGTAATATTTGCATTTTTTAAGAATTATTTATAATATGCAATCGATTGCATAATGTTTTAGAATTTACATAAAAAAATTATAGGATGTAATTGATCAAGAAGGAAAACAAACAATTCTCAAATTTAATCTATGAAAACATGAATGAAATTACGAGACTTTACAAAAAAGTATTGATTCTGCTGATTAGTTTCGGACTTGTCCAGTCGGCTATTGCGGTAGAAAACACGTCAAAAATTGATGTCGTTGAGAGTTTACAACAAGAATATGCTACGGTTACAGGTAAAATTCTTGGTGACTCTGAAGATCCCTTGCCTGGTGTAAATGTGATTATTAAATCACTCAATTTAGGTGCTTCTACAGATTGGGATGGTTTATTTACTTTAGATAAAGTTCCTAAAGGAACTTATACTATTCAAGTATCCTATTTGGGTTTTGATACGTTTGAACAGGAAATTGAAATATCAGGAACTTCAGTTATAAATCTTGGAGACATTGTATTAAGACCCTCCACTAATGAGTTGGGAGAGGTCATTGTAACTGCCAATGTTGAAGGACAACAAAAAGCATACAACCTTCAAAGAACTTCAGATAATATAAAGACAGTGGTTTCGGCAGATCTGGTAAACCAGTTTCCAGATATTAATGTGAGTGAAGCTTTACAAAGAGTGCCTGGTGTGAATATTGAGCGTAATAATGGCGAAGGTGCCAATATAAGAGTGCGTGGTACTCCTAGAAACTTTACTACAGTTACAATTGATGGTGCTCAATTGCCCGTGACCGACGGAAATGGTGCTCGTACAGAATCATTAGATTTAATACCAGCAGAACTTCTTTCTTCTATGGAAGTTACAAAGGCTCCTACTCCTGATATGGATGGAGATGCTATAGGGGGTGCCGTAAATTTAATTACACCTACGGCTAGAAGCCGTAAAGGGACAATTAAAGGAACCATTGCAGGTGGATACGCTGATATTTTTGAAGAAGGAAGTCTAAGGACAAAACTAAAATTTGATAAGCGTTTTGCTGATGGTAAATTAGGAGTATTGGTAGGAGGAAGTTATTATAATACGGTTATAGGTGAAGAAAGATTTGAAACTCTATGGAGAGAAAGAAGAATTGGAGAGTCAAGCGATCCTAACAGTTTTAGAGCTACTGTTTTAGATGAACTTGAACTGCGCCCTCGTGAGAATGTAAGAACACGATTTGGAGTGAATACGACTATTGATTATAAATTTACCGAACGATCAAAGATTTTTGCTAAATTCATTTTAAACCGACTCGAGGATGAATCAGAAAGATATAGAATAAGATATAGGGCAAGAGGAGAATTCTTAGATCCATTGAATCCTGATATTGCAGGAGGACCTGATACCGATGCACGTTTTCGTAAAGATGTAGCAGATCAAATTGTGACAAGAGAGAACGTTACTTTTACCTTTGGAGGAGAACAGAATATAGGTTCATTTGGAAAATTAGATTATGGATATTCTGCTTCTCGATCAGAACGAATTCAAAATGTTGAGCGTTCTGTTTTCAGAAGGAGGGGAATCACCTATAGGATAGATCTTTCAGAACGGGATTTTCCACAATTCATTCCGTTGGATTTTGATCCAACAGATGCGACACAATTAGAATTCAGTGGATATCAAAGAGACGTACCTCAACTGACACAAGGTAATATACAAACTACATATTTTAATATGACTATACCTTATGTCCTAGGTACTAAAGCGAACGGGCAGATTAAATTGGGCGGTAAATTTCGTTTTCAAGAGAATTTAAGAAGAAGAGTCAACAGACAATATGGAGACTTCGACGGGGTTTACACTTTAGATCAGGTAATTGGTGACGATCAAGGATCAATTCTGGGAGGAAGATATAATCTTGGAGCTTTTCCATCACCTTCAAGGACTAGAAGACATTTTATTGACAATTTTGATCTGTACGAATTTGAAGAAGACAATGCATTTCAAAATGAGCAGAGAGACACTTTTGACCTCACTGAAGATGTTCAAGCAGGTTACATTCAAGGGAAAATTAATTTTAATAATTTGACAGTTTTGGCAGGGGTTAGATACGAAAATACTGATGCAGGGTATACTGCTATAAGGGTTATTGAAGAACTCAATGGTGATTTTTCTGCAGAACCTGCTTTTGGCTCTCCATCTTATGATTTTTGGCTACCTGGTATTCATCTAAAGTACACATTGACAGATCTTACTAATATTCGTTTATCATATAATAAATCTTTTGCAAGGCCAGATTTGTTTGATTTAGTGCCAAGAGAAAATAGAAATTTTGCTGGAGAAGTTCTAGAGAGAGGAAATCCTGATTTGCAACCCGCTTTATCCCAAAACTTCGATTTTCAAATAGAGCATTATTTCGCAACAGATGGTATCGCTTCGGGAGGAGTATTTTATAAAGATATAGACGATTTTATTTTTGACCAGATTTCTTTCGTAGACGGAGGTGCTTTCGATGGATGGCGACTGCAGGAACCTGTTAATGGAGAAAATTCGCAATTACTGGGAGTTGAAATCGCACTGTCAAAAAAATTCAGCTTTTTACCAGGATTCTTATCGGGCTTTGGAGTATATCTCAATTACACATATGTAAACAGCGAAAGTACCTTTGTGAGTTTTGACGAAGACACAGGAGAAGAGCTAAGAAGAGAAGACATCCCGTTTGTAGGACAAGCAGATAATACCTGGAATGCTGCCTTGTATTATGATAAGAAAAAATTTAGTGCCCGTTTGTCTCTTAATTATAATGATAGATCATTACTAAGTTTTTCAGACGATCCCGAATTTGATTTATTTCTTGAAGAACGTTACCAATTAGACGGAAATGCTTCCTACAAACTAAATGACCACCTTACCTTTTTCGTAGAGATGCAAAATTTATTAGACGATCCTGTTGTAGAATTTCAAAATATCAGGAGCCAGGTAACCAACTATGAATTATATGGTTGGACAGGTAGATTTGGTGTTAATTTCAAATTTTAATGATTATGAGAAAACATATTTTATATAAAGCATACATTTTGATTTTATGTACAGTTGTATTCACCTCGTGTGATAGAAATGATGACGAAAATTTTCCACCACCGGAATATAACAGTCCCGAAATTGAACTCACAGATAACAGTGCCGAATTGGGAGCTGGACAATTAATTAATATTAGTGCTTCAATCAACGCTTCAGTAGCGCTTACATCGTTACGAGTTACTGAAGGAAATTCCGTTATAGATCAGATAAATTATGATGGCGCAAGGGGCACTGACACCTATTCATTTCTATTTCAAATACCTACAGATTGGTTGGGTACTACCAGAGATATTAATTTTTTAATTACTGATCGTCTAAATCAAACTGATACTGCTACTTTTTCGGTTACCGTATCTGAAATTATTCCGCAGTACACGATAGAAGACGTAACTATAGAGGGTCAGACGTATAAAGAGATAAATGGGATTATCAACTTTAATGAAACACTGACCAATGATAACCTTTATCTGCTAGATGGTGAAGTTTCGGTAGGGCAGTCGACAACGTTGACTATCGAACCTGGGACCACGATCTACGGTAAGGACGCTTCCTCTAGACTTGATGTGAGAGAATTTGGAATGATTGTAGCAGATGGAACAGCAGAAGATCCCATTGTATTTACTTCTTTTAATACGGCGCCAGGACAATCTGGAAACCCTGCACATGGGGATTGGAGTGGGATTCAAATTAACGGAAGCGGCCAAGGTGACAATTCTGGTGTGATAAAGTATGTTCGTATTGAGTACGGAGGGAGTAATGATGACACTTTCCAGATTCAAAATGTTGGTGACCAGACTGTAATCGAATATGTTCAGGTATTTAAGTCTTTGGATAATGCATTTAGAGTTAACGAAGGAAATGTAAATATCAGGTATATCATAGCTACCGATTGCGAAGATGCAGGTATTCGTTTTGATGACATGTGGAACGGGCACGGCCAATTTTGGGTAGTGAACAGTATTTCCACGAGTAACGCTATCGAAGGTAGAGACGAATCAAATACGATATTGTCGAACATCACTATTACCGGTGTAGGATTTAACGATTCTTCTCAAGGTCCGGCAGGAAATGGTTTCAGAATAAGAAATAATGCAAAAGCTCGTATCTATAATAGTGTTGTAACAGGAGTGGATCGATCAATAAGGTTTAGCGATGGATCAGAGGCTTTTACTACTACAGGAGAAAATATTTTCAGTAATTCGGCCTCATTTAGTAATGATGAGGATAGCGGAACAGGGTTTCATAGTTCTGCAGATCTTTTTAACCCTACTGATGGTGATTATGACCCTACTTTCAATAATTCTATCGCATCATTCCAAATTGAAAATTCTTATGTAGGAACTTCAACCGTAAATTCTCGTGAAGCCGGACCATTAAGCTCGTTCTTCGAGAATGTAAATTACATAGGAGCTGTTCCTGCAGATAATGATTGGACTTTAGGTTGGACACGTAATATTGATGGAAATATAAGAGAATAATCTTAAAGCTTAAATAACTTTTTAAAAGTGTTTCATATTAGTTTGTTTGAAAAGAGTTATTATCAAGCCTATTCTACAACGGATAGGCTGGTAGTAACTCATGCCAAAAAAAACAAGAGTATGAGATTTTTCATATTAACAATAACAGTGTTGATATCAATATCCTGTCAAATAAATAATGATCGTAGTTTTAATATTGTAGCATATGGAGCTATACCAGATGGAAAAACGTTAAATACAAAATCCATACAGGAAGCGATTGAGAAAGCAATTGAAAACAAAGGAAAAGTAATTATTCCCAAAGGAAAGTTTTATACAGGTAGTCTAACTTTAGGACCAAACATGACGCTCCAGTTAAACGAAGGAGCCGAGTTGATAGCTTCTTCAAATATGCAAAATTATTCAGGGCCTAATTTCATTTTTGCCCCAGATGCAGATAATCTTACCATAAGAGGGAAAGGAGTTATTAATGGAAACGGAGAATCTTTTTTTGACGAGCAATGGAATTACGATCAACGTCCGCGACCCTGGATTGTCATTCAGGACGCAAAGAATGTATCAGTTTCCGGAATTACTTTGGTGAATAGTCCATCTCATTGTTTGGTGTTCAATTTTTGTGAAGATGTAGCGGTTGATAGTCTTACCATCAAGAATCATCCAAGAAGCCCAAACACCGATGGAATCGATATTATAAACTCAAAAAACATACTGATCACCAATTGTATTATATCCACGGGAGATGATGCAATTTGTATAAAAAATAAAAGAAGTTCAAAATATTTTGAAAATGAAGCTCTTAACAGAAGTAGGTATACAGAAAATATTCTCGTAAAAAATTGTATTTTGGAGAGTGATGATGCGGCCCTCAAACTGGGAACAGGATCTTCTTATCATACCAGAAACTGTAGTTTTCAGGATGTTAGAATAAAAAACTCGCGTTATGGTATTGCTCTTTTTATGATGGATGGAGGGATATATTCTGATCTTAGTTTCAAAAATATAACTATCAAAACCGGAGGAAGACAAAAGGATGAATATGGTATATTCGTGGATACGCACAGAAGAGATAGCCTCTCAGCAATAGGAACTATAAAGAATATTAATTTCAAAGATATTGACATAACTACTAATGGTTTGCTATACTTCTCGGGTTATCCTGAAAAAGAAATTTCCAAAATCACTTTAGAAAATGTAAAGGTAACCGTACCCGATGCAGATAATACGATTACTGCCGGATGGAAAAAGCCAAAAGGCAATAAGAAAATCAAATACTGGAATAATACAGTAAGTTATATACAATCACCTGGTTCTATGATTGTAGCTCATGCCAAAGATTTTAAAATCAAAAATCTAATGATACATCATCAACAAGGAAAAATGGATCGTCATGGGATATATTTAATCGATGTAAAGGGATTGGATACTATGGATGTAAAGGGAAATACTTTATATAAAGAAAGCTTTGTATTTACAAAAAAGTAAACCGATGAAAATTAGAATTGCAGTTATACTTTCGATGAGTTTTATGATTCAGGCATGCGCTCAAAAGTCTACATTACCTTTGGATCTAGAATACAAAGAAAAAATAGTCAAATCATTAAATCAAGCTATACAACATACCAGTGAAGCCATGATTGACGAACACGGAATGGCCAAGGGTAATTATCATATCATTTCTGGAGAATGGAAAGAATATGAAGCCGCCTGGCATACCGGACAAGCTATTTATGGGTTGTTAGAAGCTTATGAAGTAACTGGCAATCAAAAAGCGCTTGATGTCGCTATTCGAGCTGGAAATTGGTGGGTGGGATTACAATTTCCTAAAGGCCATAAACTAGAAGGGTATCTTAATGCCAAACATGGAAATAAGCTTGGAGATTTGATCAATACCACAACGATTGCCGATGGTACTCCAGGTCTGTTCAATCTTACCGATATGACAAACGATAAAACATATGCAGATGTGGCTACCAGTGCTGGTGCATGGATTTTAGACCATCTATATATACCAGAAGAGAGACTTAGTTATAATATTGTAGATGGCAAAACAGGAGAAGTTTGGAAAGATCGTAGCCCTCATGCACAACACCAAGGCCTACCCCTCACTATTAAGCATGTAGCTAGACCCAATGCCGAAGGATATCTCTGGAGAGACATGTATACCCATACAGGGGAAGAACGCTATAAAAAAGCATTTCTGGAAATATGTAATAAACTAGTTGATGACCAATCCGAAAACGGTTGGTGGATGGATTTTGAACCTAATGATCCAGAAACGGGTAAAATTCATGGTCGATTTAATACTTGGAATGCCGAGGCATTAATTGAGGCCTACACCCTTACCAATGAACAAAAATATTTGGATGCCGCTGTCAAAACTGCCAGAGCACTTGCAGGTGTGCAGGATAGAACAGGAGTGATTTGGTATAGCAGTTATTTAGATAGTAATCACGACAAACGTAGCCCATGTGGTAGCGCAGCAAGCTTTGCAGGGATTTTGTGGTTGCAGTTATACGAACTGGGAATTACTGATTTTGAAGAAAATATTAAACGTGCATTGGATTTTACGTTAAAAAATCAATTCAGCGAAAATCACAAAGATCCTAATTTGGCAGGAGCTTATTACGAAATTCGTCAACGAGCCAAAAAAGACGGAACATTCCAGCTGTATTATCGGGATATAGCCACCAGTTTCGGAATGCGATTTTTAAGCGATGTGTACCAAAGTGCATACCAATAAGAAGATCGTCTTCTTATTGAGGTAAGTAAAAAACATATTTAATGAAAAAAATACTTCTCATACTTATTCTAATAATAACCATCTCTTGTAAAAAGAATCAGAAGGCAGAGCATAGTTTTGATGAAAATTATGCTCAGGCCAAAATAGATACCGCTTGGAATCATACCATGCCCGATATTTTGAAACAAATTGTTCCTCCTACATTTAAGGATACCACCTATTCAATTTCTGATACCCTTAATTTTAGAGAAACTATTAATAAAGTAATTGAGCAGGTATCTGTAAATGGCGGAGGAACTATAAGCGTGGCACCTGGGGATTACTTTGTAAAAGGTTCCATTTTTATGAAATCTAATGTGAATTTACACCTTTTGGAAGGTGTGGTTTTAAATTTTTCTCCAAATCCTTTGGATTATCTACCTGTAGTAAAAATGAGATGGGAGGGCACTTTTATTATGAATTACTCTCCCTTGATTTATGCCATTGAACAAGAAAATATAGCGATTACGGGTAAAGGGATAATCGATGGTCATTGTGAAGAAATCTGGGCATCCTGGAAACAAAAGCAAAAACCAGATAAAATGCGTGCCCGGCAAATGGGAAATGATAAAATACCATTAGAAGAGCGTGTATTTGGAGAAGAACATTTTCTACGCCCAACCGGAATCCAGTTTATCGAATGTAAAAATGTTCTGCTCGAAGATTTTACTATAAAAAGCACTCCGTTTTGGACCATCAATCCGATTCTTTCAGAAAATATTACCGTAAGAAGACTGAATATTCAACGCGGTATAACCAATGACGATGGTATTGATCCTGAAAGTTGCAAAAATGTATTGATTGAGCATTGTGTGATCAATACGCATGATGATTGTATTGCGATCAAAGCGGGTCGTGATCAGGATGGATGGCCGTATCCTCCTTCAGAAAATATCATTATCCGGAATAACGATTTTACCAATATTGTAGGGAGCGGATTTTGTATTGGTTCAGAAATGTCAGCAGGTGTACGCAATGTATTTGCCGAAAACAATATCCTTCGGGGTAGTGATAAGCATGCTTTTCAGTTCAAAAGCAATCCGGATCGTGGAGGTTTCATAGAAGAAGTGTATATGCGAAATATGCAGGTAAAGAATCCCGTTAAATATGGATTCGAATTTACCACAGATTATAAGGGATGGAGAGGCAATAAACATTTTGTGAAGTATAACAATTTTTACTTTCAAAATATAACACTAGAAGAAGCTTCAGAGATTTCTATAAAAATTAATGGCCGGGTTGAAGAAAATATTCATAAAATCTACATGGAAAATATTTCCGTGAAAAGATCCCCGGCTCCTGTAATTGCAAATCATACCAAAGACTTATTGCTAAAGAACATTTCCGTAAACGGAAAGATAATCAATGATCAAGATATCATTACAACTATTAAAAAGAAATAAGTAATGCTAGATAGACGAAAATTTCTGAAAAAGACGGCAACGGCAGGAGCTACTGCTTTTATTGTTCCTGCATTAGCTTGTGGTGATAGTACTAGGACCAACCTTGATAGAAATATTGCAAAAGGAAATGTCCCTTTAAGCAATCTGGAGAATGAGATAACAGGCCGTGTAAAAAAAACAATATCAAATCCCGTTGTAATCGACAAAATTGAAGTAGTCAAAACGAAATCCAGGGTTTTTATCAGAGTAACAGATAAAGAAGGAGAGTATGGAGTTACCCGAGTTAATGACAAGAGACTTTTTAGCACATTTACGATGTTCAAAAAGTTGATTGCTCCTTTTTTTCTAGGAAAGGATGCACGCGATATAGCTCACTACCCTTCAGAATTGCTCAGAATTGATCGTAATTACAAATATGTAGGTCTGCCTTTTTGGAATTCTGTAGGAATCATCGAAGTAGCAATTTGGGATCTATTAGGCAAAAAAGCGAATAAACCAGTTTACCAGTTTTTAGGAGAAAAAGTGCGAGATAATTATCCCGTATATATTTCTAGCCTTGACCGGGAAAATCCTATAGAAAACGAAACAGATTTAATTAAGCAAACCGCTGAAGCTACCGGAGCTACAGCTACAAAGATCAAGATTGGTGGACGAATGAAAAATATAGAACCTTACATTACAAGAACTAATCAATTCGTTCCTTATGTAAGGAAAACCATGGGAGACGATTTTACCATTTATGTTGATGGAAACAGCTCTTACACGGCCGAAGAAGCCATTGAAGTATTAAAAATGTTGGAAAGTTATGATGTCAAGTTCTTTGAAGAACCCTGCTACTGGCAGGATCTATGGTCTCACAAATTAGTAAAGGAATCGGCGACTACCTGTGCGATTGCCGGGGGAGAACAGGACAGCAGTGTAGACCAGTTTAGATTAATGTGCGAAATCAAGGCCATGGATATTTTGCAACCTGATGTTTTTTATGTAGGAGGTATGATTAGGGCATTAAAAGTTTCATATATCGCAAAAGAATACGGCATAGGGTTTACCCCACATTCACCCAAGGCTGGGCCAATGGCCGCGGCTCCTAATCAATTATTTGCAGTTTGCCCGGTACTTACAGGACACCAGGAATATAGGGTAATGGGCCACGAAAAGCAAAAAGACTGGCACACTCCGGTAGTTCCAGTCAATGGAAAGCTTCCCATCTTTGAAAAACCTGGTTTGGGGATAGAGTATAACGAGAAGATCTGGAAAAAGGAAGAAATAATTTGGAATAGTAAAGAAGAAATTTAAAAAACACAAAAAGTCGCTACAATGAAATTACTCAAAACTATTACTATTTTTTTTAGTTTTCTGTTATCTGTATATAATGTATCATCCCAACAAGAAAACCGATACCTTCCATTATTGCATAACGCTTATAATCGTCCGGCTACATTGCTCAATGGTAATTGGAAATTTGTAATTGATCCTTACGAAACAGGATATAGAAATCACCGAAATTGGACGCCTTTTGATCAGGCAGAATCCACAAAAGAATCCGCAAAACCCTATTATACCGATAAGCAGATGAAAAATAGATGGGACAGGATCGAATATAATTTTGAACTTAGTGATGAAATTGCCGTACCGGGAGATTGGAATTCGCAGAAGGAAAAGTTACAATATTATGAAGGCTCTCTATGGTACAGGACAAAATTTGATAATGAACTGCAAGAAGATAAAAGATTGATTCTCTATTTTGGAGCAGCCAATTATCAAACGGACGTGTATCTCAATGGAGTGAAAGTAGGACAACATCTTGGAGGTTATGACCCTTTCAATTTTGATATCACGCAGCTACTGAAATCTAAAGATAACTCACTAGTTGTTAGGGTTGATAACAGACGTGAGAAAAACAGAGTGCCAAATTTGACTACAGATTGGTGGAATTATGGCGGAATTACACGAAGTGTAAAGCTAATCGAGGTTCCTAAAACCTATATTCAGGATTACGCTATTCAGCTGGATAAAGATACTCCCGATAGCGTAAAAGGATACCTACAATTAGGAGGAGATCTGAAAACTCAGAAGGTAACGATTGAAATTCCCGAAGTGAAAATAAAAATAGAAGGAATGACAAATTCAGAAGGTAACTATGAGTTTGATTTTTCTGCCAAAAAATTAAAAAAATGGTATCCCAAAAGACCAAAATTATATGATGTCACCATAACTTCTGGAACGGATAAGATAACAGATCAAATCGGTTTCAGAACTATTGAAGCAAAAGGAGATGACATTCTTTTAAATGGAAAGTCTATTTTTCTTAGGGGAATTAGCCTTCACGAAGAAAACCCCTTGCGGAAAGGACGTGCCCACAGTATCGAGGATGCAACAATGCTTTTTGGATGGGCAAAAGAATTAAATTGTAATTTCGTTAGGCTAGCGCATTATCCCCATAACGAAAATATGCCTAGGTTAGCAGATCAATTGGGATTATTGCTTTGGGAAGAAATCCCGGTATATTGGGGGATCGATTACGAAAATCCGGTAGCTTTTAATCAGGCTAAGTCGCAACTCGAAACCCTCGTGCATCGTGATAAAAATAGAGCGAGTGTTATTGTTTGGTCTGTAGCCAATGAAACTCCAGAAGTCGAATCAAGATTAATCTTTCTTAAAAAACTTAAAGATATTGCATTAGCAATCGACGACACTCGTTTTATTAGTGCTGCGCTCGAAAGAGATGAAAAAAGTACAGCAAACACCGTAAAAATTCCGGATCCTTTTGCGGTAGACGTGGATATGCTCGCCTGTAATGAATATATTGGTTGGTACTCTGGTTTGCCAGCAAGATGTAGTGAAGTAACCTGGGATTTACCGTCAGATAAGCCATTCTTTGTGAGCGAATTCGGAGGTGGAGCTTTGTATAATTATCACGGAGATAAACTAACACGATGGACAGAAGATTACCAAAAATATCTGTACGAGGAACAAATCAAGATGCTTAAAAAGATTCCTACGCTAAGAGGCATGACTCCTTGGATTCTGGCAGATTTTAGATCACCACGTAGAAATCTCCCCATTATTCAGGATGGTTGGAATCGAAAGGGATTGATCTCTGATGGAGGTTTTAAAAAAGACGCATTTCATGTTTTAAAAGCATATTATGATGAAATGGAGAAAAAATATACTTATAAAGTAGATAACTAAAAATTTTTTTTAGCCATGTCAGAAAGAATAACACATATTGCAGTAGCTGAAGATTGTGCTAGATTAGTGAGTCTTGATCCCGAATTCAGCAAGACAATTTTGAATTGCATCCAAAAATTTCCAGAGGCTCTTAGGTTAGGAAGTGTAAGCCGATCAGGAGATAAGTTTATCCTTCCACTTTTAGAAAAATGGAGAGACGACTGGAAGAACGATGATCTCAGAAGCGAAAAAATGTCTTATGTTTTAGGTTGGTCCGGGCATCTGGCTGCAGATCGAATTTTTAAACCTATTTGTAGAATTACAAATCTCGATCACTATGTAGAAGAAAGGCCTTCGCCTTCAAATTCTGCAATTTATCACGATGTGGTCACTTTTACGCACGTTTTTGATCTTGGTACAGAAGAGCCTTTTCATCCTCATATTTTGAGTTATAACCTTTCTGAACATTCTGCATCACGTTATCTTCCTGTTAGCAAAATTGAAAAAGTTATTTCGGGCAAAATGATGGTAGATTTAGCACAGATTAAAACTTTTTTTCCTAAAACAGAAAAACAATGGAAGGAAGACTGGAAGAGCTTGAACCAGGAGAAGCAATCTTTTTATGTCGATTTGGATAGATATAGCAAAGCGTATTACAATGGAGATGCATATCTAATCAATAAATTAATCGAGGATCCTAATGTATATAATCCTAAGAATGAAATTATTCAGCTTGTACGGAATATAAAAAATAAGGAAACACCTAAATTTTCATTGGAAGAGGCTCTGGCTAAAGCAGAAAAACAAAGCCTGTATGCTCAGGCATTAAAACTGGGTCACCAGTTTATGAGAGCAGACAGTGATTTTTTTGAAAAGAAAATCAATATTGAGGTTGCTTCTAAAAGGCATAGAAGAGGAGAAAAACATAAGCAAAAACTTCAATACTACATTGATTTGGTAGAAAACCAGAACAAAAAGTAAACTGCCTCAGGGCAAGCCCAAGGGGCATTCGTTAGAAACCAATTTTTAATTTCGAGGCAAGCCCTGGTGTATTTTACCGTGTGGCGGAGCCAATATAGGTTCATAGAATTAAATAATACTAATTATGGAAAGAAGACAATTCATAGGAACTTCTCTAATCGCAGGCCTTGGGACTTTCTTGGTAAACCCCTCTGAATTATTTTCGGGTACGATCGTAGAACAAGTCAACCTGAGCCCAAATAATGACATTTCTCTATCTCCATTTTTATGGGGTGATGACCTACATAAAGTATTACAAGTATCTAATTTGGATAAAACGGTCAGGGAAGCATTACACCATAACTATGAATATTTTCAGCTAGGAATGGGATGGAAAGTTGGTTCTCAAGATCTATTAAAGATTATAGATTATCTAAAATACGAAATTAAGGAAAATCCTGAAAGTAAATGGTTTAGCCAAAAGATATCTTTATATTTTGGGTTGCTGGTAGGTAAGGCACATACTAAATTCATTCATAGTTCTTCTGAAACATCACAAGGTATTTCTGAAAAAGACATATACCGGGACTGTTATCTTATTAAAATGCTTCAAAACGCAGGCGAAGAAAAAAATCGAATCCCGATAACTAAGTCATTGAAAAAAGAGAGTTATGATTCGGTAAAGGAAGGTTTTCGTTTGATGAGAGAACGTAATTTACTTAGAATGCATACATACAAAGCTGAATTTTCAGATGCCGAAAAATGGATTGGAGACGTTATTGATTTGCATCATGAATCTGCAGATAATGACGAAAAATATGCTAAGATATATTGTAATCCTAATCCTGAGAAAATTGAAAAATACATTCTAACCCCTCAGTTTTACAATGAAGAGGATCTTATAATCAAAACAGCTAAAGATATACAAATGTTTACTATAGCTGGGCAGATAGATTTGAAACCAAGTCTTAACTCCGAGGCGAAGTCTCAGCATGCCAAGGCACTTCAAGAAGGCTGTAATCTGTCTTTTGCCTGCGGTGACTATTTAAAAAGTACTATTTCTAAAGACGCCTGGGGAAAAATACTAGGCGATTAACAAATCGAATTCTAATGATAAGAGAAATATCCCTAATATTGTTAGCCTTTCTTATTTTCTCGTGTAAGGAAAATAAAAAACAAATTCATGGGCAGTCAGAAAAAAAAGAGTTTCAAAAGCCCAATATTATCTTGATTCTGGCAGACGATATGGGTTGGTCAGATCTGGGTTGCTACGGAAGTGAAATTAATACTCCTGTATTAGATAGTCTGGCATACAACGGACTTCGGTTTACACAGTTTTATAATACTTCTAAATGCTTTCCTTCCAGAGCGGCTTTATTAACCGGTTTATATGCTCAGCAAGTCGGGGCAGGACGTACTTGGCAGAATACATGGAGAAATAGCACTACCATAGCAGCTTCTTTGAAAGAAGCGGGGTATATGACTTGGATGTCCGGGAAACATCACGGCGTAGACGTGCCGACAGACAAAGGATTTGATAAATATTACGGGCTACTTAGTGGCGCAGCTAATCAATTCAATCCGGGAGAAAGGCGTCCCGGAGAACCTAAGCCTGCTCAGAAACGTATTCGTCCTTTTTATGTAGACGGAAAACGTTATGAGCCCTACACACCAGACAGTACCTACTACTCTACCGATGCATTTACTACGGCAGCTTTAGATTGGATAGAAACCTCAGAAAAAGAGACAAAGCCTTTCTTTTTATATTTATCGTATACCGCACCACACGACCCGTTAATGGCTTGGCCTGAAGATATAGCAAAATACAGGGGAAAATACAAAGTCGGGTATGAGACCATTAGAATGCAACGTTTTGCAAAACAAAAAGAATTGGGATTGATCCCGCAAGATTTTAAACTTTCAGAACCAATATACGTACCTTGGGAGAGTCTATCTGAAAAAGAAAAGGATAAAGAAGATCTGAAAATGGCTATCTACGCTGCGATGATCGATCGGATGGACTATAATATTGGACGAGTACTTAATACGCTTAGATCACAGGAAAAATTACAAAACACAATAGTGTTGTTCCTTTCTGATAACGGTAGCAGTGCCGAGGTGGTTGAGATTCCCGGAAATGGAAATATAGGTACTGTAGGACAATGGACATCACTGGGTAGTGATTGGGCCAACGTGAGCAATACACCTTTTAGGATGTATAAAAATAATAGCTATGAAGGAGGAATTAATACCCCTGCGATTTTGAGCTGGCCAGAGATGAATTCAAAAGGAATGATCAATGATACATTTTACGGTCACTTCATTGATGTGTTTCCAACTCTATTGAAAGCTGCCGGGCATAGTTATCCAAAGAATGATACCATTTTTCCTTTAGAAGGTCTATCCTTTGCCCGTAATACATATCCTCCTCATATGAAAATGAGCGAAAAAGATAGATTGATGATCGACCGTCCGCTTTTTTTCGAATGGGCAGATGGTGCGGCAGTACGTAAAGGTAATTGGAAAATCGTCCGTGAAAAAACAGAGCAATGGGAGTTATATGACCTGTCTAGGGATGCCGGCGAAACATACAACCTGGCTGCTGTGATGCCCGATAAAGTATTAGAAATGAATGCTGCTTTTGAAGCCTGGCAGGAACGTGTTAATAAAGATAACCAATGAAACAAACATTAAAAAGTTTAGACGTGTGAAAAAGCCAAAGTTACCCATACTGCTATTTGTGTTCTTCTTTTTTGAAATAGGAAACGCGCAAAATATTTTTGATACTAATATCGAAAAAGAATACTTTGTAACGCTTAAGGAATTATGTGAGGCCTTACTGAAACAACAAAATTTAGATAAAAATAGCCTGGAGTTTGGTGGTCTTCTGGATCCTGAAAATGATATCTATTATACCAGAGCTGCCGAAGCATTGTATCCCTTTACGGTAATGTATCAGTATACCAACGATAAAAAATACCTTAGAGCCGCTATAGATTTAGGAAATTGGCTAATTACAAAACAAGAAAAGACCGGGGAGTGGATCGAAAATCCCTGGGAATGGACAGGCACTACAGCAGATCAGTTGTTAATGATGGCAGCCGCTTATCCCGAATTAAAGAAGCATCTTTCAAAAGAAGAAAAAAATAATTGGGAAACTTCTATGCGGGCTGCAGGGATGTACTTGGTTGAAAAAATGAAGCCTGATTTTGCCAGTATCAACTATGTTCCTACTTCTTCTGGAACGATGGCAATGTTATGGAAGAATGTGCTTCAGGAAGATATTTTTAAAGAAAAAGCGAAAAAACTGGCCTGGCAAACCATCGCCAAAATGGATGAAGACCAGTTTATTCATGGGGAAGCTGCACGTACTCACGGAGTAAAATATGGGGTGGATCTAAGTTATCAGATGGATATGTCGTTATGGGGGTTAACACTATACGCCCGTTTCACCGGAGACAAAAAGGTCGAGGACTACGTACGCAAATCATTATCAAAGGTGATCCATTTTGTATACCCCAACGGAATTATAAATGGTTCCTGGGGAGCCAGATCTTATAAATGGACAGGATATGGCACCAAAACAGCAGATGGTTCACAAATTCTATTTAGCTTGTTTGCTAATGAAAACTCAGCCTATCAGACAGCAGCTTTTCGTAATTTGGAATACCTGAGAACGGCTATCAAAGATGGATTAGTAGGTTATGGGCGAGATGTTTGGGCTTTTGGTAGTAAAACCGGGAAACCGAATCTGTACCCTACCTTTGCCAGGGCAAAAAACTTGGCTTTAGCCCTAGAATACGGAAACCATCAAAACGGGGAAACAAAAGCGATTCCTGCCGATCAGGGAGATTGGGTGAAATACTTTCCTACCATTAAAGTGGCCACACTTCGCAAAGGAGATTGGATGGCAACGGTCTCCTCCTATGATTACCACGATTATACCGGTTGGGGAAAAGATAAATATCGGCATTTCCCTCGTGGAGGAGCCATGTTGAATCTATGGCTAAAAGATTTTGGCATGCTTACCACTGCTTCACAAACCCAGTATGTACGTGGTGAAACGATTCATATGCCGCCGATTGAAGATTCACTTCGCTCTTTAACTCCAAGAATTGAATTTAGAAATAAAACCGGATATTTTACCAATCTATATGATACAAAGTCCCATATATTTATTGATGAGCGGTCTGATGTTATACAAATCAAAACCTCAGGAGAATTAAGTGATAAGGAATTCTTGCCCGGGGGCGTGGCCTACAAATATGATTATATAATTAAGGATCAGTCTTTAACCAAGAAAATAACAATACGCTATCATGACCGCAAACCTAACGTGCAGATTATAGAACCCATCGTACTGAATGAAGGAGTAAAAGTTATTCAGATAGATAACAAAGCAGTTCGGATTACCTCTCCTAATAGTAATGTGTTGTTTAAAATTAACGAGGGTAATGTTACGCTTGAGGTAGGAAAAGACAAAGATAAATATTGGTTTCCGTTTCCTGGATTGTATACCTATCCCATTGTAATGAAGATAACCACTCCGGCAGAAGGATTTAAGGAAGAAATAAGTTTTACGTACAGCGTAGAGAAATAAAAAACAGTGAATGATGAAAAGTTTTGATCGACGTAAATTTATAACAGCTCTAGGGCTTTCTGCTACAGCAACTGCAATAGCAACTACAAGTTCTTTTACTAATGAGCTTGTAGAGAATTCGTTAACTTTAATACCTGCAGATACACCAAGCGATATTAAAATTACCCATGTAAGCACCTTTAGAGTTAAGCGTGCTATTTTCATAAAGATTGAAACCAATGCAGGTGTGACCGGTTGGGGAGAGGCCAGCTCCAACAGTCCTATGGAAGTTGTTGAGTCTTTTATTTTGAAGACAATGCCGAAGACTATCATCGGTATGAACCCATTTGATACGGAATTGATCTGGAATAGGTTGTTTTGGGAAAATCATGATTTGGGACCTTCTGGGGCGTTGAGCTATGCTATTGCAGGGATAGATTTGGCATTGTGGGATATCAAAGGAAAAATCCTGAATCAACCGGTGTATAATTTACTTGGTGGGCGATTCCTAACCGAAGTACCTGCCTATTGTGGGATTCCGCTTAAAGGAGGAAAAATTCCTGTTGAAAAGGCGGTGGAAAGGGCATTAAAAGTAGCATCTTTAGGTTATAAGACTATTAAGTTACGTATGCAAATCAGGGAATATAATCTCAATCCGATACCTGATCCAACATTACGATATTATGAAGCGGTACGAAAGGCGCTTCCACAGGATATAGATCTTTTTGTGGATCCAAATGAGGGGTATACGGCTTCAAGAGCTATTGAAGTGGGGAAGGCATTACAAGCAATGGGGATGAAGTATTTTGAAAGCCCGGTACCTAGAGAAAATAATAAAGATTTAGCTGAAGTAGTTGATGCCTTGGACATTCCAGTGATGGCTGGCGAAAAATGTTACACCCGTTGGGAGTTCCGGGATTTGATCTTGGAAGGAAATCCGGATATTATTAATCCCGATCTTATTAAAGCAGGAGGGATTACTGAAGTTAAACGCATTGCTACCGTTGCTCAAATCTTTTTTAAACAAATAGTACCACACAATACCAAACCAACTTTAGGTACAGCTGCAGCTTTACATTTGATGGCTTCCATATCCAACGCAGGACCTTTACTAGAATATGTAGAATTAGACACTTATGATGAAGTAATGACCTGTTTTGATGCTGATCAGCACTTGAAACTTATTGATGGTAAGTTACGGGTACCCCATAGTCCCGGATTAGGGATGGAGATCAATGAAAAAAAGTTGCAACAAATAGCCAAATAATTCTCTAAACTACAACTTCAATTCGGATGTAATTATCTCCATACTTCGTTTAGGTGATGCTACATTGGGGGGATAATCAAAATAACAAAACATTTTTGGTTTTTTTCTTAAAAGAGTTTTGGTTTCCGAAGCTAAGTTTTCGATGTCTTTGTTATGGTAATTGCGATGATCTAAAATTTGTATATCGTCATTAAAGTATCTTAATCCTTTAATTTCATTTATATCTAGTGTGCCTGACTCATCTTTTTTACGATACCAATCGATAGTTTTTTCTAAACCAAAGTTGTCTTTAATATAAAGATTTAATTCCGAAAAAATTTGTTCACACTTATTTTCCGAAGCCATATTTTGATATAATAATGGTTTATACCACAACATTCCATCAAATCCAAATCCCGAGAAACACTCTTTCAATTTCCTTTTTAGGAATTTAATAGTTGTTTTTTCTGAAAGGGAGGCTACAGGTCCTAAATCTGTTATGCGAAGTTTTCCATCGGGATTTTTTAAGCAAGAACTCCTGTTTTTTACTGCGAAAACACTGGGAAACCCTGAAACACCCTCTAATATATTGCACCAACCGTCTGGCAAAAAATAGACCTTTAAGTTGTGCTTTTGAGCAATTGAAATCACTAATAGAATGTTCTCTCTGGCAGCTTTATAGTCCTGTTCGATTATATTTAGCGTCATACTGCGTGCACCTGTATTTTTGATGCGCACAATATCTTCCTCAATCTGCCAGGGAACAAACGTATAGGCATATTTTCCGAAATAGAAACAGTTGATTTCCATTTTAGCCAATTATTTTTTTAAAGCGTCGGGTGAAATCTGGTCTTTCTTGATTCCCTTGTGACGATTTTTGTTGAGGTTAGGATCTTCACCCATCCAAGCCCAGAGTTTGATCAACCCATTTTGATGCGCACTTACCAAGAAACTTCCATCTTTATTAAAATCAATATACTCTGCATGATCACCTGCCCAGACTTGTGCCGCTATACGAATTTGATCTACACTGTAATCTTTAATATCTGAAACACGATAGATAAAAATATGTGGATCATGCCCAGTGAAGGCAATATATTCTCCATTAGGATGCCAGCTTACCGTCTCAATCTTTTTTCCCATATGCGAAAAAGACTTATTAATTTTGCCTTTTTTCCAATCAATAAGATGAATAGTGCCTTTTACTGGTTTATTCTGGGCAGCAATAATCCATTTTCCATCGGGAGAAAAACCTCCGGCAGTAAAAATGACATCGCTTTCAGTAAATAATTCTTTTTCTAATGACCAATTTGAAGTGTTATATACTTTTACACCTGCATGTCCTATTGCGACAATATATTTATCATCTTCAGTAAAAAATAGTTCGTTAATGGTGCTTCCATAATTTATTTTTGCCACCTCTTTGCGTTTCTGCATATCATAGATTCCCAGGAAACCTTGCTTTTTTCCGCCTTTATCATAACTGTACTCTTCTCCGGTCGCCAGTAGCATGCTATTATTGGACCATATCAGTCCGTCGATGCCTTGATTATGCTGTATGGTTTCAACCACTTTACCGGTTCGTGCTTCGTAAATGGTAGTTTTAAAGTCTTCGCTACAGGCGGCAACGTATTGGTTATCACTAGACCAACCTACACGTTCAATCTCTGCAGGATGATAGGCTCTCCATAATTCTGCGCCGTCACTAGTACGCCACATCACAACGCTATAGTCGTATTTGGTACCACTTACTATAAATTTTCCATTTGGTGAAAACTCTGCGCTTTCAACCGAGCCAGGTTCGCCTAAGGCATCGGCCACACGAGACCAAACGGGTTCAAGGCGTAATTGATAGTCTAAATAATGTTGTTGAGCTACTCCTAATATTGGCAGAAGTAGAAATAAGAATACTTTTTTCATCATTTTTAATTTATAGTTTTATTATGTTTCTCTAATATCTCTTTGAGCTCTGTAACGATTTCGTCCATGTCAGGCAAATGGGCAATATTTTGGTTTTCGTAGGGGTCAGTTTGATGATCAAAAAGCATCTCATTAACAAAAATTCCTTTATCATCAATAAACTGCACATAGAAATAGCGATCCGAACGGACCGAAACCGTAGTTTTAAATCGGGAAAAGATATATTCTTTGCCCTTTTCTTTTATGTTTTTAAGTAAAGGCATAAAACTTTTTCCTTGAATAGTTTCAGGTTTTTGTAATCCTGTCAATTCACAAAGAGTAGGGAATATGTCTACGTATTCCACCATACCCTCAACTTTTTTACCTGATTGCATATCCGGAACCTTAATTATTAGAGGAACCTGAATTGTGTTTTGAAATGTGACGTGTTTACAAAAAAGATCATGTTCTCCAAGATGAAAACCATGGTCACCCCACAACACGATGATGGTATTCTTATCCTGACCCGTTTCTTTAAGCTTGTTTAAAACGTCACCAATCATTTGGTCAACATAAGATATACTAGCACGATAACCTCGGTTCATGCGGTGAACAATACTATCGGGTACAGGATATTTCTTCGGTACATATTGGTATTTTTTTAATTCACCAAAACCAAAGGGTCTTTTACCAGGAGCATCTTTTGGCCAGAAGCGGTTATTAGGAATTTCGATTTCTTCTTCAGGATATAGGTTCCAATATTTTTTAGGAACACTAAAAGGGAGATGGGGTCTTAGAAATCCAACAGCAAGGAAAAAAGGTTTGTCAACCTCCTTTAAACTGTCTAATACACGTATCGCCTTATTTGAAATCATACCATCAACGTATACACTATCGGGAACATCAGCTATCTCATAATAGGGACCTGCTTTATCCGGTTGGGCCTGACGGGCACGATTTTTAGGAATTACATAATCTTTTGATAAATGTGGTACTTGTGGCTGCCATGCTGGTTTAGACCAACTTTCGGGGCTGTCTTCAGGAAAATGGAATACTTTACCTAAACTAAATGTGCTGTACCCACTCTTTTTAAAATGTGCAGGGATTGTTATTGCCTCTGGAACATCTTCATCAGCTCTTGCTTTGTGGTCTACAAAACGATTTAACGCTGGATATATTCCTGTCATAATACTAGCTCGACTGGCACCACATACAGGAATGTTACAAAAAGCATTGTTAAACTGGTAACTTTTATTTGCAAGGCTATCTATATTTGGGGTTATCATTCCTTTAACCCCATATGTGCCAAGTTCCGGTCTTAAGTCATCGACAGAAATAAAAAGAATATTATAATTTTCTCTATCAGTGTTCTTTAATTCCTTTTTATCTTCCTTGCATCCAAAAAATAGAAAGGACAAGCTTAATACAATAAGAATGACACTATTTTTCATTACACAATTTTTTTTAAATGTTTAGTAATTAGCTGCATAGCCTTGTCTGGTTCTGCACAACTTCTTGGATAGTAGTAGTAAGCAAACTGATCGGCCATCGTAATAATCGTATCAAGATGTTTTTCCAGAAGTGGGTATTCTTGGATCTGAGTATTAAAATTTTCTATCAGCACCATACTTTTTAATTTTTTTTCCGTGGCTTTCTCGATGTATCGTTTTCCTACTTTACCTTCTCCAATTAAATATTTCTTTCCTCTAAAACTTTCAGGTTTTTCTGCCTTCGGGTAGGCTCTGCCATCTGCACCATAGTAATCAAGATGTCTGATTTTGGATGCCTCTTCTATAAATGAATTTGATAAATAAGGATAAGCAAAAAAGTTGATGATTTTGTTACCATGTTTATTACGAATATGATCATTTAATTTTGAAATAAATTCGCAATAATTAGCTTCGTGAGTTTCTACTGAAGGACGCTCTCCTAAAGTTTCTCTTGCGTTTGGCGCATAATCCAATTGATATGCTTTAGGTTCGTCCCAAACCACTCCATCGAGATCCCAGGTCATAAAAGCTTTGTCAAGATGTTCTATAAAAAAATTGAATACCTCGGGATAGTATATACTACAAATAGGCCCAGAACTATGAAAATAGGGTTTTCCTTTTTTGTTTAGCGACCAGGTATGCGGATTTTTGGCAGCAAAGATACTGGGCATTTTAGGAGCTCCCGCGAATACCCCAGCCCAACGCGAAGTGACAAAAAAAACTTTGATTCCTCTTTTATGTGCTTCATTGATGATAGTTTCAATATTTTGTTCTGCAGTATTGAAATCGACTTCAGAAATGGCCATAGTTAGCGCATTGGTGCCGTGATCTGCCATCCACTGCATATCGGCTGCGATATGTGCAGGATTATAATGAAAGGTATTGGCCCGATAATACAGATTGTTAATCAGGCTAGGTTTTTTATCACCTTTGGCCACATTGCAGGCATAAGGAATGCCAAGGATTGAGGTTCCTATAGCTCCTAGTGCGGTTATTTTTGTAAAATCACGTCGTTTCATTCTCAAAATACTCTAAAATTAATCAGCAATATCCCTATAACTCTTCATAATGATTTAGTTTTTAAAATATGAGTAGCTAATCTTGCATCGTACGGCAACTTTTTCCCATTTCGTTGTTCTGCTAACTGTTGCAAGCGTGGTATCATTTCATTTCCAACTTTATTTAGCAAACTAATGGTATTTAGAACCTGAACCCGTACAATTAGCTGATCGCTATTAAGTTGTTTTTGCAAATAATTTATTGCGTACTCGTATTCATTATTTCGAAATAATACTTCGGCAATTGTAATACCTACGTATGATGGTTCGTTATAGAGCAGTTTTTTTAGTGTCGCTAAGGTTTTAGAATTTAGCTTATCAGTAAATAATAAAGCCTGAACTGCCCATAATCTGATCAAAGGATTTTTACTTTCAAAATTCTTGATCAACTCATTTTGATCAACTTCATTTTTTTTATAGAAAGTTTCCGTAAGATTAATCAACTTCTCTATAGGATATGCTTCACTATGTGTATACTCATAGACCAATTGATTTTTGTTTAATTCTTGAAGCATAGCTTCAGGTATAAATCCTGCATCCCTATTTTCAACTTGCCAGTTTCTTAACGCTTCAGATAGTTTTGATTTCACATAAAAAAAAGAGGAGTTGTTTGCCAGGTTCTTTAATTGATAAGGATCCTTTGTGAGATCATATAATTCTTCGAATGGACGGGGTATGAAAAAAGTTGATTGCTCTTTATTAGTTTTTCCTTCAAGGTATGTCTTATACCAACTCTGCATTCCTTTTGCTTTCCAGAGGGTTTGTATATGGGCTCCGTAGGATCGATTTGGTAAATAATTGCGGATATATCGATAACGTCCATCGGTGACGGTACGCACCATATTGATTCGTTCATCCATTCGTCCGGCAAAGCCGAAAACCAGATTGTTGTCGTTTTCAGGATTTAAAAAAGGAGTGCCCTGAAATTGTTCGGGAATGTCTTCTCCGATCAGTTTGAATAACGTAGGAGGAAAGTCTATAAAACTTACGGGTCTATCAACTTTATCACCCTGTTTATATTTGGTTACATGTTTAAATTTTTCTGGAACTCTAACAATTAGTGGAACGTGTAACCCTTGTTGCGTAGCAAAACGCTTTGTACCGGCAACAGCACCACCATGATCACTGTAGTAAAAAATAATCGTATTTTCTGAGAGTCCTTCTTTTTCCAACTCATCGAGAATTTTGCCAACTTTGGTATCTAAATCTTGTAATCGATCATAGTACACAGCATAATCCGATCGCATTTCTGGCGTATCAGGATGATATGGATACAACTTTATGTCTTCAAGACGATGATTTCGGGGAATACTATCACGGTGTAAACGACTTTCATGGGTATCATGAAGATTGAAAAT
Organism: Aquimarina celericrescens; assembly: GCF_042682765.1. Classification (NCBI taxonomy): domain Bacteria; kingdom Pseudomonadati; phylum Bacteroidota; class Flavobacteriia; order Flavobacteriales; family Flavobacteriaceae; genus Aquimarina; species Aquimarina celericrescens. Next base: position 141,491 of record NZ_JBHUHY010000013.1, on the reverse strand, counting down.
GGCAAAGAAGGGCTGTCCTTCTGGTCTATTTTTGTACGTTGCCGTTTTGCTACTTTCGCTCCAAACCTCGGGTTGATCTGTAGTATTGTAGTCTTTTTTTACATTGTTTGAAGTGTAATAACCTGCCTCTTTTAATAACTTTGGATAAAATTGGATGCTATCTGGAATCTTATAAGTCGAACGCATATGTTGCGTTCCAAGAGCTGGGGAATACATTCCGGTGATAAGCGAATTTCTAGAGGGTGCGCAAACTGGGGCATTACTATAAGCATTGGTAAAAAGAATTCCTTTAGATGCCAATCGATCTAGATGTGGAGTGGTGGCAATGCTATCGCCATAACATCCAAGCCAAGGACTGTTATCTTCAGAAACAATCCACAGAATATTGAGTCGTTCTTCTGCTGAGATTGTAGTCTTTTCAGCTTGTTTACATGAACTTGTGAGGGCAATATAAAAACCAATATATAGATAAAAATTTTTCATAGACAATCGGTTTTTACACCAAACCAAAGCTTTTGCATTGCATTCAAAGTGTTTTGATATTTAGGATTATTGACTAGATTGATAATTTCTGAAGGGTCATCGTTGTGGTCGTATAGTTCTTCAGAACCATCTATGTAACGCGTGTATCTGAAATTAATATTTCGTAAAGAAGTTCCGGCTTCACTAGTGGTAGCTACATGATTACGTTTAAGTTTTATTTCTGGGTTGATTATTAATGGAGAAATGTCTTGCCCGTCCAATCCTGCCTTTTGTGGAAGACCACATAACCTGACTAAAGTAGGATAAAGATCCAAAAGGCTTACGGGATGGTTGGTTTGCAAAGCAGTTTTAGTTTTTTCCGGAATACGAATCATTAAAGGTACTCGTGTTGATTCTTCCCACAATGAATTTTTACGCCACCACATTTTCTCACCTAAATGGAAACCATGATCAGACCAAATAACAACAATTGTATTTTTATACTGATCGCTTTCATTTAAATTATTGAGAATTCTGCCTAATTCATAATCAACGTAATGAATGGCCGCCAGGTAACTCTTAACTGCTTTTGCATGAAGGTCGTTACTTATAATTATATGATGTCCTTTTTCATTTTTTGGACTATAATTTTTTACGAAATCAGGAATGTCATCATAATCACTTGCTGACCAATTAGGGGTTTTAGTTTCTATGTTGTCAAAAGGTTTGTAAAACTTCGGGGGTATCCACCAGGCGAGATGTGGTAAACGAAAACCTACTGCAGCAAAGAAGGGTTGGTCGTGCTTTGTTTTCAGGAAATCAATAACGCCTTGAGCTGCCTTATGCTCGCCCCATTTCTCTATTGGAGCATCAACAGGCCCCCAATCAAAATAACGATAGATACTGTCGATTAATATTTTTGTTTTATGAGCAGGAAACTTCTTCGGTTTTGGCCTTCCGGAAGCCCACGTATATTCGTCCCATGGTTCTGTTCGACTGTCATTTTTGTGAAAGATTTTGCCCCATCCAGCGGTGTAGTATCCATTTTTTTCGAAATACTGGATTAAAGTCTCTGCATCAGGAACATATTTCCTGAATGGATAAAAAGCATTATTTGAAATTACCCCAGTATTTCTTGGGTCTAGTCCAGTAAGAAGACTTACTCTAGAAGGATTACAAAGTGGAGCGGAAGCATGAGCATTGGTAAAAGTCATTGCCCGATGGCTGAAGTCTTTAAGATTGGGAGTTTTAGTTTGTGGGTGTCCGTCATAAGGTTCTATCCAATCGTTTAGATCATCGATAGCAATAAAAAGAACATTCGGTTTCGTAGCTTTTTTTTCGTTTGTTTTTGAAGGTTTTTGACAACTATGAAAGATAATAAAAAGTGTCATAAGTACTGTGGAAAACATAATTCTTCTCATAATTCTTCTTTTTCACTTACGATTACTGCAAAACTAACGTGAATATTACCGGTCATAGGATCAACAATCAACTCACGTTCACGGTTAGTACCATCGCAGGTATTTTTATTACACAAATAAGAACCGCCGGCTAGTCGAATTTCATTTTGATTTTTAGGCTCTGTAATTTCCCACACATTTCCCACCAAATTTACGGTCTTAGAAGGCAATATACTATCATAGAAAACATTAATACGTCGATGATCTTTTGAGGCTATTTTCCAATATTCGCTATATGTTGGTAATCGTGTGCCCGACCATTTGCAATAAGCTACTGCATCATTGTAACTGACTTGTGTAACTGGATCGTTAGGTTTGGACGGGTACTGGCCATCAGGATATCTCCAAGTAGCATCGGTAACGATCTTAAAATCACGAACAGTCTGTTGTACCACAGACCAACCAAATTTTTCAGCATCAGTTATATAGTTAGTAGCATGTACAAATTCAGAAAAATCTTCTACGGTAACAGCTTGTATTGCTTTATAATTTTGACAGCTTGCCATCATAAAATAACTAGAAATAATTATTACGAGTTTTCTTTTCAACATAAATTTTAGTTCATTCCTGCTATAATTCCTAATTCTAGTCCACGTAACTCAGCCAATCCTTTTAAACGGCCTATTGCAGTATATCCTGGATTTGTTTTTTTGTGTAAGTCATCTAGTATTTGATGTCCATGATCGGGGCGCATTGGCAACGATTTTTTTCTTTTTTGTTGTAAGCGAATCAATTCTTTCATCACATCGTACATCGGGACATTGCCTTCTAAGTGGTTAGCTTCATAAAAGTTTCCTTCTGCGTCACGGTTAATGCTTCTTAAATGTATAAAATGGATATGATCTCCAAATTCTCGAATCATTTGAGGTAAATTGTTATCATCTCTTACTCCAAAGGAACCTGTACAGAATGTGATTCCATTATAAGGGCTATATGTTTGGGAAAGAATACGTTTTACATTGGCCGAGGTACTTACAACTCTAGGTAATCCAAATATGGGGAAAGGTGGATCGTCTGGATGTATGGCCATAAAAACTCCTTGTTCTTCTGCTATTGGAATAATTTCATCCAAAAATAATTTGAGGTTTTCTGCTAATGTATATTCATTGATATTTTGATAAGTATCTAAAGCTTGCTGAAATTGTTTTAAACTATATCCTTCTTCCGCACCGGGTAACCCGGCTATTATAGTTTTTGTTAAGGTATCTATCTCTTTTTTTGAAAGATTTTTATAATATATCTTCCCTTTTTCTAATTGTTCTTTGGTATAGTCTGTTTGCGCATTGGGTCTCTTTAGAATGAAACAATCAAAAGCGACTAATGCTTGTATCTCAAGCCTAAGTGCCTTGGCACCATTTGGAAGTTCAAATTCTAGATTTGTTCGAGTCCAGTCTAGTACCGGCATAAAATTGTAGCATATGGTATATATGCCTTGAGAAGCTAGATTTTTGATGCTTGTTTTATAGTTTTCAATATACGTTTTATAGTTTCCACTTCTTGTTTTTATATTTTCGTGTATGGGGATACTTTCTACAACTGACCAATGAAGTCCGTTATTTTCTATTATTTTTTTTCTAATATTAATTTCAGATGTGGTCCAGACTTGTCCATTGGGGATGTGATGTAACGCTGTAACAATTCCAGTAGCACCTGCCTGCTGGATGTAGGATAAGCTTACGGGATCATCAGGTCCGTACCATCGCATAGTTTGTTCTAATCTCTTCATTTTGAATCTATTTTTTTACACTCCAGAATAGGCATTAAATCCTCCATCAATCGGGATAGTAGTTCCGGTTACAAATTTTGAGGCATCACTACAAAGCCATTGTATAACGCCAAATAGCTCTTTAGGCTCTCCAAAGCGCCCCATGGGAGTATGTTCTATTATTTTATGACCTCGCTTAGTAAGACTTCCATCTTCATTAGTCAATAGATTTTTGTTTTGCTCTGTGAGAAAAAAACCGGGAGCAACAGCATTTACACGAATACCTTCTCCATATTTTTGATTACATTCTACTGCGAGCCATTGGGTCAGATTGTCAATCGCTGCTTTTGAAGAAGAATATCCCATCACACGAGTTAAAGGTCTTATTGCAGCCATTGATGATAAATTGATGATACTACCTTTTTTTTCATTCAGGAAAAGCGATAATAATGTTTTGGTGGGTAAAAAGGTTCCTAGATAATTCAATTCTATAACCTTTTGGAGCTCAGTAATATCGCAATCAAGAATTGTTTGATTGGGCATTATTACTGCACCAGGCATATTTCCTCCTGCGGCATTTATTAAAATATCAATTTTTCCGAATTCTTGATCAAGCTGTTTTTCTACAATCTTTAGTTGAGTTTCATTAGTGACATCAGCAATTGCCGAAAAAGCATTGCCTCCGTTTTTTTTAATCTCTTTAACAAGTTTTTCTACTTTTGAAACTGTTCTTCCCAAAATAACTATAATTGCTTCTTCCTGGGCCAAGTACTTGGATATGGCAGTGCCTAAAATACCAGTAGCACCACTAATCACAATAATCTTATCTTTTATTGAAAACAATTCTGACATTTAGTAATTTTTAAAGTGAAACTCCTCTTTTCCATGGTATAAAATCGTCCTGATTCAACTGCTGAGCTTTAGTTTTTTTCCTCCCGCTAGCTATTTCGATAATGAAATCGAGTAGATCTTCGCCCATTTGTTTAATTGTTTTTTGTCCGGTAATTACTTCTCCGGTATCTATATCAATGATATCTATCATCCGTTTAGCTAAAGATGTATTTGATGAAATCTTAATAACAGGGGTAATGGGATTACCTGTTGGAGTGCCCAGACCGGTAGTGAAAAGAATAATATTGGCCCCAGACCCTGCTAGTGCAGTTGTACTTTCTACATCATTACCCGGTGTACATAGGAGATTTAGACCATTTTTCTTTGCGTATTCTGCATAATCTAAGACATCTACCACGGGCGAAGTACCTCCTTTCTTGGCAGCCCCTGCACTTTTCATAGCATCTGTTATAAGACCATCTTTAATATTACCGGGACTTGGATTCATATCAAAGCCAGAATCTACAGCTTCTGCAGAAGCAGCATAAGATTGCATAAGATTGATAAATTTGTCGGAGATAGCATTGCTTTGACATCTGTTTATCAATTCTTGTTCAACTCCGCAAAGCTCGGGAAACTCGGCTAATATTGTTTTTCCTCCAAGGGCAACGATAAGATCTGATACTTGGCCAACTGCAGGATTTGAAGATATGCCCGAAAATCCGTCTGATCCACCACATTCTAACCCGATAGTTAATTTACTTAAAGGGGCAGGTTTACGTTCTGTTTTATTTGCTTCAACAAGACCAGTGAATGTCTTTTGAATAGCTTTGGTAATCATGTTTTGCTCAGTACCTTCTTTTTGATGTTCTAAATAGTATACTGGTTTTCCGAAATCAGGATTAATATTTTGTAGTTTTTCTTCAAGAATAGAAATCTGGGCATTTTGACATCCTAGACTGAGTATGGTAGCTCCTGCAACATTGGGATTAGTGACATAACCAGCTAATAACGTACATAACATCTCAGAGTCTTGTCTTGTGCCTCCACAACCTCCAGTATGAGTCAAAAATTTAATTCCGTCTACGTGTGCAAAGAGTGAAGAATTTTCAAGTTCGGGATTAGCGATTTTAGCATATTCAATGTCTATCTCTTTGCCTTGTTGATATAGATTTACCATTTGACGTACATAATTTTTGTACGGATTAGGTTTGGTAAAACCGAGTTCTTCAAGAAAGGCATATTTCATCACTTCGACATTTCTATTTTCACAAAAAACTAGAGGAATCACAAGCCAGTAGTTGGCCGTACCAACTTGTCCGTCTTTTCTATGATACCCCATGAAAGTCTTACTTTTCCACTTATTAACATTAGGTGCGTCCCAATCAGAAATGATCTCTTTTTTTGAAAAGGATGTAGTTTGATGAGCTACATTAGCAATGGTAAGCCTCGAGCCTTTTGTAATAGTAGTATTCGCTTTTCCAACCAGAGTGCCATACATTATAATCCCATCGCCCGGCAGCAAATTGTTTTTAGAGAATTTATGTTTAGCAGGTATATTTTCCAGAATTAAAATTTCTTTATTTTCATGAACTAACCTTTCTCCTTTTTTGAGATTCTTAAGCGCAACAAAAACATTGTCTCTTGGATGTATTTTCAAAATTTTATAGTTCATTCTAATTTTAAATTATTATATTGCGCAATCGATTGCACAATTTACATAAAAAAGTATAATCAAGCGTAAAAAAGATTAAAAAAAATTAAATTGTAGCAATATAAGAACCCTGTTTCCAATGAAAAAACGAATAATAACCATAGGAGAAGTTATGATGCGTTTGGTAACTAACGATCACCAACGTTTCTTACAAGCAAACCATTACAATGTTTATTTTGGAGGAGCAGAAGCTAATGTAGCGATATCACTATCTCATTTTGGCCAGGAGACTGTTCATATCACTGCCTATCCAGATAATGATTTGGGGAGGGCTGCTTATAATTATTTAAAAAAGAATGGTGTAGATACTTCATATATATCTTTTCTAGAAAAAGGAAGAATGGGTGTGTATTTTCATGAAAAAGGCAGTATGCAGCGTTCTTCGCGAATTATTTATGATCGATTCGGGTCTTCTTTCTCTCTATTGAAAGATAGTGATTTTGATTGGGATGCTATTTTTGAAGATGCTAGCTGGTTGCATTGGACAGGAATCACACCTGCCATTTCTGAGTCTGCCTCCAGTCTCTGCAAGACTGCTATTCAAAAAGCCAGAGAAAAAGGAATAACAGTTAGTGGTGACATCAACTATAGAAGAAATCTTTGGCAATATGGGAAACGTCCTTTGGATATTATGCCAGAGCTTATAGCGAATACTGATGTTATCATTGCAGGGCTTTCCGATTTTGAAAATTGTATAGGTATTAAAAAGGATAGTTTTGAAGAAGCTTGTAACGAAACTCATAAAAGGTTTCCAGAAATTAAGACTATAGCCGTGACACGCCGAATATCTATTTCTGCATCAGAAAACAAATTGTCTGCTTTACTATATGATAAAGGACAGTTATACATATCAAAAGAATATGAAATGTCGAATATGGTTGATCGTATAGGTGGTGGAGATGCATTTATGGCAGGACTCATTTACGGGTTATTATTTAAAAACAAACAGGAGGCTTTAGAATTTGCTCTAGCAGCTTCAGTACTTAAACATTCAATTCCGGGAGATGCCAATTTGGTTACCGTTGATGAAGTGAATCAATTAGTTAAGGAAGAGAATTTAGGAAGATTGTTAAGGTGATGAAAAAACACAGTATCACAAATATCATTCAGATTATGGAAAAAACAGGCATGATTCCAGTTTTTAATCATAGCGATATTGATGTCTCCAAACAGATTATAAATGCTTCATACGATGGAGGAGTGCGAGTATTTGAATTTACCAATCGAGGAGATAATGCCATTGAGGTTTTTACAGAGCTAGCAAAATATTCAAAAAAATATGAAGACTTAATCTTGGGAGTAGGTACCATTTTTGATTCAAAAACTGCTAAAATTTTTTTGGATGCAGGGGCTCAATTTATTGTTTCACCTGCACTGGTAAAAGAATTGGCAAATTTTGCCAATGAAAAAAATGTATTATGGATCCCTGGTTGCAGTACCGTAACTGAAGTATATTGTGCTACCAAATTGGGGGCCGAGCTCATTAAAGCATTTCCAGGAAATATGTTAGGTCCTGCTTTTGTTAAAGCTATTAAATCTGTACTTCCTGGGATTAAGATTATGCCTACTGGTGGTGTTTCTCCCAACAAAGAAAATCTTAAGAATTGGTTTGAGACTGGGGTCAGTTGTGTTGGAATGGGTTCACAACTGTTCAAAAAAGAGTTTATAGAGACTAAAGACTACATTGAACTATCCAAAGTGATTAGTGAAACCCTCGAAATTATAAAAAGTTTTCGCAATTAATATGTATCTAAAATTAGTGATTAGTGTTCTTGGAGTTTTATTATTGTTTTCTTGTAAGAAAGAGAACGATATTAAAACTTTACGATTAGCTCATGGTCTGGATACCAAGCACCCAGTTCATAAGGCTATGGTGCACTTGGGGGAAAGATTAGAGGATAAATCTCAAGGAAAGTTAAAAGTTGAAATTTATCCTAGTGGGCAGCTTGGTGGCGAACGAGAGTGTTTGGAGCTATTACAAATAGGAAGCTTGGACATCACAAAAGTTTCTGCTGCAGTACTAGAGAATTTTGTTTCAGAATATAAAATATTTAGTATCCCTTATATATTTAGAGATAAATCCCATAGTCATCTGGTATATGATAGTGAAGTAGGAGAAAAATTTCTATTGAAAGGAGAACCTTTTAGGCTTAGAGGATTATCTTTTTATGATGCTGGCAGTAGGAGTTTCTACACGAAGAAAAAGATGATTAATTCTCCAGAAGATCTAAAAGGATTAAAAATAAGAGTTCAAAAAAGCAATATGGCGGTATCAATGGTACAGCAATTAGGTGGATCACCAACTCCAATCTCCTGGGGAGAGTTATATACCGCTTTGCAACAAGGTGTTGTAGATGGTGCAGAGAACAATTTACCAAGTTTTTATTCTTCAAAGCATTATGAGGTATGTAAATTCTACAGTTTTGATGAGCATACTGCAGTACCTGATATTTTATTAATTGGCACTGAAAGTTGGGGTAGATTGTCCGAGCAAGAACAAAAATGGTTACAAGAGGCTGCAAATGAGTCGGCTGTTTTTCAGAGAAGAGTATGGGAAGAATCTGAAAAAATATCCTTAAATGCCATCAAAGAATCAGGGGTTGAGGTTAGTTATCCTGACAAGAAGCCTTTTATCATCAAAACAAAAAAAATAAAAACTATGTTTAGTAATAACGAAGAAATTATGCGTCTTATAAAAGAGATAAAGGCAATACAATGATGCGAGCAACTATAAATAAAATACTCGAAATGTTACTGATAACAATTTTCTCTATTATGCTTATTGCAGTAATCTGGCAGGTGATTTCAAGATATTTACTGGGTGCTCCAAGTACTTTGACAGACGAAATTGCAAGTTTCTCGTTGATATGGTTAGGGCTTTTTGGAGCAGCATATGCTACCGGAAAAGAATTACATTTAGCCATAGATCTTATCCCTACAAGAGTAATTAAGAGATCTCCAAATTTTTTTTTGGGAATTGTAACATTTTCTACAGGGATCTTTGCCTTTTTGGTAATGGTTATAGGCGGATTAAGACTTTGTTGGTTAACCTATACACTTGATCAACATTCTGCTGCTTTAGAAATCCCGTTAGCGTTGATTTATTTGGTAGTACCTGTGAGTGGGCTATTGATAGTATATTACAGTATTGATATTTTTATTAAAAAGAGTAAAGCACTCAAATTAGAAGATTTATGAACTATATCGAGGTAATAATTTTAATCACTAGTTTTTTGATTTTTTTATCATTGCGTGTTCCTATTGCTTATAGTATTGGGCTCTCAGCATTATTCACTTTGATTATATCAATGCCATTTTTACCTTCGGTAACCACCTTGGCACAGCGTATGGCTACCTCTTTAGATAGTTTTGCTTTGTTGGCTATTCCTTTTTTTATTCTTGCAGGACAAATAATGAATCGAGGAGGTATTGCTCATCGATTAATAGAATTTGCTAAAGCTATAGTGGGACCTTTACCAGGAGGATTAGCTTTTGTAAACATTATTGCTTGTATGTTATTTGGAGCAATCTCGGGATCTGCAGTGGCTGCAGCTTCGGCAATTGGAGGTTTTATGAATCCTATGATGGAAAAGGAAGGATATGATAAATCTTTTAGTGCTGCAGTTAACATCACTAGTGCCACAACAGGATTAATCATTCCGCCTAGTAATATTTTAATTATTTATTCCTTGGCGAGTGGAGGAGTATCTATCGCAGCTCTATTTCTTGCAGGTTATATTCCTGGCATTCTAATAGGTATTGCTTTGATGATGGTAGCAGGATTGTATTCTTTCGTAAAAAAATATCCTACAGAAAAAACGGTCGGATTCAAAATTTTTATAAAGCGTTTTTTGGATGCATTTCCCAGCTTACTACTCCTGGTAATAGTTATCGGTGGTATTGTAGCAGGAATATTTACGGCTACCGAGGCTTCGGCAGTTGCGGTGATTTATACATTTGTTTTAGCTTTTGTTTATAAAGAGATAACACCTAAAGATATTTCAACCATTCTATTGGAAACCACAAAGACTACTGCAATTGTGATGTTGCTCATTGCAACATCTGTGGCCATGTCCTGGGTGATGTCTTATGAAAATATTCCTCAAGAAATCAGTAGTGCCTTACTAGCGATAAGCGATAATCCAATTGTGATTATGATCATCATCAATCTAATTTTACTTTTTGTAGGTGTTTTTATGGATATGACCCCTGCAGTTTTAATTTTTACTCCCATTTTTTTACCTATCGTGTCAAATATAGGAATAGATCCTGTTCATTTTGGTATTATCATGATTATGAATTTGTGTATTGGTTTATGTACACCACCAGTTGGATCTGTACTTTTTGTAGGTTGTGGTGTAGCAAATCTAAGTATTCAAAAAGTGATACGGCCGTTATTACCTTTGTTTATTGTGATGATAGTGGTTTTGGTGATTGTAACGTATGTACCTGAATTAAGTTTATGGGTTCCAGGAATCTTTGGTTTTTAGATTATTGTTCATAAAATCTCAAATCATATAGTTGATATTTATCATAAGATTAGGAAGTAGATTCACTTACATTTGAGAATATATCATTTCAATATCAAATGCTATCCAAGTATCTTCCTGTTTTTGTTATACTTGCTATCCTTTCAGAAATATTGGGAACGGTGGGCGGTTTTGGATCTTCTGTATATTTTGTTCCTATTGCTAACTTTTTTCTTGATTTTCAGTCCGTTTTAGGGATCACTGCCCTTTTTCACTTATCTAGTAATGTTACCAAAATTGCATTTTTTAAAAAGGGATTGGATAAAAACCTCATTTTAACTTTGGGCATACCTGCTATCGTATTTGTATCTGTAGGAGCATATTTTAGTAAATTTCTCGATCCCAAGCTGCTAACTTATTTTTTAGGTTTTTTCTTAATAGGTTTAAGTTTATTATTTCTGATATTTAAACAACTCAGGGTCAATTCAAACACGAAGAGTGCAATTATTGGAGGGTCATTATCAGGATTAAGCGCTGGAATTCTTGGTACCGGAGGTGCGATAAGAGGAATTACAATGGCAGCTTTTAAAATGAATAAGGATAAGTTTATTGCTACCTCTGCAGTTATCGACTTAGGGGTAGATTTAAGTCGAACGATTGTATACTTTTTGAACGGATATATACATCAGCATGATTTATACCTGATTCCTATTTTAATTGTGGTCGGCATTTTTGGAACTTGGATAGGTAAAAAAATCCTAAATAGAATATCCCAAGATCAATTCAGAAAATTCGTATTGTTTCTAATTTTAGGGATTGGGATTGTAAGCGTGGTAATAAATGTATAATATCTGAATTTAAGCGTCTAGAACTTTATCTAGGAAACCCCAATATAATCGAGGACTTCATATACCAATATTGCAGGCCATACTATTGCTTTAAGAACGCCTAATACTCCCATCCAAAAGCTGGTAGCATGACTTATAAAATAAATTACAGCACCAATAAATCCAAGTCCATACACTTTACTTGAAGAAGCTTCTTTTTTTGCTGTTTCTTTCATTACAAAACTGTTTTATAGTCCAAATATATATCTATTTATTTATTCTTCCTATAGCACAGCTTACATATGATTTTGCTTTCCTTCCCAAGGTATTTTTATCACTTTCAATTGGGTAACCAAGTCTTGAAAGCTCTTTTTGTACGGTCTCAATACCGTCTTCAGTCTCATAGCTGAATGAAACAGTACAGTTTTCGGTATTTACAGATATATTCTTGATTCCTTCAAGTGTATAAAGTTTTTTTGCAATCGTACTTTCACAACCGCTACACTTTAAGTTTTGTATTGTGACAGATGTTCTCATTATTTTAATTTTAAGAGCTAAACATATCAAAATATCTTCTGTTATAAAATGATAAATATCAGTATTTGTGGTTTATATACCTGATTTATGTCATTTTTATTAGAAAAAGCTACTTCTATATTTGAATACGTAAGAAGCAGATGAATTATGACACAATCCCTTCGCATAGTAGAAAGAACAAAAGCTTTTTTTACAGAGATTGGCGATTTGTCATTTTTTGCCGGACGCTTCTTTAAAGAAGTTCTCACAAGACCTTTTGAGTTTCAGGAATTACTTCGGCAATGCTACCATATAGGTAATCGTTCTTTACTGTTAGTAGGGGTAACAGGCTTTATATTAGGATTAGTGTTTACGTTGCAATCCAGACCTACTCTTATGGAGTTTGGTGCAGAGTCATGGATGCCTTCTATGGTAGGAATTTCTATTGTAAGAGAAATAGGACCTGTAATTACAGCACTAATTTGCGCGGGGCGTATTGGTTCTGGGATTGGAGCAGAATTGGGCTCGATGCGAGTTACAGAACAAATTGATGCCATGGAGGTCTCGGGAACAAACCCTTTTAAATACTTGGTTGTTACCAGAATTACAGCAACTACATTTATGCTACCCATCTTGATTGTGTTTGGTGATGCAATTGCATTATTTGGTTCTGCTATTGTCGAAAACTTAAAGGGAGCAGTATCCTTTCAATTATATTTTAATCAGGTTTTTGATGCTATCGAATATAGTGATATTATCCCTGCTACTATAAAATCATTCTTTTTTGGCTTTGCTATCGGGTTGGTAGGTTGCTACAAAGGGTATTTTTGCAAGAAAGGAACGGCAGGGGTTGGAGAAGCGTCAAATTCTGCTGTGGTGTATACTTCGATGTTGTTATTTATTATTGATTTTATCGCAGTATTTCTGGCTGATATATTTTTTGAAATTTGAAAAATGGAAACTCAAAAAAAAATAGTACCTGTTTTGGAAATCAAAAATTTACAAAAAAGTTTTGGTGATAATCACGTACTTAATGGTTTCAGCCTACAACTATTTGAAGGAGAAAATCTGGTAGTAATGGGTAAATCAGGTTCTGGGAAATCGGTGATGATCAAATGTCTGGTGGGTCTAATGCAAGCCGATAGTGGTAGCATTAGAATAAAAGATCAGGATATTACTGTTTTGGGCCAAACAGAATTGGATCTGTTGCGAACAGAAATTGGTTTTTTGTTTCAGGGAAGCGCTTTATATGATTCAATGACTGTGAGAGAAAACCTGGAGTTTCCGTTAAGAAGGCATAAAGAAAAATTGAACATGACAGAACATACAGAAGCACTGGTAATTGAGGCTTTAGAAAATGTAGGTTTGGCAGATGCAATAGATCTAATGCCCGCAGAACTATCTGGAGGGATGCAACGGCGAGTAGCCCTGGCCAGGGCACTTATTCTGAAACCTAAAATTATCCTTTATGATGAACCAACAACAGGACTGGACCCAATCACAGCCAAAGAAATTATTCAGTTAATGCGTAGCATTCAGAAAAAATATGGTACCTCATCATTGATTATTACTCATGATGTAGATTGTGCCAGAGTGATTTCTAACCGGATCATTTTATTAGTAGACGGAATCAATTATGTAGAGGGTACTTACCAAGAACTATCTATATCTAATGATCCTAAGGTACAGGCATTTTTTAAACATTAGAACAGCATAATATCATGAGTATGAAAAAGACGGCTTCACAAAAATTAAAATTAGGTGTTTTTGTTGTAGTGGGGACATTGTTACTTATTGCGGCGTTATATTCTATAGGAAATCGACAGAACCTTTTTGGAAGTAATATCATAATATTTACCCAATTTAAGAATGTAAATGGTCTTGAATTAGGTAATAATGTACGATACTCTGGGATCAATGTAGGGACAGTAAGTAAAATACGAATGATAAGAGATAACCAAATCCTTGTTGAAATGCTTATTCAGGAAAAAATTGGAAAGCATATCAAAAAAGATGCGGTTGCCACTATAGGTTCTGATGGATTAGTAGGCAATATGATTGTAAACATTATCCCTCGGGAAAGCAAAAAACCACCTGTGATTTCAGGAGATACTATTCAGTCGTATAGTAAGATAGGAACAGATGATATGTTGACCACCTTAAATGTGACTAATGAAAATGCAGCCTTATTAACAGCAGATTTATTAAAGATAACTACCGAGATTATTGAGGGTAAAGGTACTATTGGATTATTGATCAACGATTCGATCATGGCTAATGATCTCAAAAGAACTATGTATGAATTACGTAAAGCAAGTGCAGGAGCATCACTAGCAATTACAGAACTTAAAGAGATCATTTCTTCGATCAATCAAAGTGAGAGTGTAGCCGGGGTTTTACTAAGTGATAGTGTTTCTGGACAGAAGATGAAAACCATACTAGGTAATCTCGAACAATCCAGCATGGATATTAGTGAAGTGAGTAAAAATTTAAATGTAGTATTAAAAGATATTAAGGAAGGAGAAGGTGCTCTAAACTATTTAGCTAAAGACCCTGCTTTGGTCAAAAACATAGATTCTACCATGAATAATATTAAAGAAGGAACCCAGAGGTTTAATCAGAATATGGAAGCGTTAAGACATAATTTCCTTTTTAGAGGATATTTTAAGAAGCTAGAAAAGGAAAAGAACAAAGAAAGTAAAAATTAAATCCAACGGTCATGAAAAACCTGCTTTTTTTAGCAATCGATTTATTCTTGAAAAGAAAAGAAGAACAGTTTTAAAATTTTAAATCATGAAAATAGAACATCTTGAAGAGCGGATAACCGATTACAGAAATTCTATAAAGACAGTTGTTGATAAGCGAATACTTTGGAAGAATACAACGAAAAATATACTTCTAAAGACCTTACAAGGAATTGTAGAACAATTCGATATCGGTTGGAAAGTACAAGAATTAAGCTGGATACGTAATAATGAAGCAGTCAATATTACATTTGATTCTTTTCCGCCAGAAATGATAGATTGTACCAATCTAATCCCTGCATATCAGTTTCTACCCGGTGGGGCACTCATTTTTTCACAGTCTTATAATGGAGACATTTATGTTTTTATGTTGTTTCCCGAGATTGATAATACGCCCCAGGAAAATAACCTCGTAGAATTAGGTCAATACACACCAGAAATGATCACCGAGAAACTAATTGTTGAAAAAGTAGATGAGTTTCTTAAAGAGATGATTCGATGGGAGGTGCCTTCTTTAAAAAATAAGGTTGGATATTAATAACCAGGGCTAAAATTAAAAGCTTATGCTATCACGATTACTAAATTAGTACTTTCTTAAACATTTAAAAATTTTAAGTTATACTATCCCCAAAAAACGTTGAGTTTACCTTTCTAAAAACAACTCCTTTATTTACTTTTTTTAAGTTAAATATTTCACGAAATAAATGAATAATATCATCAGGTTATAGAGGGTTTGATGATAATTATCATAGTCAAAATTAACTACTGGATTTACATTTGTATCATGCTAATATTAATCAATTCGACATCATGAAAAACTTAAAAACATCAAGTATTGCATTTTTAATAGTATTGATAAGCCAAACACTTTTGGCACAAGAAAAATGGTCTGTAGAAATTAGACCCGGACTAAAATTGGCAACCAAAGATATTGATAATGCCGATCTCAAAGTAGGTTTTGGATTTGAAGCGACCATCGGTTATAATTTTATGGAACATACCGCAGCATATGTTGGCTGGGGATATAATAGATTCAGAGCGGTCAATTCTTTTGCAGGTGAAGATGCAGATTTTGAAGAAACGGGATATACGTTTGGACTGCGATTTATTCACCCATTAGGTGATTCTTCTCTTTCTCTTCTTGTACGTGCGGGGGGAATTTATAACCATATAGAAATTGAAAATGATTCGGGTGATATTATTGATGATTCAGGACATGGATTAGGATGGGAAATAGGTGCTGGTCTGGCTATTGACATGGGCAAAAACTGGAGTTTACGACCGCAGATAGGATATCGTTCGTTGTCAAGAGACATTGAGGTAGCTGCTACCACGATAGATGCCAAGTTGAATTACATTTCATTTGATATGGGGGTTTCTAAACGCTTTTAATTCTATTAAAACATAGGATCGTATTAATAAAATTATACGATCCTATGTTTGATTTCTTTGAGAGACATTTTTAATATATGAAATACCAATTTAAGCGTGAAAGTTATTTTGTTATGAACTTGTCTTTTGTATGATTCTGTTCCCATAACCACCATTTTCTTCTAAAAAAGACCTTTTTCAAGCCATGTTTTTTTACTGAGTATGTTTCCAGATATTCAACTACTTCTTCAACTGAATCGGTAATGAATAGAGAACTTAACTCCCCTTCAGAAATCATTTCATTAGTTTTCATTAGTTCAATATGTTCTACAAGTTCTTTGTGATATTCTTTTCCAAATAAAATAACAGGAAACTCTTCGATCATTTTGGTCTGAACCAGTAATAAAGATTCAAAAAATTCATCCATCGTACCAAAACCCCCTGGCATAACAATAAAAGCATAAGAGTATTTTACCAATAAAACTTTACGAATAAAAAAATAAGGAATGTTGATCCATTTGTGTAAATATGGGTTAGGTTCCTGCTCCGTTGGGAGTATAATTTTGCATCCTACAGAATATCCGCCAGCCATATAAGCACCTTTATTGGCAGCTTCCATAATTCCCGGTCCGCCACCTGTCATTACCGTAAATCCCATTTTTGCTATTGCCGTACCAATTTGTTCAGCTTTTTGATAAAAGGGATCAGAAGATTCTGTTCTTGCCGATCCAAAAACCGTTACACAAGGACCTATAAAATGCATGGTTCTAAATCCACGAACAAAATTCCAAAATACTTTTAGAGTAAAATATAATTCTCTAAACCTGGAACGAGGACCTGCAAGGAATGAATATTCTTCGGTCAATTTTGGTAAATCTCTTTTATTAGATCTGTTCATGAACATATATTAGAAACTGGTTACAGTGAATTAAAAGTAAATGCTAAAAATAGTATCAACAATGATATTTATCACGAGGGTTTTTCTGTCGTTTATGTTGAATAAAACACTTACACTAAATATTTTACTTGTTTAGAAGTACATACACTTAAGCTAAATACTTTAAACAATCTTTGTCTATACCGTACAGGAAATGGAAGAATAAAAATTTTTGATGTTGAGGTATCTGCAGTATCATAACTCTAAAAAGCCATTTAATTAATCCATTTTATAGTAGCTTGGATTTTTTGCTTTATATTTTGATAATATCTGTAGGGGTTTCAACAAGTATAGTGATATTACCTCTAAGAGCTATAGGCTGTTTCATGATCTCTGGATGATGTTGTATCATTTTTATCCAGTCATTAGAAGAAAAATCATGAGGTTCGAAATGTGATTTGTATGCGGGATGATCTTGATTTACCAGGTCTTTGATTTCTATTTGTAGTCTATCTGCAAGTTCTGCTATCTGAGTTCCGGTCAACGGTGTTTTCAGGATATCAATCTCTTGTATGGGCCAACCCTCAGCCTTAGCATATGCCAAAGTTTGTTTGGCTCGTACAGATTTAGAGCTGTAGAACAAAGTAATTTGTCTATTGGATGTTGCTATCTCTCCCATATTATTATATTATTGATAAATCAATTCTTATGATGTGTATCCAAATGATGCCGTAACAATTCTTTCAAACTTTCTAAATAATCAAGTAGATTTTTTTCATCGGTCTTAGGGTGATTACTAGATGGAACAGTGATGGGTTGTTCATCAATGAATTTATACAATTCAGGATAATTGGTTTCTATTTGAGTAGTCAGTTCGGTAATCTGAGTAATTAAGGTTTTTGATGCATCCATAACGAAGATATTTAAATGTTTGAATCCCTCATAGAGGATTTAATTCCCCTAGGCTTGCCTTGAAAACAAAATGTTTTTTCTGAAGCATACCTCATAAGCTTGCTTCGAGGTTTTTGATGTTGAATCACACAAACTCATTGATGCTACTGAAGATACGAAAAAATGATCTTAATTCTAGTTAAAATAACATCAACCTTTTACAAAAAATCAAGGGATAGTTTCAGTGAGTTCACAACTCACTATATCAGCTTTAAAATACTCAAATTTTTCTCCTTTTAGGTTCCAGATTGCCGTCATTTTATTGGGGATTAATAATCCGTCATAATTTTGATATTCGCCAGCCTCAGCAATAAAATCTTCAAGCGTGGTATCTCTATATCTTTGGGTACTAAAAGATTTGATCATCCCGGTCTCGTCGAAATAAAAATAACCGGTTAAGGACAGATCACCTTTTGTAATCGTTCCTTTTACTTTTGTCGTGTCTATTTGCTTCCAGATAATATCAGGATCCAGGAAACCTATCGGAAACCAAATCAGCTCACCAAAATATCTTCCCAAAGAGCTTTGATCTACCTCTGGACCCAACGACGCCACATCTTTCAAACCTAACAGACTTATCTTTACCTCTCCTTTTTGATCTATGTATTTATCCCGAATCAGCATAGGTAGCGCTCTTGCTTTCCAAATAAAGCCAGGATTTTTTGAAGACATATATTGTACTGCCGTAAATGAGATCCATCCTTTTTTTGGATCAGTTTTGATAGTTCCTTTTTGCGAGAAAGTAACATTGCAATATTTAGATTTTCCAATGATTTGAGCTTTGATAAGATAATTCTTCATCAATTCTGGAAGGTGTTCGAGATCGGCTTCAGAGATCTTTTCAACGGGTATTGATTTCGAATCAAATAAAAGAGATTTTTCTTTTTTAATAGTGTTGTTAAAGGAAGATACGTTGAAAAGTATAATAACCAAGAATAGTAATATTAAAATTCCAATTGCTGTAAGTGTCATTTTAATAGGTATTTTCATTTCATCTTCTTTATTTAAGTATTCTTCCATCTCCCATTTCGATAATGCGATCTGTTTTTTCTGCAAAATCGATATCGTGAGTTACCACAAGAAGTGACAATCCTTGTTCGTCACTAAGTTGTTTAAAGATATTAAAGACGTTATCAGAATTATAGCTGTCCAGATTTCCCGTAGGTTCATCTCCCATAATAATAGAAGGATTGTTTATCAAAGCCCGAGCAATAGCCACTCGCTGTTTTTCGCCACCTGATATTCTGGAAGCTCTTTTTTTGGCCAGATGATCGATTTCTAAAACCCTCAGTTTTTCGATAGCGTTATGTTCAATTTCTGCTAAAGATTTTTCTGCCAATTTTTTAGCGGGAAGCATTACGTTTTCCAGTACCGAAAATTCCGATAATAAATAGTGAAATTGAAATACGAACCCTATGTGTTTATTTCTAATGTAAGACAGTTTCTCTCTCTCTTGGCCTGTTACAAGTTCATTATTTAGGTACAATTCGCCTTCATAATCGGTATCCATCGTAGATAAGATATATAACAAGGTAGATTTACCACAACCTGATTTTCCCATGATAGAAGAGAACTCCCCACGCTTTATTTTGAAACTGATGTCCTTTAGGACATGAAATAATACGGGTTTTTTGAAGTACTTATTGATATTTTTTGCTTCCAGAACTGTTTCCATGGTTTATTGTCCTCTAATGATTTTAACGGGATCAATCTTTTTTGCTTTTCTGGAGGGCAAAAAGCCGGCCAGAAATGTGGACACCATAGCAAATACAATTCCAATCATATAAAAATTGGGATTGTGATTGATAGGATATGTAGTGATGGTTGGGAGTGCCTCAGTTTCAAAGGGTAGATTATCAATAAAATGAGAAAGGCCAAAACCAATGAGTAGCCCTAAAACTCCACCTACTGCCCCAATAATCATTGCCTGACTCATAAAGATAAGTTGGACATCTTTTCCAGAAAATCCTGTTGCTTTCAAAATAGCAATATCGTTCATCTTTTCATAGATCAGCATATTTAGAATGTTATAGATTCCAAAACCAGCTACAATGAGTAAAGTGATCGAAACAGAATAGGTAATTAAGTTTCTGATAGTAGTTCCTGTTTCAAATTGAGCGTTGGCAGTTTTGATATCAGTAGCTTTGAGATTGAATTGTTGTTCGATTTTTTGTGCTAGTGGAATTGCGTATTCAATATTGTGTAATTTTACATTAATATCAGTAATATAATTTTCGGCCTCACCCAAAATACGCTGTACTGTTTTTACATTAGAAAAACTCTGAATATTGTCGATGTCTGCAATTCCACTCTGATAAATTCCAACAATTTTTAATGGAAAGATATCTCCTTTAATAGTACTTATTTGTACCCGATCCCCTACTTTTAAAGACATTTTTTCGGCTACACCTGCACCCAAAAGAATTCCATTCTCATTATTATGTAAAGCTTGCGGAGTTCCTTCTACAATATAATCGCTAAAATTAAAGAGGGCAACCTCTTTTAAAACATTGATACCAGTTAAATTACCCCCCAATTCGATCGAGCCCGCTACATAAAATATCTGTTCCTGTATTTGAGGAATAGCTCCTCTTACTTTTGGATCTTTATTTAAATAATTCATAATTGGCAATGCGTTATGAATTCTTTTCTGACTCTGCTTTGGTTTTACAGAGTGAACCACGTTAAAAGTATTTTGAAGTTCGCTGTACAGGTCTACTGGTTGCTTTTTTGAAGGCTCTATCTCATTAAAAATATGTACATGCGGGGTTACATTTAGAATAAGATCATCCAACATGGCATTAAGACCTGTCATAAAACAAACCAATGTAATGTAGGCACCAATACCAAAGGTTACTCCTAAAGCAGCTGTAGCGGTTTGCTTTATTTTGGTAAGCAGATGTGTCTTGGCGATATTTAGTATGACTTTCCAGTTGATCATTATTCGGGTTTATAGATCCATGTTTCTTCAGTGATTCCAGAGATAACTTCTACTGTATCCATACTTTGCAAACCAACAATAATATCAATCACTCCCTGTTCAGTCTTTACTTTAGAATTATCAATTAGAAACTGTTTAGGGATAGTTAGTACCTGTTTTTTATGGTCAATGATAATATTTGCTTCTCCAGATAACCCAGGATACAAAATTTCGGGCTCTTCGTTAAATAAGGCCTCAACCATAAAAGTTTGATTGCGTTCATCTTTTTTTGGATAGATCTTACTTACTTGAGCAGTAAAAACTTTTCCATTATACGCATCCAGTGTAATAATTGCTTTTTGACCTTTTTTAATTTTTACAATATCAACTTCATCAACCAACATTTCGATCACAAATACAGTAGAACTTCCTAACGAAGCTAATGGCTCTAAAGTATTTACAAGTTCACCAGGATTTTTATATAATGCGTACACTTTTCCGTTGATCTTACTGTTCACCGTGAAGTCTTCAGTAGTGATTAATGAGGTCTTATAGTTGTTTTCGGCTTGTTTGAGCTGTGTTTGAAGCTCTTCTTTGGTACGCTGGTATTTATTTTTAAGAAGATTTAGAGTGTTTGTCGAGAGCTCATAGGCCAGTTTTTTGGTGTCATATTCTACTTTAGAACCAATCTTTTGATCCCAAAGATTTTTCTGGCGACAGTAGTTTATAGAATCATTAGTCAATGTTAATGTTGCTGCTTTAATTTCATCTTCAATGCTACTTAGGATAGCCGCACTGCCATTATAATTTTTTTTAGCAAGTTCTAGAGATAGTTTAGCATTTTCAGTATTCAATTTGGGGTTGCTATTAATAATTTGAAGTATCGGAGCTTCTTTCTTGACTACATCACCTTCTTCTACAAGATTTTTGTCCAGGATGCCATTAACCGCAGCGTATGCCTGGTATAAGCTATCGGGTTGAATGGTAATCGAAGAATATACAGACTCTGTAATATCTGTAACCGCAGGAAGTATCTTTTCTTCATTAGTATTGCATGACACAAAAAAGACAAAAATAAGTATCCAGAAGACCAGCCTAATCATATGCTTTGTTTTTATTCAAATGTCTATCATAGCTACGATTTTCGGAATGACATTTATCATATTTAATACCAGATAGAGCTCTTATTTTTGAATAGGTTATAAAACAATCGGTATATGGATATTTCTATTTTTTTAGCAAAGTTTTGGGGCTGGTACCTTATTATTTTCTTCTTCATATTAAGTTTTAATCCAACCAGGATTCGCCAAATTTTTGAAGATCTTAAGGATCAGAAATTTGTAATCATTACCTCTTTTGTGGCCATTATTGTTGGGTTACTTAACATCCTTGTTCATAATGTGTGGGAACCCAACTGGAAATTTATAGTTACTGCTATTGGCTGGGTTGCGTTGGGGA
Source organism: Aquimarina celericrescens (assembly GCF_042682765.1). Taxonomy (NCBI): domain Bacteria; kingdom Pseudomonadati; phylum Bacteroidota; class Flavobacteriia; order Flavobacteriales; family Flavobacteriaceae; genus Aquimarina; species Aquimarina celericrescens. The sequence goes on along the minus strand of NZ_JBHUHY010000013.1, from coordinate 119,186 downwards.
TTGGCTTAAATCTTTTTATTTTTCCTGCAGGAACCGCAAAGTGGTTAGAGTTTATCAATATAAAGTTGGTTCAGGTACTGTATATTGTATTGTTCTTAACAGGAATTTTTTTGTTGAATGCAGCATATGAACTTGTACCCTATTAATTAGTAAAACATAAAGCGATGAATACATTCATCAAAAAATTTGAAGAAATAACCATAAACGATATACCATGGGTTGGGGGTAAGAATGCATCTCTAGGTGAAATGTATAATCAGTTATCCTCCAAAGGAGTTCGGATTCCAAATGGGTTTGCAACTACAGCAAATGCTTTTTGGCTATTTCTGAAAGAAAATTGTTTAAAAGAGCCACTGGAGAACCTCTTAATGGGTTTGGATAGAAAAGATTTTTCAAACCTTGAAGAAATTGGTGCTATTGCAAGACGACTCATTCTTGGCGGAACTTTTTCTGATGCTTTTTCAGAAGCCATTATTAATTCGTATCAAGATTTGAGTGCCGGGCAAGATATTGCAGTGGCGGTTAGAAGTAGTGCCACTGCAGAAGATTTACCTCAAGCTAGTTTTGCTGGTCAGCACGATACCTTTTTGAATATAAAAGGGGATAAGGCACTACTAAGTGCTGTAAAAAAATGTTTTGCTTCGCTATATACAAACCGTGCTATCAAATATCGAGAAGATAAAGGTTTTTTACATCACGAAATAGCATTGTCTGTGGGGGTACAAAAAATGGTACGCTCTGATAAAGGATGCTCAGGAGTAGGGTTTACTATAGAACCTGAATCTGGTTTCAAAAATATTATTCATATATCTGGTGTATGGGGATTAGGAGAAAATATAGTGCAAGGGACTATTAATCCAGACGAATTTTATGTGTTCAAACCCACATTGATACAAGAAAAAAATGCTATTGTACAAAAGAAATTAGGTGACAAAGAAAAAACAATGATCTATTCAGAGATTGATGGGCAATCATCAACTGTAAATATAGATACAGAAGCCTCAAAGCAGAAACAGTTTGTATTATCAGATGAAGAAATTACCGTGTTGGCCAAGTGGGCATTAGAAATTGAGAAGCACTACCAAAAACCAATGGATATCGAATGGGCCAAGGATGGAATTACCGAAGATCTTTTTATTACCCAGGCGAGACCCGAGACGGTTCACCATATCAAAGATAAAAATGTACATATTGAGTATACATTAAAAGAACGAAGCAAGGTATTAGCTGTAGGGAATGCCATTGGTTCTAAAATCACCAAAGGAACAGCAAAAATACTTGAATCTCCCAAGGACTCTTATAAACTGCAAGAAGGAGATATCATTATTACAGATGTCACCAGTCCGGATTGGGATCCATTGCTTAAAAAAGCAGGAGCGATTATTACAAATCGTGGCGGAAGAACGAGTCATGCAGCCATTGTAGCAAGAGAGCTAGGGGTTCCTGCCATTGTGGGAACCAACAGTGCAACAAGGGGAATCAAAGATGGGCAAACCATTACGGTTTCATGTGCAGAAGGTAAAACCGGTTATGTATATGATGGCGCACTAGCGTTTACAGAAAAAGAAATAGATTTTAGCCGTGTCCAAATGCCTCGCACCGAAGTTAAACTTATTCTTTCTGATCCAGAAAAAGCATTTTATTTCTCTTCCTATCCCAATGATGGCATCGGATTATTAAGAATGGAATTTATCATCACACATACCATTAAAATACATCCCATGGCCTTGGTAAAATTTGAAGAAATAGAAAACCCTGAGGTTAAAAAGGAAATCGAGGCATTAACTATGGGGTACACTAATAAAGAAGATTATTTTATCGATAAGCTTGCAGAGGGAATTGCAACTATGGCCGCCGCTTTTTATCCAAAAGAGGTCATCGTACGAATGAGTGATTTTAAAACTAATGAATATGCAAATCTCATAGGAGGGGCACAATTTGAACCCAAAGAAGAAAATCCGATGTTGGGCTTTAGAGGAGCAGCCAGATACTATAGCGATGCATATAAGGATGGTTTTAGACTTGAATGTGCAGCCATCAAAAAGGTACGGGACATTATGGGATTGACCAACGTAAAAGTAATGATCCCATTTTGCAGAACGGTAGAAGAAGGGGGAAAAGTAATCGATATCATGGCTCAAAATAGCCTGAGACAAGGAGAGAATGGATTAGAGGTTTATGTAATGTCTGAAATCCCCAGCAATGTATTAATGGCAGAAGAATTTGCCAAGATTTTTGACGGTTTTTCTATAGGTTCTAATGACCTTACACAACTTACTTTAGGAATAGATAGGGACTCAGAAATTATGTCTTCAGTTTTTGATGAAAATGATCCTGCAACCAAAAAAATGATTGCGCTGGCAATAGAAAAGGCAAATTATGCAGATAAAAAGATCGGATTATGCGGGCAGGCACCTAGTGATTTTGAAGACTATGCTGCTTTTTTGGTCAAAGCCGGAATAGATAGTATTTCATTTAATCCAGATGCCTTATTAAAAGGAATAGAAAATATTAATAAAGTAGAAGCATATATGGCCGCAATAGCAAATTAGAGTACGTGATGTATTTCTATGCCAAATTTTATAGGTGACAGATGGAAAGAACAAAAAGAATGATGGTGACCTTACTAATAATTTTAGTCTTGACCGCAATTATATGGATAGTACTTTCTGTTGTGGTGTCAAAAACAGGATCCGAAAAAATAGCTTTTATTGGAGAAGATGGTGATTATAAAGCACTTATTGTATATGATCCTGATCCTATTTATAACCTTGATGAATTAATAAGCATCGCCTTTGCCGAAGGTCTTACCGAGAGTAGATGGGAATCTAAAATAGCAACCGTAGCAGCTGCAACAAAAATTAAACAGCCATTTGATTTGTATGTCTTGTGTGCTAATACCTACAATTGGGCGCCAGATAAAGCGATACGTAATTATATCAAGGGTAATAAACACCTTAAAGGAAGCAAAGTAGTTGCTATCACACTGGGGAGTGGTGCTACCATAAGATCGCAACGTTTGCTTGAGGAGTTGATTATAGAGAAGCAAGCGATATTAATCGAATCGAAATCCTTTTGGCTAATAAAACCCAATAACGAATCTAAGACAAAAAGATCAAACCGAAAGATTGCCATTGAGATGGCAAATGACTTTGGAAAAGAAATAGCAAAAAAGCTTGAGAACTAAAATGAATATTAAAATTTAAAAAAGTAATACTATGAAAACTAACATTCAATTTGTACAAATGCCAACGAGTGAAACGATGGAGAGCTATGTACACGAAAAACTAGATAAGTTCTATAAAAAATACGACTGGGTAATCAAATCTGATGTGTTCTTTAAAAAAGAAAATGATCCAAAAGGAAAAGGAAAGATTTGTGATATAGAGTTAAGTGTACCGGGGCCAAAAATATATGCGACCTCAAATGAGAAAAACTATGAGATGGCGTTTAAAGAAACTCTTAGTGACCTGGAACGACAACTCAAAAAAAGAAAACAAGATATGAAGCCTTACATGTAAAAGAGGTCTGGATTAGTTTTTAAATTTTAACATATAAAAAGCTGAAAACTGACATTTATCATGTTTTTTACTTTATCAATTGATTACTTTAGAGGTGTAGTTAAAAAATGATTCTTTGTATTAATTAAAAAACTGGTTTTTGTGATAGCAATGTGGCAAAAACCTTGGAAGGTGTTAAAGGTATTTTTAGACCTTGTATACTCTAACCACTTTAGCAATAAAGTGTTCTTTAGAAATGCTGTAAGCGTTTGATCGTATTATTAATATCTTCTAGGAAACAGGGATGTCTATCCGACATCTCTGTTTCTATCTTTGATACTTAAAAAAATAGGTTTTTGTGATAGCAATGTTACAAAAACTGAAACGAAGAAGTCAACTATATCTTTTAGTGGATTTATCTGATGTTGGATATCCAGCGATTGAATATTGAGGGTAATGAAGCTATAGGTAAAATTAATTTCTTCGGAAGGAAACAGGTAGGTGAAGGTCTACCTGTTTCTGTGTTTATGGAGATCAGCAGTAAGTAGTTTTTTTCTGAAGACTATTCCCATCAACAAGAAGGCAAATGGTGCTACCACGGCATAACCAATAATCCCAATGTTTCTGATAAGCATATTTTCTAACGGAATTCCAACTAACCCTCCTAAACTTAATATTCCACTGACGATAAGTAGAATTCTTACCACTCTTTCCAGTCGATTTCCGTTAAAAACAGGTGTAATGAAGAAAAGCGAAATAGCAAAAAACCAATCCCATGCAAGAATATCTAACACATAAACTAATGATGGCCAGGTAAATGAAAAGTAAAGAGTAAAGGTTTCAGGATTTGTAAATTCAACATACCTCCCCAGGATAATGATCACAAAATGTACACAAGAGGTAATACCCATCGCGATAAATATGAACAATACTGCAATCATACTAAAAATTCTATTTTCTGGAGAATTATAAAAATGAGCAGTCACTACACTTACAGCCATTAAAGGGGCAATAAACAGAATCAGCAATTCCATGATCGTAAAGAAAGGATCATCAATTTGATCATGAGGTGTTTTGAGCGAAAGAAAACCAAGGGCTGTAGTAATGATATACATTATGCCCAATAAAAAAACACCCCAACAAGAAATAGTTCCTATCTTGACTAAATTATGCTCAAATTGTTTCGATGCATACTGCATAAGATTCCTTTACCGTATAATAAAAGGTGAATATGAAAACAAATACTGACAACAAAAATGATATAGATCAATTACAGAGCTATTGTTTTGTTTGACATCTCTGTTTCTATTTTATATCATTTGTTTTTTTACAAACCTAGGTTAATGTGATTGTATAAACCTGTCCATTAGAGGACCAACCAAACTAATTCGTCCCTGGAATTCTAAAGGGAGTACATGTAAAATTTTTCAGTGGAAATCAAGATAATAAAAAGACAACTAGCATTAATACTAGGTTTAGTAAGATAGCGATCTATAATTCGTTAATAAAATGTACATTAGACAAATAAATTCAATCAATTGAAAAACAATGAATTCATACAAATTACTCACTTGGGCGTGTCTATTCTCAGTATGTTTATTTTCGTGTAAGACGAAAACTGAAGATACTTTTACCATTACCTATGATGATCTAATACACGAGTTTAAAACTCTTGGAATCGCTACAGGTAATTTACTGGTGTATAAGAATGGCCAAATTGTACATCAAAGCTCCAATGGATTGCAGAGTATTGATTCGGCAGAGAGTTTAGATTTACAATCCCAATTTCGTTTGGCTTCAGTAAGCAAACAGTTTACCGGCATGTCTATTATGAAATTAAAAGAAGCTGAAAAGCTGGACTACGATCAGAAAGTGAATAGCATTCTTCCCGATTTTCCGTATGATAATATTACGATTAGGCATTTGCTTAATCATGTTTCAGGTCTAGAGGATTATGAGCGTATGGTACACGAGCATTGGCAATCTCGAGACAGCACTGAAACCGAGACCATTGGTAATAATAAGATTATGAAGCTGTTGTATCAACGTAATCCCAAACTGCGTTTTGAACCCGGTGACAAGTATGAATATAGTAATACTGGCTATCTGATATTAGCTTCAATCGTAGAAAAGATATCGGGTCAGCATTTTAGAGAGTTTCTCAAAGAAAATATTTTTGATCCTGTGGGTATGAAAAATACTGTACTGTATTCGTATCAAATAGCACCAGATCGTAATATGCCCAATCGTGTTTTTGGATATAACACTGCCCTTAATCAGGTTGATTTGGTCTCAGATGATTATCATTTGGTAAATGATGTGCGCGGTGATGGCGGTATCTACTCTACATTAGAGGATCTTTATAAATGGAACCTGGCGCTGGCCAATCATACGATCATTGCGAAAGAGTATCTAGACGAAGCCTTTACCTCAGGGGTGTTGAATAATGGCGAAAAAACAGATTATGGTTTTGGTTGGCAATTAAGTAAAGACCCCGGCAAAGAGGAAGTATTTCACTCTGGGTCATGGGTAGGTTTTAGAACCTTTTTATTAAACGATCTAAAAACCAAAAGCGGTTTGGTACTGCTTACCAATAATAACAACGATAACTTCTTTGATATCCTAAACGGAGCCGCTAACATTCTTAACAATAAACCTGTTGAGCTACCAAAACGTGCATTACACAAAGAAATGGCTCAAAAGATCATGGCCGAAAATATTGAAAGTGGTATAAACTACTATCACGCTAAGAAATTAGATACGGTCACTTACCAAATTTCTGAAAAGGCTATAAACGCTTTAGGCTATCAATTCCTTGGTAATGATCATTTGGATGAGGCGTTGAAGATATTCAAACTGAATATAGAGGAATATCCAAATTCGGCGAATACTTATGATAGTTATGCCGATGCGTTGCTAATAAAAGGAGATTCGCTTAAGGCTTTAGATAATTTCAAAAAATGTTATCAAATGGATACTACCCTTATGTATGCTAAGGATAAAGCCAAAAAGCTAGAAGCGTTACTAAAGTAAGTGGTATACAATTTAATCTGAAGGATATTTAAATAGTACTTGCATAGATCACAGCTCCGCGATATCGGAAAATTTTTTCTCGCTATTTGTATGTGATCTATTTACAATCGCCTTTTAAAGATATATCGGGTTATAAATATTCCTTGTTCATCGGTTTCGCCAGCATCACTTTCTACAGCGCTTGTAACAAATATTAAATCCCAGCCATTGGCCAACATTGATGTTAGCTTTGATGATATCACCGCATCGTTGGCGGCAATATTTTGAAAGCGTATCCCTGTTACATTATAGAAATTAAGTAATTTGGTTTCTTCAAAGTCTTTGACACGAATATCTTTTCGCTTTGATTTATTTCGAGTATTATCTTCTTCAGTTTGATCTGATGAGAATTCTCTATAATCTCTTTCCGCATTCGCTGAAATAAGTCGAGAACGACCTAAACCCATAGGAACTATAGACTCTACACTGGTTATTACTTTAACCTCAAATTTTGGCTTCGTATTTTCTGATTCGCTTTGTGCTATTACACTAAAAATTGCTGCGAAGGCGAATATGCCAGCTAAAATTGATTTTTTCATTAGTCTTTGAGTATTCATGGATTACTTTTTTGGTGTATACTTGAAATGTTGGCCACCAATAGAAGCCTCAACCATTACTCCTCCTTTGGTTGATGTAAATACAGCTACGCCTTCCTGATAGGCAACATCGACTGAAGCTCCTTCTTTTAAGACCACAGCCGAGGCTTGAGCGTCGAACTTTAATTTTCCGTTGGTGAAACGTTCAAAAAACTCCTGATTTTCGAAAAAGATCACCTCACTGTATTGCTGTCCTCCAAATTGCAAACCAAATGATGCTTGTTTCAATTTTGCAGTCCCTACAACCTTCTTATTTTTATACACAACACCATTGCCAATAGCACCACCTATAGTTATTGCAGCTTTGGTCACTTTGGGAAATACAGCGTATCCATAGGATTGATCGCGATAAGACTTCAGTTTAGGTGTTTTTTTGATCATTGCTTGTAGTGCTTCTTTCGCCTCGTTTTCTAGTTCAGGATTCCATCCTCCTATTTGCGCATTTATTGTTGAAGGCAATACAAAACTTAATAGTACTATTGCGATTTTTAAATCTTTAAATTTTAATGTTTTCATGACATCTGATTTTTAAGGTTGAAATTAACTCTCGCTATAATGTTTTTGAGCTAGAACTAAAATAGGCTACCCTAATTAGTAATAATATGATTATGGTCATGTTGTTAGCAGAAGAACTGGCATAACTTGATTTCTTTAGCCAGAGAAAGTCATTCTTGACCTGATCAAAATCATTTTTTTTGTGGAGATGGTTAACTAATTTATGTTTTTAACACGCTACTCATAAAAACACAATAATAATGAAAACACTTATCGTCTATTTTTCGTTCACGGGGAATAATGAATTATTAGCCAATGCCATGGGCAGGGATCTGGAGGCAGATGTATTGCAGATTACAGAACCTAAAAAACGTGGGATGTTTAGGATCATGACGGATATGCTGTTTAATCGTTTTCCAAAGATTGATACTCTCAAGATCTCCTGGAAAAAGTATGATCGTATTGTTTTGATGGCTCCGATCTGGAACTACCTGATTGCCCACCCTATGAAATCTTTCATCAAAAACAATAAGGAATCTCTAAAAAGCTATTCGTTCATCACACTTTGTTCTGGGCGAGATACACAAAAGGAAAAGATTGCAAAGCAATTAAAAAAGTTAGTCAGATATGAACCACAAGCAATCATAGAATTTGAGATCTTGAAACTGCCTACATACAAAGAGCAAAAAGATTCGATGTATAAGGTAACTCAGGATGATTTAAACACTTTTAGGCAAGAGGAAGTATACCAAAAGCTTCTAAAATCTCATTCGGCCAAAGAAGAACTGTTACAATAATATAACTTATCGAACCATGGACTATTATTTTATTACCATATTAAAAGGAGTTGCATTTAATGAAGCTGTAGAAAGAGTAATTCATGAGCTTAAAAATGAAGGTTTTGGGGTGTTAACAGAGATAGATATGAAAGCTACATTAAAAAGAAAATTAGACGTAGATTTTTATAATTATAAAATTCTTGGAGCCTGTAATCCGCCATTTGCATATAAAGCTTTGCAAGCCGAAGACAAAATCGGAACTATGTTACCTTGTAATGTAATTATTCAGGAAAAAGAAAAAGGCAATGTTGAGATATCTGCTGTTGATCCTGCAGCCTCTATGATGGCTGTTGGTAACGAAGAATTAACTATCGTTGCGGAAGAAGTAAGAGATAAATTAAAGAAAGTCGTTGCGAGTTTAACCTCATGAATTCTATAATTTGAAAAACGAAATGATATGAAAACCGCACCTGAAATACTAAAGGAAGAATGTTGTCCTTTATTCAATGCAGAAAAATGGGATGAAAAAACATTGGTTTGGGATGAAAAACCATTTATTAAGGCATCAGTTCCTGCGATATTTCATATTCCTTTTCGCAAAATGTTGGGTAAAAAGATCACAAAACTTATGCAATTGGCAGAATACCAAGATAGTTTAGAAAAAGATAAAACCGATACTTTGTTACTATTTAACGATCCGCATCCTTTTAGGTCAGATATGTATCTTTCTGTAAAGGGAAAAGTTCCAAAAGCCAATAATGTACATCTGTCTGGAGAGTTTATCACCAAAGTCTTTGATGGTCCATACCGTGCCATACCTATATTTATAAAAGAAATGGATCACCAACTTCAAATTCAGCAGAAAAAGGCAAAAAAGTATTATGTGCATTATGCATATTGCCCCAAATGTGCTGAAGAAAGAGGTTATAATTATATGATATTGTTTGCAGAGACGTAAAATTATCATATGCCAAAATATTAGGAGAAACATTTTAGAAAATGGCAAAAAAGAATATTATATAAACTTAAGAAGATATTCATTCTTCTATTAAATTTCTCAACGCCTATTTGGCAATGTAACGAAGACACTTATTTCATTACAACACCTCTTTACATTTAATTTCTTACTAATTCTAAGTTGTAGCTGGCAGGATCTTCTACATCATCTTCATTAAAATCATAGGTTGATTCTCCTCTTAATGTTAGATTATTACCATTTGTGCTAAGTTCTATGAACCAATAATTGTACTCTTCAGGATCACTATCATAACCAATAACAAGCCATTCTCCTTCAAAACCAAGCGGACCTGTAAAAACATCATCAGCTCTGGTTGGACGTTTAATTGTAAGAGTGTAACGCCCGTTTGATTGGACCGTCAGGGTAACAGACCCTCCTTCATCTATAACATCCACTGATAAAGGTTGAGAATCAGGAGTAAGGTTTCCAATCAGCACACTTGTGGCTGTCCAACTTCCTGAGATATCACTTATAGAGATATTAGCACCAACTAAGGAAATTTCATCGTCATCATCACTTCCACAAGAGATAAAAGCTAGTAGAACTGATAAGAGTACAACAAGATATAACGCATATCTCGTTCCTTCTGGAATGTGGTAATTGTTTAGTGTTTTCATTTTTTACTGGTTTATTTTGTTGTTGAACTTGAGATGAACCAACTATTAAAAGACTTTTTTATAGTAAAGAGTACTAAGATTCTTTACATAAAAATTTTTATAAGTTAAATAGAATAGAATGGTTTTCCCTAAGTTTAAATATATTGAAAATAGATATTTATCTAAATGACTAAAGTCAGCTTTAAAAAATGATTTCCAGAATAGAAGGCTCTCTATTCTATTAATTGAGCTTGATTACTAATACATTACTTTGATGAAAGTCATTGGTAATAAAACAAAAGCCGTCTATCTTGCAAAAACAACATAAATACATATATGATGAAGTTTACAGAAGAGACATGTCATAATTATATAGTGCTATTTACGGAATTGAGTTAATCACACCAATTAGAGAAGAAATTATGGGGTATTATATAGATTTAGAACAAATTAGTATCGAGGATTATGGGAATATCTTAAGATCAACCCATCTGATCCCTAGCTGGAAGATTTTAAAAGAAAACATGGATATAAATCTTGAAACCATTAAAAAAAAGGGGATTCATAACCTCCGGCAGTTACAAGAAACGCTTAAACAAAAAGATGATCTTCAGGAATTTTCAAAACAAAGTGGTCTGCCCGAACAGTACCTTACAGTATTGCGAAGAATGATTAATGGCTATCAATCAAAACCCAATAGGATTAAAGATTTCCCTGAAACTTCAAAAGACATAATATTAACATTAGAAAAAACTGGAATTAAAAATACGCGTCATTTGTATGATAAAATAATAACTCCAAATGACAGAGCGCTACTTTCCAAACAAACGGGAATTGGGGATCAAGAGATTTTAAGACTTACTAAATTGACAGATCTTTGTAGAATTCGATGGGTAAATCACACCTTTGCTTATGTTTTATATGAAGCGGGATATGATACTGCAGAGAAAGTGGCAAACGCTAATCCCGAACTTCTATACGACACGATAAAACAATTGAATGCAGAGAGAAAATTTTACGCGGCTCATATTGGATTAAATGATATGAAAATGCTTGTGGAGTCAGCAAATATGATATCCCTGGATATAAAATATTAATGAGTTATTTTCCTGTTATTGCAAACTATCTCTACTTCGAGTAGTTCTACTTCTCGTACTCCTACTATTGTCTCTGCTTCCTTCGGTGGCCCTACTTTTCGTACTTCTACTTCTAGAAGTATTATTTCTATCGTATCTACTTCTGCTATCATATCTGCTACGGCTATTATATCGATTGGTGCTATGATAACTGCGTATGTTATCCCCGCGATAATTACGAATACGAACATATCTGGACCTCCTTAAATTGATATCATTAAAACGAGGAGGTAAAACCATTACTGTAAGCCATACTCCATTGTCGAAATATGTATAATTTCTTAGATGGATATCATAATAAATCTGATACTCCGGAAAATAGATATATCGTACTACCTCGACTCTATTAGGATAAAACCATACCGGAGGAGGTGCATCGGGTCTAGAAGAAATAACTACGGGACCACAACTTCCTATGAGTAATATACCCATAGGAATAATTAATAGTTTAAGGATTATGAATCTTTTCATCAATTTAAATTTAACTCCTTTCTTGCCAGATAAAAATCTACTTTTTCACAAGAGGTATCCTGTATTCTATCTTCCATTTCTTCAAGGGTTTTTGGTGGTGGCACGATCACTTTATCTCCTTTTTTCCAGTTTAATGGCAAGGCAACTTTATGCTTGTCTGATACCTGAAGTCCTTCTAGCACTCTCAAAATCTCATTCATATTACGTCCAACGTTAAGAGGGTAATACATAATAAGACGGATTTTGAGATAGGGATCGATAAAGAATACGGCTCTTACAGCTGCTGTTTCACTCTCGTTGGGTTGCAACATACCATATAATTTGGCAACCTTCATATCCAGATCGGCAATGATCGGAAAGTCAAGGTAGACTCCTGTTTTTTCACGTACATTGTTTACCCAGGCTAAGTGAGAATGAATACTATCAATACTTAATCCTATTAACTTCGTGTTAAGTGCTTCAAACTCTTGTTTTCTCTCTGCAAAACCACTAAGCTCTGTTGTGCACACCGGAGTAAAATCAGCAGGGTGAGAGAATAATACGATCCATTTCCCTTCAGCAAACTCAGAGAATTTCATTTTACCTTGTGTAGTTAACGCTTCAAAATCTGGGGCATCATCACCAATTCTGGGCATTGTGTTTATTTCTATTTCTTTAGGTTCCATAATTTTTAGTTTTATTTTTTAACATATTAAGCTACAATCATTCCTCCATCGATTACCTGTGTTGTTCCTGTGATATATTTACTTTCATCAGATGCTAGAAATAATACCAGTTCTGCAATTTCTTTTGGATCTGCATATCGCACAAAGGGAATTATAGTTTCAAACCCCTCTTGAGCTTCCTTTGGATTATCAGGAGAAATATCTTTTTCAATAGATCGCATCATACGAGTATGAACAGGTCCGGGATGTACAGAATTCACTCTAATATTACGGTCAGCAAACTCAAGAGCTGCAGTACGCATGATTCCTAATTCGCCATGTTTGCTGGCTACATAAGGACCCAAACCTTTAAAGCCTTTGAGGCCTGCTACAGATGAGGTAATGATAACACTGCCCCCATCAGTCATTTTTGGAATTACATATTGGCATCCCAGCCAAACTCCTTTCAAGTTTACTGCCATGATCCTGTCAAAAATATCTTCGGGATACTCCAAAATTGGAGTAACTGTACCCACAATTCCGGCATTATTAAAGAAGATATCAATTTTACCAAAGGCAGACAAGGTTTGTGATACATAGTCTTTTGTGTCTTGTGATTTAGAAACATCTGAGACACAATAGGCTGCATCAGCAGTATTGAATTCTTGAATCGTAGCTTTTAATTCACTTTCTGCAATATCTACTAGCATTACTTTTGCTCCATGATCCAAAAATAATTTGGCAGTCGCTTTTCCTATCCCTTGACCACCACCAGTTATAACAGCAACCTTATCTTTTAACCTGTTCATTTTTTAAAATTTTTAAGATTAATTAGAAGAATTCAATGTATATAGTTGCCATCCACTATCTTTAGATTTAGACGCGACTAAGTTCGGAGATAAAAAATAAGACTGTATCATTGGTGGTTTTCTAAGTCTGTCTTTCTTATAAACCAAATGAACAGGACCTATTAAAAAGGTTTTTTGAGCCCCCAAATGATCAATAACTATTTCGTCATAACTATAAGACACTACTTTTTTATCCAAAAGATCGTTTCTTCCTAATTCTTCTTTAGAAACTTTAAGAACGATAGCGTGCCCGTTATCAAAATTGGTAGCGTTTAGATATTCTGGTTTAATTACAATTTCTCCAGTGATATCCATATAACCATAGTAAACAATACCGTTAATTTTTTGTGTAATCAAACATCTGCCATCGCTGAAATAGGGATAGCTAGTAGTTTTGTTCTTTGTTTTGGATTTCACCAAATCTTCTCGGTAATCGATTACAATATCCCCTTTAGTATTGATAAATGCCCATTTATCCCCTTTTCTGACTGCTGCCAATTCTTCATGAAAAGGAGTTACCTCATCTATGTTTTTCAAGATTTGTGATACCCCTATAAAAGGAAAAACAATCAAACATATTAATAAAATGCGTATACTTTTCATTTCAGTGTGTTTTAAGAATTATCGTCTTAAAAATACCATCTGTTACAGGAGAATACAATGAGAAATGTCATATAAATCAGAGTAATAAGTTTTGGTATTAATGACGTAAGTCATAATTTTTCTAGTGAAGTCTTGCTACCTTTAATACAATAACCAAAACACGAAAGTTTATGAATCTTATTAATCTGCATCAAGGGAGTATGCATTGGGATGGTTGGTATACTTTCCCGATCATCATGGGTTTTGTAATGATACTTTTCTTTTTTCTCTTTTTAAGTCGAAGGAGTTTTGGAGGGTCATGGCGTCGCTTTGATGATTATCATTATAGAAGAAGAACTTCAGAAACAGCACTTGAAATACTTAAAAAGAGATATGCCAAAGGTGAAATTGACAAAGATGAGTATGAACAGATACAAAACGAATTACTAAAGTAAATGATCTTTCTTATGAATTCGATATTTAGATTAAGATGAATGATCAGGAAACCTTACAATGGTTACTTAAAGGTGATGTTTCAGTTAAGTATCAGGTTAATCGTGATTTACTCTTAAAAGAGCAAAAGGACCTTCAGGAAAAAATAGCAGTAGAAGGCTGGGGGGCAAAATTTTTATCAAAACGAAGAGGTGGCGAACATTGGGGTAGGTCTTTCTATCAACCCAAATGGACGTCTACACACTATACGTTAATGGATTTGCGCAATCTATGTATCTCTCCAGGTAATTTACCCATAAAAGCATCTATTGATAAGATATTAAGAGAGTGTAAAGCTGACGATGGTGGAATATATCCGAATGCAAAAAAAAGTGATGCCTGTATCGATGGAATGTTTTTGAATTATGCAAGTTATTTTAAAGCTAGTGAAGAACAGTTAAGGTCAGTAATTGATAATTTATTGAATGGGTTGATGCTCGATGGTGGATTTAATTGCAGACTATATCGTTCTGGTGCCAAGCACAGTTCGCTACATACAACACTTTCGGTATTGGAAGGTATGACCGAATATGAGCGTAACGAATATACTTATAGATTACCAGAAGTTAAAAAAGCAATACAATCGTCGAAGGAGTTTATACTACTACATCAATTTTATATTTCTGATAGAACAGGAAAAATTATTAATAAGGACTTTCTTAAACTAAGTTATCCCAGAAGATGGCGGTATGATATTCTTAGTGCTTTGGATTATTTTCAATACTCAAATACAAAATGGGATCAAAGAATGCAACCTGCTATTGATGTATTACTGAAGAAAAGAAATGCAGATGGTACCTGGAATGTACAGGCCAAACATCCGGGAAAAACTCATTTTGATATGGAAAAAGCAGGTAAACCAAGTCGCTGGAATACCTTGAGAGCTTTACGGGTATTAAAACATTTTGGAATTGTAAAAGGTTTTTAAGAGCTATTCTCAATGCAAAATCTCAAAATCTTGGTATGCTTTGACCTGTGATTCTTCAAAAATCACGTCATCAACGTTTGCAAACTCTGGTCCAATGGCACACCATTTTATTAAAGATTGAAGTTGATTTTGACTTCCTTCAGCTTCGATATACACATCGCTGTTGGAAAGATTTTTTACAAATCCTGTAATACCCAATTCGCGGGCTTTATCTTGTGTACTTTTTCTGTACCAGACCCCTTGTACTTTTCCTTTAACGGTGATATTATAATGTTTTAGCATAACCATGTGACTTAAATACCAGATATTCAAAAGTATCTTTCTAATACACTACAAATCTATAGCTTCAAAAAGTAATAAAAAAGCAAAACAAATGTATGATTATGTTGAAGCTTGACCATTGTCATATTTTAAACAACTAATTTACAATATATTAAAGCTTATTTATAATCCTTACATAATTAGACAATATCTCTTTTGAAGGTTATAGATCAAACATACCCTTTAATGGATTGTTATCACTGACATTTCATTTGATACATAAGAATAAACTTGTAAATTAATTATTGATAATCATGATACAAACAGAAATATTTAACAAGAATGTTGAGGCATATGAAGCTTGGTATGAAACCTATCACGAAGTATATATGTCTGAAGTTGCAGCTATACGAGAGCAGCTTTTGAAATTACCAGAAAATATTAGAGGAATTGAAGTAGGTCTTGGTACAGGAAGATTTTCACAACCGCTGGGAATTAAGGAAGGTATAGAACCTTCTGCAGAAATGGCAAAAAAAGCAGTGAAGAGAGAAATAGAAATTATGCAAGGAGTGGCAGAAAACCTTCCTTACAGTGATATGCAATTTGATTTTGTTTTGTTTGTCACAGTTTGTCATTTGGATAATATCAAAAATGCATTTCAAGAGGCTTATCGAGTTTTAAAGTCAGGAGGGTCTATCATAGTTGGTTTTTTAGATAAAAATCAAAGCATTGCAAAACAATATGAACAAAAGCGGAAACAAAGTACTTTCTTTAGGAATGCAATTTTTTATTCAACAGAACGTATTCAGAAATTAATTCGGGAAATAGGATTCAGAGATTTAGAATTTAATCAGACTTTGTTTGGAGATCTAGATGAAATTAAAAAGATTCAAGTGCCAAAAGAAGGGTTTGGAGAAGGTTCTTTTGTAGTTGTAAAAGCAATCAAAAAATAAAAAACCAGAACAGATGAAACGAACATTAATAAATTCTAGATATTATTTCACAAAAGGAAATGTTTAAAATTTTTAATGAGAGAACGAAACAAAGTGGAGTGCTTACATTCGTTCTAAATTTTTTAATTCATTTATTTTCAATTAATTAAAAATATTTAAACGTATGAAAATTGAATATCTTCCACATACCGCAGACATTAGGATGAAAATAGAAGATTTATCTATGCAGGATTTGTTTTTGACTGGACTAAAAGGGATGAACAATATTTTGCAAAAAGGATTTTGTGACCAAATTCACAGGTTTTATTGTAGAACTCGAATTGAAACACATTCGTTAGATTATACAAATTTATTAGTTGATTTCCTCTCTGACATCTTATCGCTTTCTTGTACAGAAAAAGTAATTTATTGCAGGATTCAATTTATAGAGTTTTCAGAAAGTAATATTGTTGCAGATATATTTGGAGCACCTGTCAATTCTTTTGATCAAGAGATCAAAGCGGTCACCTATCACGAAGCAGACATCTATAAGAATTCTAATGATAAATGGGAAACAAACATAGTTTTTGATATTTAAATGAAAAAGGTTCAAAAAAAGGATATAAAAAAGGTAGAAGACTATCTGTGGGAGGTGCCAAAATCTTTTAGAGAAGATATGTTGGTTCCAGCAAGAATACTAGCTTTTGAGCATATGTTGGATGATATCCTAAAGGATAGATCCCTTAATCAACTTATTAACGTAGCAACCTTACCAGGGATTAAAGTAGCATCTTTTGTAATGCCCGATGTACATGAAGGATATGGTTTTCCTATAGGTGGGGTTGCAGCTACACAATATCCCGATGGTGTAATTTCACCTGGTGGTATTGGGTATGATATAAATTGTGGCGTTCGATTGCTTGTATCAGAGCTTCAGATAGAGCAGATCAAGGATAAGGTGGAAGTATTGTCTAAAGAGATGTATCATCAGATTCCATCGGGAATGGGAAAAGGTGGACAAATTAAACTTTCGATCGAAGAAATAGACAAAGTGCTAACCCAAGGTGCAGAATGGGCCGTTGCCAGGGGTTATGGGTTGCAAGAAGATTTGGAGTATATCGAAAGCAATGGAAAGTTAGATGATGCCGATTCTGCATTTGTTTCTGATATGGCTAAAAAAAGAGGTGCCGATCAATTAGGTACTATAGGTTCTGGGAATCATTTTGTTGAAGTAGATTACATAGAAGAAATTTATGATGAAGCAATAGCAAAGGTGTATGGATTGTATAAAGGCCAGGTGGTTGTTTTAATTCACACTGGTTCCAGGGGATTAGGTCATCAAGTGGCTACAGATTATATACGTACGATGATCAATGCTATGCCAAAATATAATATTAAACTACCAGATAG
Organism: Aquimarina celericrescens; assembly: GCF_042682765.1. Taxonomy (NCBI): domain Bacteria; kingdom Pseudomonadati; phylum Bacteroidota; class Flavobacteriia; order Flavobacteriales; family Flavobacteriaceae; genus Aquimarina; species Aquimarina celericrescens. The sequence goes on along the minus strand of NZ_JBHUHY010000013.1, from coordinate 101,426 downwards.
AGAATTGGCTTGCGTACCCTTTAATTCTGAAGAAGGGCAGCAATATTTTAAAGCCATGTGTGCTGCGGCAAATTTTGCCTGGTGTAATAGAGAGGTTATTTCTTGGGAAGTCAGAACTGCCTGGGGAAACATTTTTAGAAAAGAAAAGAAGCCATTAAAATTGTTGTATGATGTAGCCCATAACATCGCTAAGATTGAAACCCATAGGATTAAGGGTAAAGATCGCAAGGTAATTGTACACCGAAAAGGTGCTACTAGGGCATTTGGGCCAGGTTTCAAGGAACTGCCTAATAGATATTCTGACGTCGGACAACCAGTCATTATTCCGGGTAGCATGGGAACCTGTTCTTATATCCTGGCAGGAGCCTCAAGTGAGAATATTACCTTTGGCTCATGTTGTCACGGGGCAGGAAGGAGGTTATCCAGGACCGCAGCCAAACGGCAAGTAAATGCTCCTGTACTTAAGGAAGCCCTAAGAGAAAAAGGTATTTTTGTAGAGGCGGGTTCATTTAGAGGGATTGCTGAAGAGGCTCCTATAGCGTACAAGGATGTTAATATGGTGGTAGAAACGGTAAGTGCATCTGGAATTGCTAAAAAAGTCGCAAAATTAAAACCTGTGGCTGTTGTTAAAGGATAGCCTTATTACATTCTTCCAGTATTCGAATAGCTTCTTCATCGGTTACCGTATTAAACTCATCATAAAACTGACCAACAGCCCTAAAATTATTGGGCGTATGTAAACAAATTACTTCATCTACATGAGCAGAGCTTTTTAATTTTTCAACAGCTGTTGCTGGTGCCACAGGGACAGCAACTATAATTTTGGCAGGTTGATTTTGATATATCAGCTCAATGGTAGCAAGAATGGTGTTACCCGTTGCGATTCCATCATCTACAATAATGACCGTTTTATCCTTTAAATTTTGAGGTTTTAGATTTTTATAATACTGCTTTTGACGATGAATCAACACTTCTCGTATTCGTTTTGTTTCCTCCTCGATATATTCTTCAGAAGCTTCAAGGGCAGCACTCAATATTCTACTGTTAAGGCTTACAGCTCCTATTGCATATTCTTTGTTGTAAGGATGTCCAATTTTTTTGGTAAGTGCAACATCAAGAGGTGCTTCTAATACCCTTGCTACAGCTGCACCCAGAGGCAAGCCCCCACGGGGGATGGCTAAAACTACCACAGGCTTATCTTTGTAGGAGTGCAATTCTTTTGCTAACTGCAACCCTGCTTGTATTCTATCTCTAAAAGTATTAATCATCTTCTACTGATATTTTCTTAATAAACCAATGAGCAGAAATATTTGCGACTTCTTCAAGTTTTCCTGGTTCTTCAAAAAGATGTGAGGCTCCCGAAATAATCTTTAGCTCACGATCACATTGTAATTTTTGATATGCTTTTTGATTTAATTGAATAACGATATCGTCTCGACCTCCTACAATCAATAAAGTAGGAGCGGTTACTTTATTTAGTTCTTTCATAGCAAGATCTGGTCTGCCTCCTCTCGAGATAACAGCGCTAATATCACTGCCTAAAGAAGCAGCAGCTCTTAATGCAGAGGCAGCACCCGTACTTGCGCCAAAATACATCATTTTTAAACCTTTTGTATCGGTATAATTCTTAACCCAATTAGTTACGGCGATTAATCTTTTGGTTAATAAATCTATGTCAAATCGATTTTCATAAATGGTGTCTTCCTGTTCTGTTAACAGATCAAATAACAAGGTTGCCAATCCTTTTTCTTGCAATACTTTAGCAACATAATTATTTCTTGGGCTTAGTCTGCTACTTCCACTCCCATGTGAGAAAATTATAATTCCCAACGGGTTTTCAGGAATGGTGAGGTTACCTTGTAAAACAACATCACCAATCTTAATTGAAATCGGTTTATGTTTATCTTGTAGGATCATATTTTTTATTTTAAGTACTCAATTTTAATGAAGCTTTATACCGCAATAAGGTAATAACTAATGCACCATAACCTACTGCAAGAATAAGGAAAGAAATGATCCCACCAAGGAAGGGTACAAAGGTTACCAAGCGTATAATTATAGCAATGGCAAGTGCTAAGAAAATAATAGTCCAGAAATTCCAGGATTTCTCATTCTTGTTATTTAGGTAATGAGATATAAGCAATGCCGCTACCAAATGACCAAATAATAAACTGAATAGATAAAGGGTGGTTAGAAATAACCCAACCGGGATCCCGATAACAATTATAAAGGTAACCACAATCAATAGTGGTACTCCTATAAGATAGGCTACCCCATTTCCCAAACTTTTAAAAAGATCCTTATCTAAGTTGCCAACAGCTTTTGAAAACCAATTTTTAAATAATGCATTAAAGAGTAGAATAATTAAAAAGGCAGAAAGAATATAGAATATCCAAAAACCTAAGGCAGCGGCACCAAAAAATCCCCAGGAAAGTTTCTTTTCCTTTCTGGCAAGATCTTCATTGAAGTTAGCAGAAGCTTTGACAAGAGAGTTTTTAAAGTCTACATCACGATTTTCTGACCAATATTCTACATCGGCATAGAATTTTGCATTATCTCCAATTTTGATGGTTTCTGCAACTATTTTAGATGGGCCTCGCACTTCTCCATTTATAATGACCGTTCCTCCATAAAATGTTGCTTCCTTAGCTATTATACCATTCAATGTGATTTCACCACCACATACTTTGGCCAATCCTTTTATTTCACCATCGATGTCTAATTTACCAGAGCAAGCAATGAGATTACCCTGTACTGTAGTCTCTTCTGATATCATAATTTCACCTCCAGCTGCTACCAGATCATCACCCACATCACCATCGATAGTTAAGCTTCCGCCAGCAGTACGAATATCGTCTCCCACATATCCCTGGATTACTATTTCACCTCCTGCAGCTATTAAATCCTGACTTATAGAATCTTTTGAAGTAATACTTGCACCTGCAGTGACCAAATCTCCATTTACTTTAGCATTTATTTTTACATTTTCACCAGTAAGATATATATCGTCATCCTGTTCATTTGATACAGTAACTTCTTCTTGAGCTTCAAACTGGGCAATTGAGAAAATGGGTAACAGTAAAGCAAATAACAGTATAATAGTTTTCATGTTTTTAAGGTTTTGGTTGTGGTACTCAATGTATTAATAACATGAGTATTAAAATATGATATTGGTCATTTGACTTTGGTTTTTTAAGGGGAATAAGATGATAAAAATCAGTTTCTTAACTAATCGCCTTTTGTACCTTGATCACCTACAAGATCAAGGATATGAACATGCAAAAGGATTTCATTACATTAAATACGTCTTATCCCATTTGGAGTCACTTTTTTACGGTAGCTCCTTTGATTATTATTGGAACTAAAGAAGATAATGGATATGATATGGCCCCAAAACATTTAGCAATGCCTGTTGGTTTTGATAATTACTTTGGCTTTGTTTGTACGCCAAGACATGGTACCTATCAAAATATTTTAAAGCATAAAGAATTTTCGGTAAGTTTTCCACTGCCTAGCCAGGTATTGCTGGCTTCACTCAGTGCTTCACCAAGAACCAAAGGTATTTCAAAATCAGATCAGATAGTTTCTGCATTACCTACTATAAAAGCGAGTGTAATAGACGCACTATTAGTTGTTGATTCTTACCTGCATCTGGAGTGTAAGTTGTTTAAAATTATTGATGGATTTGAGGAGAACAGCATCATAACTGGTAAAATTAGTGCAGCATCAGTGCACCCAAACTATTTAAAAGTTTCTGAAAAAGATGAACAAGAACAACTAAATAAACATCCATTATTAGCTTATGTTGCCGATGGACGTTTTGCCAGAATTTCTGAAACATTCAATTTTCCTTTTCCAAAAGATTTCTCGCGATGAAAAATAATAAAGACATAGTTGATATTATACGAGGTTATCTTACTACAAGTGAAGAGGAAATGTTGATTTTCTTGAAAAAATTGGTAACAATTGAATCACCTTCCACTTCTATTAAATCACAACATCAAATCATTGATTTCCTTAAAAAAGAGTTTGAAGAGATTGCATATAATACGCTACATGTTCCAGGAAAAAAAACAGGCGGATATCTATATGCACGTCCCAAAAAGAGAGATAAACAATTTCCCTTACAGCTTTTAGTTGGGCACTGTGATACGGTATGGCCTTTGGATACAATAAAAGAAATGCCCATAGTCAATAAGAATAATGAAATTAGAGGTCCTGGAGTCTATGACATGAAAATAGGCCTCACTCAAATAATTTTTGCATTGCGTGCAATTAAAGAGTTGGGGTTACCTTTGCCTGTGAATCCTGTTGTTTTAATTAATTCTGACGAAGAGATCGGGAGCAGAGAATCGACTAATGCTATCAAAAGACTAGCCAAGATCTCTATTAGGGCTTATGTTTTAGAACCACCTCTTGGCTTGGAAGGAAAGATAAAAACAGCCAGAAAGGGTATAGGTCGGTTTATAATTACGGTTAAAGGAAAAGCGGCACACGCAGGCTTAGATCCCAAGAAGGGAATTAACGCCATTGTAGAACTATCACATCAGGTGCAAAAACTCTATGCAATGAACGATTTTGAAAGAGGAATCACTGTAAATGTTGGAATGATCGAAGGAGGTATTTCGCCTAATGTTGTAGCACCAGAAAGTAGAGCAATAGTTGATGTAAGAGTACTTAATGCAAATGATGGCGAATATATTACCAAGAAAATTAAATCTCTAAAGCCAAATCTTCCAGACGTAGAATTACAGGTTGAAGGAGCCATTAAAAGACCGCCTATGGAAAAAACCATACGTAATCAAGAGTTGTGGAAAGTAGCAAAAAGTAAGGGAGAACTTTTAGGTATTGATTTGCAGCAAGCCACTGCAGGAGGAGGTTCTGATGCTAATACGACAAGTCAGTTTACAGCTACATTAGATGGATTGGGAACCCCTGGTGATGGAGCCCATGCTACACATGAATATATTTTTCATCATAAAATTGTCGAAAGAACAATCTTACTTACACTTTTACTTCTTGAACAACCTTTAAAAACTAAAAAATGAAGCATCGATTTATATATACATCTCTCACCCGAATTTCTGATCTTCAGGAAAAAGGGTTTACATTAAAAGCGTTACCTAAAAAACAATGGAAAACTGGCGACTATGTAATTTGTAAGATTCTGGATGCAGGTAGTAATACTCTAAGTCTCGAGCTTCCTAACGGAAGAATGCGCGGTGTTATGGGAGGTGAATCTATCGTTGGAGCATTAGGCGAACGGTTTGCAACATTAGAAGCCACGGGAACCTGGAAAAAGGTTGAAGATGATCTTGAAATGGATGTATTAACAGGTGCCGGCTTATTAGGAAAAATGACTTCAAAGTCGGTTTTTATTCCTAATATGATGAAAGTAGCTTATGTTGCTCATGCCTTCAGGGGAGCAGAAAGACTTACAATGGACACCTTTGTTGAGCCTTTAAATGAAATGCGATTTACCACTCCAACCGTTCTTTTTGTTGGTACATCGATGTCTGCAGGCAAGACCACTTCGGGCCGTATTGTAACCAATCTGTTTAAATTGGCAGGATTAAAAGTAGTAGGAGCTAAACTCACAGGAGCAGGACGTTATAAGGATATTCTGGCATTTAAAGATGTGGGCGCCGATGCTGTGGTGGACTTTGTAGATGTTGGATTGCCATCCTCAATTTATCCAAGAGAAAAATATAAAAAAAAACTGAAACAGTTAATGAGTAGAATCGAATCCCATAAAGCAGATGTAGCAGTTATCGAAATAGGAGCATCACCTCTAGAACCATATAATGGAGATATAGCAATTAATACGATAAGAAAGCAAATAAAATGCATAATTCTAAGCGCTTCAGACCCTTACGCCGTTTATGGACTGATGAAAGCTTTTAATATTACACCAGATATTGTAACCGGGATTTCAACAAATACACTTGCAGGACGAAAAATGGTTGAAGAGTTATGTGCTGTGAAAGCGCTAAATTTGATAGATCCAACAACGACTAATGAATTAAAAAGAATTGTATCTTCAAAAACCGGTTTTTCGCTTTAAAAAACCATGTAATTTCAAATACAACATATCCCTGAAGTATGATAAAGATCATATCATATGGTATGATATCCCAGTACATTGTTCGTTCAATACACAAAGATGAAAAAATTAATAAACATACTCTTTTTATGTGTAGTATTTATAAACGTACACGGACAAACGGCTCCACAGAAAAATAAAGAGAATACTGAAAAAACAAAAACTTTCTTGCCTAAAAAAATCGTCATCATTGGTTTGACAGATAATATCGAAGCGCGTAGGACTTTTGAAACAAAAATGAAAGAAAAGCTAACAGCTTATGACATTGATGCTTATGAAAGTATAAAGGTTTCAACAATGCTTTTTACTGAAATCGATAAAGCCGAACAAGAACTGAATGAACTCATAGGGATAATTGCAAAAATGGATTTCGATAGTTTTATGATAACTGCTGTAACCAGAGTTGATGAAAAGCAAGATACCATAGAAGGAGGGCGGTTGGGAAACTATAAAATATATCACCTAGAAACTGATATTTACACTTTTGAAAAAGAAAAGATCTCACTATTATGGGGATTGTGTCTGGATATATATGATTATCAATTGGTACAGCTTAAAATAGAAGATTATGTGGATGCAATAGTACTTCAAATGCAAAATGAGCGAATTGTCCCAAAAAGTGATGAACCAAAACAACTTCAGGTCACAAATTAATAATCGGGTGATTATAAGATGATTTTTGTCATATTTTTCTTACTGAGAGTTCAATATTTTAGTGAGTGACCCTTAAAGCACACAAAAATGAAACGTCCAAAAAAAGTATTATGGATCATCCTATCGGTTATCGTGCTATTTTTCCTGTTTTCGATATGGTACAAATACGAGTACTCGATGGAAGTAGTAGAGGCCTACGAGGTAAATACTCCTGATTTTGATCGTAAGCTTCTTATTGCGACACAAGGCAGTACTTTTAAAGATAGTATTACTAACAAACTTGTAAATCACTATAAATCAGATTCAATATTTATTAAAGTTATCGATGTTTCTTCTTTAGTTGATATAAAACCAGATGAATATACCGGGATTGTTATTATGCATACTTGGGAAAATTGGAAACCACCTTTTGTAGTAAGAGAATTTATAGAACAAACAATTGATCAACGGGACAAAATAGTGGTGTTAACCACTTCTGGAGAAGGGACCTATAAGATGGCAGAAGTTGATGCAATAACCGGTGAATCTAATCTTGAAGAAATTTCAAACTATGCCAAAAAAATGATAACAAGAACCGAACTAATCCTAAAATCCAAAGACTGATTTTCAATAATCAATAAATAATAAATAATAAATAATGAAAAAAATAATTCTAGTTGTAATGATAATCCTAATCTCGGGATGCTCATCTGTAAGAGTGGTAGATAGCTGGAAAAATGAAACAGTTTTATTTTTTAAACCACAGAAACTTCTTGTTCTCGGAGTAACGCAAAATCTTACTGCACGTAAAATTTTTGAAGAAAGCCTCAAGGAAGAGTTTGTAAGTCGTAATATCAATGCATACGAGAGCACTATGATTTTTGATGAATCATTTACAGATTCTAAAAAGACTGAAGAAGAAGTCAACACAATGATAAAAGATCTTTCTGAAAAAGGTTTTGACGCTGTCATTATAACTGCAGTAAAAGGGGTTGACGAACGAAGAAGTTATGATAGAGGATATTATACCGTGGGATATAGCTGGACTCGTTTTGGTGGTTATTATTACAGATTTCAAGATGTATACTACAATCCCGGATATTATGATGATTATAAAGTTTACCACGTAGAAACCTCTATTTATAATATTAACGAAGATGACAATAAATCGTTAGTATGGGTAGGGGCATTGGATATTGTAGACCCACAAGGTATTACAACTACTGTTAATGAGTATGTAAATGCAATCATAGCTACCTTAGAACGTGAGCGAGTAATTACGAGACTCTAACGGTTAATTACTTACTTTCTAAAAAAATGATTTATCAAAAATTATATTCTTTAAGTTTTTAGGCAATTCGTCTCTGATATCTTCCATTTCTCCTGGTGAAATATATTTTCGCAATACGAAGAATGTAGTTTGGATATAATGTTCTGCTACCTCATTTGATTCAAAATCATATATAGAAGTAACTCCATCATGAGATCTAACCAGATCAATAAATTGTTCCATATGCTTTATTTTATTCTTTCGTTGCTTTGCAGTCCATCCATTTACATAAACAGCTTTTAGAAACATAGGCAACTGTGATAGTAATTGTAATGACTCTTCAATAGATATAATTTCTCGTAATCCATGAAGCACAGAGGATAAAATTCGTGCTGCTTTATCTGGATTGTCCTCTAGGTTTAATTCTTCTGCATATTCCTTTAAAAAGGTATTCGCTTCTTTTGCATATTGATTAAAATTGAGTGCCATAATGAACAGGTTTTTGGTTTCTAAATTGCTTTAAGTGTTTGATAAATAAAGTTATATACTTTGATGAAAGATTGTTATGATAATTGTCATATTATTTAAAGATAACATCATCTAATTTTGAAAATATATTAACAGAAAACAATGAAATGAGCATAATTTGAGTAATTCCTTATGAAGAGATATTATTAGTTATGCGAATTACATCTGACAATTTAAAAAACAATAAAGACCATACAGATGAAAAAAATTCTTGTACCCATAGATTTTTCTGAATATTCAGAATATGCATTGCAAGCTGCAGCAACTATTGCAAAAAAACAAAATGCTGAAATTATTGTATTGCATATGCTCGGGTTGTCTGAAGCTGTACTCACCAAAAATGAAGGCCAGGAAGTAGCAGAAGCAATGTACTATATGAAACTTGCTGAAAAACGATTCGCAACTTTTTTGGATAAAGACTATTTGAAAGGAATCAAAGTAACCGAAACAGTACAGAATTATAAGATCTTTAGTGAAATTAATGAAGTAGCACATGAAAATGATGTAGATTTGGTTGTGATGGGGTCTCACGGTGTAAGTGGTTTACGAGAAGAAGTTTTTATTGGATCTAATACAGAAAAAGTGGTTCGTACTTCTGATATTCCTGTTTTGGTCATTAAAAACCCAGGAGATAATTTTAAAATGGACGAAGTGGTATTTGCATGTGATTTTAAAATGGAAAATTTACGCCCATATCATAATGCGATGAAGCTGTTTGAATCCCTTGGTGCTAACGTACATTTATTATACGTAAATCTACCTGGAGAGCGATTTAAAAGCACTAATCAAATGGAGGATAGAGTAAAAGAATTTTTGTTCAAAGCAGATGCCGGTAATCTGGAAGTGCATGATAAGGTCGTATATTATTGCGATTATACTGTTGAAAGCGGAGTCTTTAACTATAGTAATAAAATCGATGCAGATGTGATTGCAATCCCAACACATGGTCGAAGGGGATTAGCACATTTCTTTAGCGGAAGCATAGGAGAAGACATAGCTAATCATGCTAATAAGCCTGTATTAACATTTAAGATTTGAATATTCCAAATACCAAAAGATAACGTTTGAATCACTACTGTCATATTGAGCCCTTAGACGGGCTCAAGACAGGCTTGGTCGAAATATATAAAAATCATACAAACTCATTTCTCGACTCTGCTCGAAATGACAAAAAAGAGAATTCTCGAATTTTTTACAAAGTTCCTAATGCAATTTCTATCATTTTACTAAATGTAGTTTCTCTTTCTGCAGAGGATGTTTTTTCGCCAGTAACCAATGAGTCTGAAATGGTTAAGATAGTTAAGGCCTTTACATTAAACTTTGCTGCGATGGTATATAGTCCTGCAGCCTCCATTTCTACACAAAGTATTCCAAAATCTGCCCATTGTTTATAAGAATTAGGATCATCTTCATAAAATTCATCAGAGGATAATACATTTCCGGCTTTTATAGCAATATCATTTTCTCTGGCATATGTAGTTGCCTTCATGAACAATTCAAAATTGGCAGTCGGGGAATAATCAGAATTAATAAATCTTGAATTGTTAATACCAGAGGTAGAAGAAGCTGCCATTGCAATTACAATATCTCTAATTTTTACATCTTCTTGATACGATCCGGCAGAGCCTACCCTAATTAAGTTTTTTACTCCGTAATCTTTGATCAACTCATGACAGTAAATAAGAGCAGAGGGAATTCCCATTCCGGTTCCTTGTACCGAAACCTTTTTTCCTTTATAAGTTCCTGTATAGCCAAACATTCCGCGTACCTCGTTGTAACAAAATGGATTGTCAAAGAATGTTTCTGCAATCCATTTGGCCCGTAAAGGGTCTCCAGGGAGTAAAACGGTTTCTGCAATTTCTCCCTTTTTTGCTGCAATATGTATACTCATTTTTATTGATTTGAAGTTACAATGGCCACTCCAGATGAGGTTCCTATTCGTGAGACCCCTAATTCGATGTATTTTTTAGCAGTATCTAGATCTCGTATACCACCCGAAGCTTTTATTTTTAAATAATCTCCTACCTCATTTTTCATAAGTTGTACATCTTCTATGGTAGCTCCACCTGTTCCAAAACCGGTTGAGGTTTTTATGAAATCTGCTCCGGCATTTAGAGAAAGTTTACAGGCGATTTTCTTTTCTTCGTTAGTGAGATAACAATTCTCAAAGATTACTTTCAACGTATGATCACCAATTACTTTTTTAATAGATCTGATTTCATCTTCTACGATGCTATGATAACCAGATTTCAGCAAACCAATGTTAATTACCATATCAATTTCATTGGCCCCTTGATCTATACATTGTTTAGCCTCAAATACTTTAACCCGAGTAGTCATAGATCCAAGTGGAAACCCAACTACACAAGCTACTTTAACATTAGTATGCATAAGTTCACTATCGGCCAGGGCAACAAAATAACTGCTTACGCAAACAGAGAAAAAATCATACTTTTTAGCCTCGGTACATAGATTTTTTATGTTTTCTACTGTTGCATCAGCTTTTAACAATGTATGATCTATGTATTGATTGAGTTGCATGCCTATTGATATGAATTAATCACTCCTACAATATCATTTTTTTGTAGTACTCCGGATTGTCTCCAGAGTTGTTTGCCATTTTTAAACAATATCATGGTAGGTACTCCTCGAACTTGATATTTTGCAGATAGTGGTTGGTTTTTATCAACATCAATCTTTACAATTTTTATACGATCTCCCAGCTCATCTTTGACCTCCTTAAGAATTGGGGTGAGCACTTTACATGGCCCACACCAGTCTGCAAAAAAATCTACTAATACCGGGGTTTCAGAATTTATAATAGTATTAAAATTACTTTTCATCTATTTAAAATTTTATTCATGCACGTATAACAAATCAAAATTAGAATAATCAAATGAAAACTTAAGTATCTAAGCTAGCTTACTTTGGGACGGAAATTGTATTTTTTTATCAAGTGCATTATTTTTTTAATCGGGATTTCTACAGAGTAAGTTCCTGTGTACGATGGGCAAATAACACAATCATCAAAATAGTATTCGACGGTATCGTCGTTTATTACAAAATTGTTTTTATAAGCCTTAAAATCCCCTTTTGATAATTCCCAACATTCATAATATAACTCTCCTGATTCTATACCTTCTTTTATAAGGGTATTTATAGTGCTGTATACTTCTTCTTCAGAGTCTGCTACAAAAAAATCATCATAATATACAAAAACATGCTCTTTCAGGTCGAAGTTGACACAATCAAAAAGGTAAGTAGAATATCGCATCCCCGAATAATAATTTTCTTTATACAACACAGTACTTAATAACTTATCATTTAGGCTATATATTTTGTAATCTATAATTCTTTTATCTCGAAATCTATTGATTTTTAAAGTGTCGCAAAGTAATTCTTTGTCTTCCAGGATTTGATTTTCGGTTTTTTCAATATTTAAATAGTTTTCTTTAATAAAATTATTAAAAACCGCATAACCAGGATCAATTTTCTCGTTCATATAGGGATATTTATAATCCAAAAGGTATAGATCCTCTTCTTTGAAGAAACTTTTTGAAACTACTAATTCTTGCAGACTAGGTTTATCATCTTCCGCCTTTATAAGACGTTCTCTTTTGATCGCTTTTGTTTTCTCTTTTTCGAGTTCAAGGCTTTCTTCAGAAAAAACTACTGTAGAATCTGGAATATCCTGATCTATTTTTTCCTCATTTTCTATTTGTTTAGAATCAGTTTTTTTTTGAGGTGTAGTCTCATTTTTACAAGCAATAAAACTTAGAAAGATAAGACCAAAGATTAACGTTTTCATCTGTTTAAAATTTTTTAGTTTACTGAAAATGAAGAAACAAAAATTTCTGCACATTCAGGAATTCGCATAAAAAATTGAATCATATGGTTTAGTATACTTATGATGTAATTTGTTTATGGTCATTTCATATAATAGATCTTTATTTGTACAACGAAATAGTTTTGGAGCTATTTCATCGATTTCTTAATTAATTTATAGGCCCAGTCATAATGACTAGAGGTAGCAGAAATTAGGTAGGCAGCTAATGAGGTTGTTCCAGTCCATTTGTATCTGCGTTTTTCGAATAATTCTTCTTCGGTGTGCTTGTGGATTATTTTTTGCAGATCTTCAAATGAGATTTGTAGTTGCTTTTTTATATCATCTAAATCTGCAGTGTTGTATTTTTTCCATATTTCCCGATTAAGATCTGGTGTAGTTTTCCAGGTATATCCTTTTGCTGGCATTTCAGGCTTATTTCCTTTCATTCCCACAGTATACCAATCCATCATCATAAGATGCCAATGATGAAGATGTGCCAATACATCTCTAACATTTCTATTTAAAAGTCCTTTAGGAAATTCAGAAGCCAATTTCTCCTCTGAAAAAGAATTAACATAGTCCAGTAATCTTTTATAATTTTTAGTACTCAATTCAACTAATTCATTCTTCGTTTTTGGTCTTGGCATTAGTATGTATTTATATGACAATAAATGTAGTTGAGTTTCTATTTTAAAAATATGATATCGATCAGTTAATTTGTAAGGTAAAAGTAAGTTGTCATTAAATTTCAGGTTGAATCTAAATCACAAATTCTCGTAAAGCCTTAATTTATTTTTTAGGATTGTCATTTCATTTTGAATTTGATCAACACGCTCCAGTAGTCTTATGATGACTTCAATTCCTTCTAGGTTGATTTCTAGTTCTTTATTGAAAAGTAAAATTTGTTCTAGTTTAGGCAGTTCCTCTTGGTTTAAAAAAGCTGTTTGCCTAATAGTAATAATTTCAATTAATCCAAACTCATACAAAGAGTTTATGAACGAGAATTCTACCCTGTGGTTAGTGCAAAATTCTTCGGCCGGTATGAGATTTTCATTAGTCATTGTATTAAATTTTAGATAGTTCTCTAAATAACTCTTTTTGTTTTTCAGAAAGATTTTTTGGTATTTTGATGGTATATGTAATATATAAATCCCCAAATTGTCCTTCTTTTTTATATACAGGAAACCCTTTTCCTTTTAATTTAACCTTAGTAGCATTCTGGGTCTCGGGTTTTACTTTTAATTTCACCTTTCCATCCAAAGTAGTAACAGTAATCTCACCACCCAAAACTGCTGTATATAGATCAATATCTTTATTGAGATAAAGGTCACTTTTATCGCGTTTAAAAGCGCTTTTGTTTTCTATAATAAAAGTAATGTATAAATCGCCATTGGGGCCACCACCAATACCGGGACCACCATGTCCTTTGATTTTTATCGTTTGTCCATTTTCAACTCCTGCAGGAATAGTAATTCTAATATTTTTATCGTTAACAGTGAGTGTTCTTTTGTGGGTTTTATAGACGTCCATTAAGTCGAGACGAAGCTCGGCGTTATAATCTTCTCCTCTAAATCTTGCCTGACTCCTACGATAACTTCGACCTGTGCCGCCAAACATTGATTCAAAAAAGTCTGAAAAATCACTCTCAGAGAAATCGCCGTAATACTGCTGTCTACCAGACCGATTATATTGTTGTTGTGACTGTCTTGCTTTTTCAAACTCTTCGGCATGTTTCCAATCTTTACCGTATTGGTCATACTTTTTACGGTTTTCGGGATTGCTTAATACCTCATTAGCCTCATTGATTTCTTTAAATTTTCTTTCTGCTTCTTTATCATTTGGATTTAAATCGGGATGATATTTTCTAGCTAATTTTCGGTATGCTTTTTTGATATCTCCCTCTGAAGCATTTTTATTAATACCTAGTATTTTGTAATAATCAATAAACTCCATTTCTCGATTAAGGATAAGTATTAGTTATTATTTTTCAAAAAGTAACTTCAGCCTGCCCAACATCATTAATTCTGACTTGTTTTTACCAGAAAACGCACCAGCAATGGTATTAGCAGTATCCCAGATTAAATCTTTTATACGATCTGTGAAACGTGATTGATGTTCTTTATAGAAAGATTCGAACTCTTCAAAGCAAGATTGTGCGTTGGGAGTTTCATAATCCATCCAATCAAAAACAATCTCAATCTGAAAAGCAGCATCAGCGCCAAACTCATCTTCAATATCATCCACATCTAACCATTCTGATTTTACAATTTTTCTTAAAGAATCATATTCTGACTCACGAACTACATTATCTGAAGCAGCTATAGCATAGAATAGCTTTCCTAAGTTTTGATAAAATGTAACTCCTATGTTTTGTGAAGTTTCCATGGGTATAGTCTTTAGTAATTTTTATTAAAGTAAAGTTAACTTGAGTTCTTCAGGATTTTTATGATATAAATCAGTTGTAATAATGAAAATAACAAAATTATCGAGTTATCAAATTACTTTGAATAAGCATAAACTCACTCAAATTGGACAGATCGATAGCACCAACTAATGTATCATCATCGATGACTGCAAAAAAATCTCTTTTTTCGGTATTGATTAGCTTAAAAATTTCTTTTAAATCTGAATCCGTATGAATTGTTTTAAAAGATTTAGACATGATGTCTCGTATGGATAAGCTTTTGTTTTTTGAATTTTTAATAATATCTTTATGATAAAGAATCCCCACAATTTTTGAGTTTTCGGTAACTACAAAGCTTTTTTCTGTTCCAGAAAGTAAAAGTTCGATCACGTCTTCAATAGTATCGTCTGGTTTTAGAATAGAAATATTGGTAAGCATAGCCTCTTGTACTTTATGACCTTTTAACAAGGCGAGTTGGCGTACCATTTTATTTTCTCCATAAGCACCAAAAAAGATAAATAATGCAATAACGATCAAAAATGGATTATATAATATGCCTACAAATACAAAAATTAAAGCTACAAATTGACCTATACCAGAAGCAATATTGGTGGCTGTTACCCGATCCATTTTCATCGCTAAGATTGCACGCAGTACACGACCCCCGTCCATTGGAAATGCAGGAATAAAATTGAATATCGCCAAAGCTATATTGGCAGAAAAAAGATAAATCAATAAGTTTTGCGGTGTAACGTGGCTTAATGTTTCTTCAATTTGTGTAGGGTTTTGATCTAAGAAAATTGAGATGTTAATAAAGAGAGATAAGCCTAATGCAATAAGAATATTCACTGCAGGACCAGCCAGCGAAATTAATAACTCTTCCTTGGGATTTTCGGGTATAGTTTCCATGGATGCAACTCCTCCGATAGGTAATAGTGTTATTTTTTTTGTAGTTACTCCAAATTTTCTGGCGGTGAGTATATGTCCAAATTCATGACACACCACGCATACAAACAATAATAGAATAAAAACAGTACTCATAAGAGCATTTTCAATAGTTCCTCCTGATTTTAGTTCTAAAAATATTACCCAAGCCAGGATAAAGATAAAGGTCCAATGAATTTCAATATTTACATTGAACAGTTTCCCCAAATTTAAAACACCCTTCATGATTCATAAATTTTGGTTAAAGTATCCAAAGGGCTGTTAATAAGAAATGATAGATATCAGTTTTTATATTAGATTATGCTATTTTTGAAGTCTTAATGATTTAATGAATTTTTGTAAGAATTATCTGAAACATAACCACTATATTTATAAACCGATTTAAATCTAAATACGATCAATCAATTTAAAGATAACCAACCACCAGTTCGTTTTATGAAGGTTTTTAAGGAGAACGACAATATTTTTAGATTACTTTCTGAAGCTGTTTCCGAAGGTATTATTGTGGTGAACAAAGAACAGATTGTGGTGGCAACAAACAAATCTGCCAACGATATTTTTGGCTATGCTACTGATGAGTTGATTGGCAAACATTTGAATATTTTAATTCCTCAGAAGTACCATCATAATCATGAAACTCATTTCAAAGGCTTTGTAGAGCATAGTGAAAAACGCAGTATGGGAAAAGGACGCGATCTTTTTGGGGTTCGCAAAGATGGTACAGAATTTCCCGTAGAAGCAGGTCTTAATCCATTCACTATTTATGGTAACGATTATGTTATGGCTTTGGTAATTGATATTACTGAAAGAAAAGAGCAAGAGCTTAGAATTTATGAATTAAACAACCAGTTAGAGCAGAAAATAGAAAAACGCACAGAAGAGTTACACGATACTATTCAAGAACTTAAGGAAGAAGTAAAGCTTAGAAAAGAGGCAGAAGCCAGAATGAAAGAATCTCTGAAAAAAGAAAGAGACCTTAGTGAATTAAAGACCAAGTTTTTATCATTGGTTTCTCATGAGTTCAAGACACCACTTGGTGGTATTCTAACCTCGGCGACATTAATTGGAAAGTATACCAAAGACGAACAGCAAGACAAGAGAGAAAAACACCTTACTACCATAAAAAATAAGGTGAAGTATTTAGACAATATCCTAAACGACTTTCTATCCATTGAGCGCTTAGAAACCGGAAAAGTGAGCTATAAATTTAGCGAGTTTCCGCTTAGTAAAGTGATTAATGAAGTAGTATACAATGCCAATATGCTATTAAAGGATGGACAAAGAATAAATTATCCACAAGATATAGATGATTATAGCATCGAGTTTGATGAAAAGATTTTAGAACTTGCATTATCAAATCTTATTCATAATGCAGTGAAGTATTCAGGAGAAAATACTGTTATCGATTTACAAGTAAATTTTGAAGATGGAATGCTTAAATTTAAAATCATAGATCAGGGTATTGGTATCCCAAAGAAAGAGCAAAAATTTATCTTTAAAAGATATTTTAGAGCAGAAAATGCATTATTAGATCAAGGAACCGGAATCGGGTTAAATATTGTAAAGAGCCATTTGGAAAACCTGGGAGGGAGTATTACTTTTACAAGTAAAGAAAATCAAGGTTCAACATTTATCGTCAAAATACCTGTTGAGAATAATCATAAAGTTGTAATGCACTAGAATGATTATTAATATTTCGATAATTATTGCAACCATCTGACCATTCAAAAAACAAAATAAACAGATGAAAACCATTTTATTAATCGAGGATGATACAGCACTTAGAGAAAACACCGCTGAGCTTTTAGAACTTTCAGATTATAAAGTAATTACATCTCCTAACGGGAAAATAGGTATTGCCAAAGCTAAAGAAGAAAAACCAGACATCATTGTTTGTGATATCATGATGCCTGAAGTAGATGGTTATGGTGTCCTGGAAGCTTTATCTTATGATGCGACGACCAATCAGATACCTTTTATATTTCTATCTGCGAAAACAGAACATAAAGAAATCAGAAAGGGAATGGATATGGGGGCAGACGATTATCTCACCAAACCTTTCGAAGAAGAAGAACTTATAAGTGCCATAGAAAGTCGTTTGGCCAAAGCCAAGATTATTGCCAACATACTGCAAGAGCAATCTTCAAAAACCATAGAAGATCAAAACGATGATGGATTAAGAAATCTTCATGAGTTAAAAAATTTCTTCGATGATCATGGTGAACTTTCAGAATATAAAAAAGGAGAAACAATTTATAAAGAGGACGAGCATTCTAATAAAGTATATCTGATTTTGAAAGGGGTTGTAAAATCTCATAAAATGGACGAGAGTGGTAAAGAATTGATTACGGCTTTGTATAAAGCAGACGATTTTCTTGGGTTTACTTCTT
This sequence comes from Aquimarina celericrescens, assembly GCF_042682765.1. Lineage (NCBI taxonomy): Bacteria > Pseudomonadati > Bacteroidota > Flavobacteriia > Flavobacteriales > Flavobacteriaceae > Aquimarina > Aquimarina celericrescens. The sequence goes on along the minus strand of NZ_JBHUHY010000013.1, from coordinate 83,327 downwards.
TTATAGACAATATTCCTTATCAAGAATCGGCCACAGCTGTAGAGGATTGCGAAGTTGCAGGAATATCGAAAAATAGCCTTAAAGAAATCCTGGAGAAGAGCAAAAATATTTCTCTTGAGTTAATGGAACTACTTACTGATAATCTCACTGAAATAAAGGAGCAATTACTACAAATGGCATATAGCTCGGTACGCAGGAAAACTGCACAAACTATATTACAATTTGCTGAGATACTCAACAAAAAACCTGAAGAAAGTATAAAGATATCCCGAAATGATCTTGCCAGTGTAGCCGGGATTGCTACAGAAAGTTTAATTCGCACATTATCAAGCTTCAAAAAAGATGGATTAATAGAAATTGAAGGACGAAATATTAAAATTCTTGACTTATCAGGCCTCCAATTGGTAGAATAAAAAAATCATTCTTCTTGTAAACTGATTTTTATCATTCTTTTCATAAATGCTACCTGATACATTTGTTGTATTAGAAAGTATTTAAAATGAAGAATGTTCTGATCCCGACAGATTTTTCAGAAAACTCCTGGAACGCCATTGAATATGCATTACTATTTTTTAAAAAAATAAAATGTAATTTTTATTTTCTGCATGTATCCTCTTACGAAGAAATGATAGGGGGTGAGTCCTTTTATGACACAAAAGATACCGTTATAGAGAAAATCACACGTAGTGATAAAGAGCAGATGCAACGCTTGCTAAAAAGAATCGAGAAATTACCGTTAAATACAAAACATCGTTTTTTTACTAGTAATGAATATATCTTCTTTATAGATGCAATTAGAAAGCAAATTGAAGAAAAGAATATTGACTTTATTGTAATGGGTACCAAAGGTGCTTCTGGATTAAAAGAAATGACAGTTGGCAGCAACACTGGCGATGTTATTACCAAAGTGAAATGTCCAGTTTTGGTGATACCCGAACATGCCAAATATGTAAAACCCAAAGAAATTGCCTTTCCGACCGATTATAATTTATATTACAAAAGCAGAGTTCTAAATACCATCACAAGTGTTCTTCAAATGAATGATGCTGCCCTTAGGGTATTACATATTACCAAAAAAGAACAAGAATTGAGCGATTTACAGAAAAAGAATAAGGATTTTTTAAATGACTATCTAAAAGATGATTTAGAGCATAGTTTTCATTTTTTATCCAATCCCAATATCGAAGAAGCTATACAATGTTTTGTAGAAAGCAGAAATATAGATATGATTACCATGGTCGCCAAGAATCTCAATTTTTTTCAACGTATACTGTTTCATCCCACCATAGAAAAAATAAGCTATCATACCCATATTCCTTTTTTGGTATTGCATGAATGATCTTCAATAAAGAAAAATTTGAAATTAGATAAAAATATGTGTTCTACTCTAATCGATAAATACAATATACCAGGTCCACGTTATACAAGTTATCCTACTGTACCCTATTGGGATAATACTACCTTTTCTTTAAAAGATTGGATAATTTCTGTTAAGAAATCTTTTGATGAAAGTAATGATACAGAGGGGATTAGTCTTTATATTCATTTGCCATTTTGTGAAAGTATGTGCACATTTTGTGGTTGCCATAAACGAATTACCAAACGACATGACGTAGAGGAACCTTATATGAATTCAATATTGAAAGAATGGCAACTGTATCTTAACCTATTAAGAAATAAACCAAAAATCAAAGAACTACATTTAGGGGGTGGTACACCAACTTTTTTTTCTCCTGAAAATTTGGATTATTTGATCAATGGAATTTTCTTGCATGCAGAACGTGCCGAAGATTGTGAACTTAGTTTTGAAGGACATCCTAACAATACTACTCGAGAGCATTTACAAGCTTTATATGATGTGGGGTTTAGAAGGGTAAGTTTTGGTGTACAGGATTATAACGAAAAGGTTCAAAAAGCAATTAATCGTATACAATCCTTTGAAAATGTAAAATATATTACTGAAACCGCAAGAGCGGTAGGATTTACTTCTGTTGGTCATGATATAATTTTTGGATTACCTTTTCAAACTGAAGAAGCCGTAATAAATACCATCCTTAAAACTAAAGAATTACTCCCAGACCGATTAGCTTTTTATAGCTATGCCCATGTACCATGGCAAAAAGGAAATGGACAACGGGGTTTCGATGAATCTAATTTACCAACAGCAAAGCAAAAAAGGGATCAATATGAAACCGGTAAAAAGTTATTATCTGAGGTTGGGTATGTAGAAATTGGAATGGATCATTTTGCTCTACAAAACGATTCGTTATACAAGTCTATGAAAGATGAAACCCTACATCGCAATTTTATGGGATATACAGCATCCAAAACACAAATGATGATTGGCTTGGGGGTTTCATCTATTAGTGATAGTTGGTATGGTTTTGCACAAAATGTGAAAGGTGTTGAAGAATATGAACATCTTATCAATGAAGGAATTATTCCTGTGTATCGGGGACACATATTAACACAGGAAGATGAGATTATCAGAAAACACATTCTAAGCTTAATGTGTCATTTTGAAACTAGTTGGGATCTGGAAGCATATCATTTTAGTGAGTTGCCTGAAGTGCTGATTCGACTCAAAGAAATGGAAAAAGATGAATTATTAGAAATATCTAATTCTCAAATAAGAGTCACAGACAAAGGTCGACCTTTTGTACGCAACATTTGCATGGCCTTTGATCTTCGTTTGCAACATAGCAAACCAGAAACACAGTTATTTTCGATGACAATGTAGACTTAGACTACAAGCCTGTAAATTTTGAGCTCATACATACTTTTTATAAATTATTCAATACGTCCTGTTCTGTAACTTTTGTTACTGTAATAAAGATAATCTTAATATATTTTTGCGGTGTAAAAAACTATGGTTAATAAGTTTTTATTTATTGGTTTGTTTGGTGGAAGTAGTTTGTTATAAGCTTACTACTTCCTTTTTATTGAAGAAAAGTTAAATGAAAAATGTTCTAAAAATTATGTTCTTATCAGGTTTCTTTTTTGGAGCACGGGCCCAAGAATCAAAAAAAATAGAAGTGTTAGATCGCACAACGTACAAAGAAGCAGTGTCAAACAATAAAGTCCAACTCGTTGATGTACGTACCCCAAAAGAATTCAAAAACGGACATATCGAGGGTGCTATAAATATAGATTTTTTCTCAAAGGATTTGTTTGAAGAATCTTTTGAGAAACTAAATAAAGATCTTCCTGTATATATTTATTGTCGTTCTGGTGGAAGAAGCCAAGTAACAGCTAGAAAACTAGTAAAAATGGGATTCTCTAAGATCTACGATTTAAAAGGCGGATTTTTGATTTGGAAATAAAAGATGAGTAGTTATTTCTGCTTTCTAAAACCGTAAATAATTTGCCCAAAAAAGTTTTTAGGTATTTTTTTATCTCCCGGGAAACCAATTTCTATAGTGCCACTGTCTTCAGGAATATAATTAGTTTTAAAAATATAGTCCCAGATACTTAAGCTAATCCCAAAATTTACGCCATAAGAACCTTTTGGCAATATATAAGAATGATGATAAAGATGCATCACCGGATTATTTAAAATATATTTTAACGGTCCCCAGGTAATCTTAATATTAGCGTGATTAAGGTGTCCAATAGCAATAGCAATGAAATGTACAATATAAGCTTGCTCGGGCTCGAAGCCGCCTAGAATCATTACTCCCATAGTTTTTAAGGGTTTATAAAAAATATTTTCCATCCAGTGGTAACGCAAGTGGGCTGCGAATCCCATTTCCTTTACAGAATGATGAATTTTATGAAACCTCCATAAGAATGGATATTTATGAAGTAATACATGCGTAAACCATTGTACAAAATCCAGGATAATAAAGAAAATCAATAATTGGGTCCACATTGGTAGGCTAGAAATGTTTATAATTGTTAAACTCTTTGTAGAAATTCCAATATCCTCAAAAAATACTCCCAGCAATTTATAGAAACCACTTATTACAATTGCAAAAACGAAAAAATTAAAGAACATATAGAAACCATCCAACCAAAAGTCCTTTCTAAAAACAGATTGTTCTTTACGCCAGGGAAAAACAATTTCTAGACCCCAAACGAACAAGGAGATAGCTATTAACCCCCAAAAATAGTTGGTGTACCATGGTACTTCAAATAGCATGGATTTCCAAGTCCAGTTAACACTACTAGTAAAGGCATCTGTAAATGCAGATATATACTTTTCCATAATTTATTTTTTTATTATTGTTATACTATCTTGTTTAAAAGGCAGATCATCAAAATAACTCCACTCTACCCAGGAACCATCATAGTTTTTTACATTTTTATAGCCTAGTAACTCGGTTAATACAAAAGTGGTATGTGCCGATCGAACTCCGCTATGACAGTAGGTAATCACAAGATCATGTTTTGACGCATTCATTCTGCTATAGATCGTTTCTAATTGATGAAATGGTTTAAATTTTTGTGTACCTTGATAGTCAATAGCTTCAGCCCAATCTATGAGTATGCTTTTGGGAATCCTTCCTGCCTTTTGGGCTCCATTTTTTTGTCTTTTTCCGCTAAACTCATCCATGTTTCGGGTATCTAGGATAATTTCTTTTCCTTCTGAAGAAACTATTTCTAGAATTTCTTCTTTACCAATCCATAACTTAAAAGAACTATTGGCGGGAAGCGTAAATTCTGAAGGCGTTAGAACAACAGGTTCATCATTAATTGGTCCTCCAATTTTTTTCCAGGCTTCTAATCCTCCGTTTAAAAGTTTTACCGATTCGAAATCATAATTTTTCAGGACCCACCATAAACGAGCCGCGTCACATGCCCCTTGATCATCATATAGTACAAGAGTGTCTTCATTTTTAATTCCTAAACTGCTAAATAGAGCTTCAATATGTTCTTTTGTAGCCATCATCCCTTTATAAGGATACGATATGTCTTCTATATCTGAGCGCCAAATATTGATCGCTCCTTGAATATGAGATTTCTCATAGACCTCTGGTTTTCTGAAATCTACTATCTTAATACGTTCTTTCTCAAAAAGAGAATGTAATTCATCAACATCTAGCAGATGTTTGGTACTAAAGTATGTCTTTGTTTCAGATGCTATTATAGGAGTAATATCTTCTTTATTTTTCTCCTTAGTTTGTGTACATGAAAAAAAAAGCAACCCCAAAATAATACTCAAATTACTCCTGCAAATCATACCATTCAATATTGGTTAGTATTTCCCGCCTTCCTTTTTTATATGAAGGATAGTTCTTTACCAAATAGTTTACTATAATTTCTTCATTATCTCCCAAATTCCATAAATTTTGGGTTTCCTGCATCCATCTTATGGTAGCTATCCAGCGCTCTCTATTCATCCTGTTTTGGGTCACCAGTTTTGATGAATGACAAGTAGTACAATTATTTACCACAGTCATTAACCCTTCTGCATCAATAAGTCCGGTTCGTACATGTATTCCGTTTTCTATTTTGTCTTCATCTTCATCTTCTTTTTCTTTTTGAACAATTGTATACTCCAAATCGGTTTCTACTTTTTTAAAAGCAGACAGTGTGGGATCAGTAATCATATATATTCCGACAACGGTAATCAATCCCACCATAGTGAATACTACTACCAGGAGTCTATAAATGGTTCTGACCTGTTTTCGAAATTGTTCTTGCCCATCCATAAGTTACTTTACTTTAATTGCAATGCGATGACAGGCATTATTTAGATATCCTTTTGGGTTCCAACCTGGTAAAATCATAGGTTGGCTCGTACCTTTTGAATCTGTTGCTTTGGCCCATACTTCATAGTAGCCTTTCTTTGGAAAATCTACGGAAGCGGAAAAATGTTGCCATGCTAATCGATTTACTGGCTTTTCTATAGGGCATTCCTTCCAAGTAGCACCAAAATCGATAGAGTATTCCATTTTAGTCACTTCCAGCTCACCAGCCCAGGCATGTCCTCTAATATCTAGTTTTTTACCCTGATCGATCATTGCACCGGATTTTGGATAAGTAATTAGAGACTTTACAGGCATCGATTCTATGATACACATATCTTCATCTTTTACTTTTTCGCCTGGGGCAATAGACTCGCAAGGTATTCTATAAGCAGTACCGGTCATTTTGGTGCCATCATGTATTTTATTCCGGATACTGATTCTATTCACCCATTTACCGGATACAGATGCAGGCCATCCTCCGGCAACTAACCGCAGAGGATATCCATGTGCCAAAGGGATATCTTCTCCATTCATTCTATATGCTAATAATGTTTCATCCTGTAAGGCTTTGGACATGGGAACACCTCGCGAGATTGGTTCTTTTTTGGGATCTCCACTAAGGTGAGTATCTGCAGCATGATAACCAATATATACAGCATTATCTTTAATACCAGTGTCTTCAAGAATATCCCGTAGTCTAACACCAGTCCATTGAGCACATGATACAGCGCCAACCGTCCATTGATTTCCCTTTGCAGGAGGATCGAATTCACTACGGCCATTACCCCCACACTCCAGAGTAAGCTGATATGTGTATTCGGTAAATTTCGATTTTAGATCAGCAAGAGTATAGGTTTTTTGTTGTTTTACAGATTCTCCATCAATAGTTAATGTCCAGGTTTTGCTCTCTAAATTTTCTGGAATTAACCCGTTATTACGAATGAACATAAATTTATTAGGGGTGATCTTATCATTGAGCAAATGTGCTTTTGCTTCAATATTCCAGGGCCTGTCATTCAGTACTTCCATCCCTTTATCCTTATTGAACATTTTATATGGATCTGGATCTTGCAGGATTATTGGTTGATATCCGTTGGGCATTGTAGTTCCAAAAACAATATCTACTCCAATTAAGGTGGCCATGGAGCTTAATACAGTTTTTTTAACAAAATTTCGTCGTTTCATTGGGTCAAGATATGTTGTTACCGATTTATAAATTTAGCACTTTTCAATATCTATTTATGTAACTAAAGTTACAATGCATATTTATGCAGTACCTTTTGAAGGGCTCTAAATTTTGTAAAGCTTCTTTGTAACATAAGTTACTGTAGGATTGTATTCAAGGTTTTACATTTGAAAGAATTACCTAAATTACAGCAAAAATGAAAACCCATTATCAAATTCTAATTATAGGAGGAGGAACTGGCGGAATTATGACTGCCGCACAGTTTCTAAAAAAAGATAAAACCTTAAATATTGCCATTATCGAACCGTCAGAAGTGCATTACTATCAACCTGCATGGACTTTGGTGGGTGCTGGTACTTATGATTTTAAAAAAACGGCACGGCCTATGGCAAAGGTAATGCCAAAGGGTGTTGAATGGATCAAGGATTATGCAACGAGTTTTGATCCTAAAAATAACATGATATCAACAAAAGGGAGTGGAAATATTACTTATGATTATTTGGTAGTTGCCCCCGGACTTGTTATGGATCTATCGCTTATTGAAGGTTTGCCAGAGGCGCTCGATAAAGGCGTTGTATGTAGTAACTATACCAATCCTAATCATACTTGGGAAGTGATAAGAAATTTTAAAGGAGGAAATGCTGTATTCACACAACCTACCACCCCTATAAAATGTGGTGGAGCTCCTCAAAAGACTGCATACTTGGCCGCAGATTATTTTCGAAAACATGGTCTGGCTCATAAAACCAATGTAATTTTTGCTACGCCTGGATCTGTAATTTTTGGGGTAAAGCCTATAAGAGAAACGTTAATGAAGGTCATTCATAGATACGGGATTCATTTTAAGCCATTTTATGCTCCTTATAAGATTGATGCAGAAAAGCAGATCATTTATTTCAGGAACACATCCCCTGACGAAAGCCAGTATATAATTACAGAAGATAACCCATTAGGAGAGAGCCTGAAAGGAGATGCTGTTATAGAAATGCCTTTTGATATGCTCCACCTTGCGCCACCACAAACTGCACCAAAATTTGTAAAAGAATCTGTTTTAGTTAATGAAAATGGGTGGTTAGATGTGGATCATTATTCTCTTCAACATAAAAAATATAAGAATATTTTTGGTTTGGGTGACGTAGCAGGTCTACCAACAGCAAAAACCGGAGCTGCCATAAGAAAACAGGCACCAGTGGTAGTTGATAATATTTTAAGATTAATTCAGCATCGAGAAGCGAATAATGCTTCCTACAACGGATATTCTTCATGTCCTTTAGTAACTGCTTATGGTAAAATGGTTTTGGGAGAGTTTGATTATGAAAGTAATTTTACACCAGATCCAGAACTAAAAAAAATGTTGATTTTTGATAGCTCTAAAGAACATTGGCGTTTATGGATACTTAAGAAATATATGCTTCCTTATCTATATTGGAATAAAATGTTGAAAGGAAAAAAGGTTTAGGATTACTTTTGAAGATGACATATATCATCGTTTTTTATGCTTTTAGAGCGTACATTTATTAGTAATTTTAAACCATGAAATCATGAGAAAAATAGTATTGTTTTTTACAATGGTTTTTACCATTGTAACCGTATTAGCACAAAATCTTGATCAGGTAAATTTAATGTACGTTGATGGTGATATGATAAAAATTAAAGACGGTGATCAGGAACAACTTCAAGAAAGCACTATGCTTGCCGATTGTACTACTCTTTATCCTGACGGAACTTTTAAGACTGCCGATGGTGAGCAATTTCGTCTAAAAGACGGCGAATGTCTCGATATGTATGGAATTCGTTATCGAAACGAGTATCAATATAGATATAAAGTGAAAAAGGAAAACAAAGGTCTTTCTCAAACTCAGCTACAAAATAAATATCAAAATAGATTTCACTATTTAAGAGTAGATGGAAATGTATTTAAAATACAGAATCTGGCACAGAACCGTGTTCGTAAACCGATTACCCTTGAAAATAAAATAATAGTAGATCCTTTTGGTACCTATCAAACACCTGACCAACAAGAAATACGCTTCAACGATGGTGAACTTTTAAATATGAAGGGTGTAAAATACGATGGAATTTATGAGTATCGTAAAGTTCTTGCCCAAATGAATAAGACACAGCAAAAGAATAAAAAATCTGACGCTTTGCGATAGATAAATAAAGAGATTTGATAATAAGAGCCTTTCGATGGTAATTAGCGTAAGTTATTATCGGAAGGTTTTTTATCTTTTATTGATGACACTCAAAATCTGCCGAGACAATTTCGGTTACAGGTTTTGGAGAAACATAAGGGATACCCAGCCCCATGCCACGTATAATAAAAAGTAACCCAATTACCATGATAAATACAGGAATTACTTTCTGAATATGTTGTCTTGTTTTTGCGGTCAAAAAGTTGCCTAAATAAATTGTAGTGGTCATTAAAGGAACAGTACCTAATCCAAAGAGTATCATATACAAACTACTGTTTAAGATATTGGCTGAGGCGATGGCTCCAAAAACAGCCATGTAAACTAATCCGCAGGGTAGAAAACCATTTAAAAAGCCAATGGTTAGAAAAGTATCAGGAGTTTTCTTTTTAAGTGCTGCACCCAAAGCATTTTTTACTTTAGAAATAATTGAATACATAGGTTTAGAAAAATTATACTTCAACAGAAATGAAGATGGAATCAAAACTATAAGAATCATCAGTACGCCTATGGCTATAGAAAGTCCTTGTTGCAATCCAAAGATATTAAGGCTCTTTCCTATGATTCCAAAGAATAACCCGATAATACTATAGGCTAATATTCTACCAAAATGATACAAGAATATCTGGTAGAATTTTTGAAATGAATTTGATCTACTTACGGGCAGCATGAAGGCAATGGGGCCACACATTCCTATACAGTGAAAACTACCTAATAAACCTAATATGAATGCAGATAATAACATCTAATAAGTAAAAGATTCTTTAAACAGATACAGCGTATCTAAATATGTCCAGTTGATAGTAATATTCCAACGTCCTTCTATCAGATTATTATTGGATATCGTGACTTTTGAATTTGATAGCTTGATTGGGATTTCAAAATCCAGCTTCTTGTTTGATGGCCGATACAATGATATAGTTCCCGTTATATCTTCATAGTTTTTATCTTCAGGAAATGTAATAACCAATCCATCAGAGGTCTTTTCTACTCTAATATTGTTTTTTAAGGCCTTAGCATTTTTTTCGGCATCGATTTCTTTCTGAAAAGCAAGTTCTTCCTTATAATATTCTTCTGTAACCAGATCGTGTTGGTATTTATCGTTAGTATTCATTTTTACAACGAAATACATAATAAAAGAAATGAATCCTATAAATACGAGTACAATGGCTGTTCCCCAGTTAATTTTCATGATGTTTAGTTTTTTAGTATGTGAGTTATTGAGAGATGAGGTTTTTACTTTTGGCACACATACTCATCTTCTTCTTTACAATGTTACTCTCGTTTTTCTTTATTTTTTATTTTGTTATAATCTGATTATTAATGTTTTGTGGGATGATTTGGTAGAGCACTTCTTCATGCATAGCTCAAATTCAGAATCCCTAATCCGTTGTATTGGAGCCACTCACAAACTCAAAGAGAAGCGTCCTAAAAATACTCACATACTTATTTATAACTTCTAGGCCCTAAAAAAGCTGTTGTAGTAGTTTCGATTAACTCATCATTACTATAAACACCTATTTTGACTTTATCTTTGTCACCACTAAGCACCGATGCATTTACTTCTATAAACAGTGTTCCTTCGGCTAAGCCTTGTTTTGGAACCATGAAATTTTTATGTGTTACTAGTTCAATCTTTCCTTTATGTGATAATAATTTAAAATGAACATCTTCAATATCATCAGTAGTTTTATTAACTAATTTATAAGTATATACATTACTAATGATATTATTTTCTTTTCTTTCATAAAGTTGCCCTGGTAGTCTAAGGATATTGGCTTCAACATCATTTCTAAGAAATAACATCCCGATTAATACACCCGTAAGTATAGTGAGCACTGCACTATATCCCTTTAACCTTGGTGTAAATTCGAACTTTACCTTTTTAGCAATATTCTCTTCACTTGCATATCGTATTAATCCTTTAGGAAGATGTACACTTTCCATCATGTGATCACAAGCATCAATACATGCGGTACAATTCACACATTCTAATTGTGTCCCGTTACGAATATCAATTCCGGTAGGGCATACATGCACACATTGAAAACAATCAATACAATCTCCTTTTCCGGTAGATGGCCGATCCTCATTCTTTTTAAATTTTGCTCGGCCAGCTTCTTTTTCTCCTCGTTTATAATCATAAGCGACTACAATTGATTTTGAATCCAGTAACACACCTTGTAATCTACCGTATGGACAGGCGATAATACAAACCTGTTCTCGAAACCATGCAAATACAAAATAGAAGACAGCAGTAAATATGAGTAATGAGATTAAAGTGCTTATATGTTTAAAAGGGCCATCTATAAAGATATATTGAATCAGGTTATCGCTTCCGATAAGATAGGCCAAAAATACATTAGCAATCAAGAAAGAGATAATGAAGAATATAATCCACTTTGTTACCCGTTTTCTTATTTTTTCTGAATTCCAGGGTTGTTTATCCAGTCGAATTTGTTTACCGCGATCTCCCTCGATCCAATATTCAATTCTGCGAAAAACCATTTCCATAAAAATAGTTTGCGGGCATACCCAACCACAAAATAGTCTTCCAAAGGCTACAGTAAAAAAAGTGATAAATATTACCCCTATGATCATAGAGATTACAAATAAATGAAAATCTTGTGGCCAAAAGGGAGCACCAAAAACATTGAATCGTCTTTCTAAAACATTGAAAAGTAAAAATTGGTTACCATTAATTTTGATGAAGGGCGCCGCAAATAGAAATATTAACAATCCATAACTCACCCATTTGCGATATTCATAAAACTTACCGCTTGGTTTTTTTGGATACACCCAAGCACGCTTGCCCTCTTCATTTACTGTGGCAATCGAATCTCTAAATTTTTCGTTTGTGGGTGTCTCCAATTGGGATATTTTTAATTGTATAATTATAATGAGTTCCTTCTCCTCGGGGAGAGGACACTACATTGTTTTCAATTATTTGTCATCCCGAGGGGAGTCGAGAGACATTACTACAGCAGTCGAATCAGAAACTGTTTCCTGAATTTCTTCTTTTGGAGCTTCTTCTTTTGGAGCATCGGGATCAATCCAGATTTCTCCCTGAGCTTCTTTAGGCTCTGCAGGAGTCGTTCCTACTAATGTGAGTAGATAACTTGCTACCTGAGCCATTTCAACAGGTTTTAAAGTTTGTTTCCATGCAACCATTCCTTTGCCATCTCGTCCTCCTTCAGAAATGGTGCGGAATACATTTTTGATTCCACCTCCCAAGATCCAATACTCATCGGTAAGATTAGGCCCGATTCCTCCACCTCCATCAGCTTTATGGCATGCCACACAGTTAGTAGTGAAGATAGCTTTTCCTGCACTTAAATCAGACGCATCTGTAAGTAAGGTAACGGTATTTACATCGACCAGATCCTTGGCAGTTTTCTTATATTCTTCAATAGCAATTTTGGCCTCTGCTACTTCGGTTTCATACTCTTCTGTCTGAGTGTAATCATTAAACACATGAAAACGAGCTAAGTATATTACTCCAAATATTATGGTGGCATAAAATCCATATACCCACCAAGGTGGTAAGTTATTGTCTAACTCTTTGATGCCATCATAGTTATGATCCAGAATGATTTCTTCTTCTTCCTCAACCGGTTTACTATCCAGAAGTTTTAAATAGGTATCTTTGGCCCATCTAAATTGCTTATCTTTTTTAGTTTTTTCGACAAGAAGATATCGTTCTTGCGCTTCAGGTTTTAATGACCTGAATAAGATGGTTTTTAATGCCTCTAAACTAATTTCTATGGCTATTATAAAGAGTAAAACCATTCCTAAGATCAACCAGGTTAGTGGTTGAGCAATAAATGCAGATTGATCTCCTGATTCAACAGTGAGTTCAATCAGAATATAAGTAATCAATAAAAAGACAATAATTCTTATGTAGGATGCTGTACTTCTCATAGTTGAATATCGTTTTCAGTTTCTAATGGAATGTTGCTCACTTCTTTGATATGTTCTTTTTTTGCGGTGAATACCCACCAGAACAATGCGGCAAAGAAGATGAAAAATATAAGTAGGGAAATCATAGGATAAATTTCAATGCCTTCGATACTTTCCATATGGCCTTTTACAAATTTTAGCATGGCTTTATTCTTTATTTTGAACTATAGTTTCTTCGTTTTCGGTTTTTACCTTGATATCGGTTCCTAATCGTTGTATGTATGCAATTAGGGCAACGACCTCGCGGTCACGCATCTCTATAAAATCCAATCCATTTTCTTTTGCGTATTTTTTGTCGGCTTCATAGGTCTTGGCAAAATCAGGATCGGTATACAAGTTCTTTTCAATTTGAGTCGCTTGTTCATCCATCCATTGCTGTGCCCTGGTAATCTCTTCTGGAGTATAAGGGACCCCAAGAGATACCATAGCTTCCATCTTAGATTCTGTTTGAGAGCGATCCAGCTCGTTTTGTATTAACCATTTATAACTTGGCATAATAGATCCAGATGAGGTGCTTTGTGGGTCATAAAAATGATTGAGATGCCAATTATCTGAGTACTTTCCACCAATACGCATCAAATCAGGTCCTGTACGTTTACTTCCCCACAGGAAAGGATGATCGTATACATATTCTCCAGCTTTAGAATACTCTCCATACCGTTCTACTTCACTTCTAAAGGGACGAATCATCTGTGAATGACAAGACACGCAGCTTTCTCTGATATAAAGATCTCTACCTTCTAATTCGAGAGGAGTATAAGGTTTAACACTGGTTATAGTAGGAATATTAGAGTCTACCAGCAATGTAGGGATGATTTGTACCGCACCACCAATAAGAATAGCAATAGTAGCAAAGATAGTCAGTTTTACAGGTCTTCTTTCTAACCAGGTATGATATCCTTCTTTAGCAGTTCTATGTCTGGTTACCTTTGTAAGTGGAGCAGCTTCTGCTAATTCATCGGTTACTTTACTACCACTTTTTACTGTTTTAACTACATTATATAGCATAATGAAGATTCCGAAGATATAGATGCTTCCACCAATGGCACGCATCCAATACATTGGAATAATTTCGTTTACAGTTTCTAAGAAGTTACCATATACTAAACTTCCGTCAGGATTAAATTGTTTCCACATAGAAGCCTGTACAAATCCGGCAACATACATTGGTAATGCGTACATAATAATTCCTAAGGTACCCAGCCAGAAATGAGCATTTGCCAATCCATTAGACCATAATTTGGTTTTGAACAACCTAGGAATTAACCAATAGGCCATCCCAAAAGTTAAGAACCCGTTCCATGCCAAAGCTCCTACGTGTACATGGGCAATCACCCAGTCACTGAAGTGTGCTATTGCATTTACATTTTTTAGCGAAAGCATAGGTCCTTCAAAAGTAGCCATACCATATCCTGTAATAGCCACTACCATAAATTTCAATACAGGATCTGTGCGCACTTTATCCCAAGCACCTCTAAGGGTAAGTAATCCATTGATCATACCTCCCCAGGATGGAGCAATAAGCATCACCGAAAAGGCAACACCAAGATTTTGAGCCCAATCTGGCAAAGATGAATATAACAGGTGATGGGGACCAGCCCAGATATAAATAAATATCAATGACCAGAAATGTACAATAGATAATCGGTATGAATATACAGGTCGATTAGCAGCTTTTGGAATGAAATAGTACATTAACCCTAAGAAAGGAGTAGTGAGAAAAAATGCTACTGCATTGTGCCCGTACCACCATTGTACTAAGGCATCTTGCACCCCGGCATAAACAGAATAACTTTTTAATGCACTTATTGGTAATTCAAGGCTGTTAAAAATATGAAGAACAGCAACTGTCACTACGGTAGCGAGATAAAACCATATAGCTACGTATAGATGGCGTTGTCTTCTTTTTAAAATGGTTCCGATAAGGTTCCATCCAAAAACAACCCAGATAACAGCAATGGCAATATCAAATGGCCATTCTAGCTCTGCATACTCTTTTGAAGTAGTAAATCCCAAGGGTAACGTAATGGCGGCACCTACAATGATTAACTGCCATCCCCAAAAGTTAATATTACTAAGCACATCACTAAACATTCTGGCTTTAAGTAAACGCTGGGTAGAATAATATACCCCGGCATAAATAGCATTACCAACAAAAGCAAAGATAACAGCATTGGTATGCAATGGTCTTAATCGACCAAAACTCAACCAGGAGATACCATCTGTAAGATTGGGGAATAAAAACATAAATGCCAGTAGTAGACCAACCGACATCCCGACAACACCCCAAAGCATTGTGGCATACAAGAATTTTTTTACGATTTTGTTATCGTAATAGAATTTTTCCATTTCCATTTTAAGATTGTTTAGTTTTAGTGGGTATAGAAGATTTTTCTTTAGGTTCTTTGACAAGTTCGTCCTCAAAAAGCATTCGTATTGAAGGCGTATAAACATCGTCATATTGACCATTTCTTACCGAAAAGATAAATGCCACAAAAAAGATGATGGCAACAACAATACTAATAGTTAAGAGTACATAAATAACACCCATACTTGTTTTGATTATGCACCAAAAGTATGTGTGAACATTTTCTTAAAAAATGACATTTGTCAGGTTTTATTCCCAATTGGTAATTATTGAAGTTTAAACTGATACTGCAACACCAACATCCATTTACGTTTATCTACTTCTAGTCCATTTGTCGTGTCCAAATAGATAGGCCTATTTTGGGCGTTAAAGCTGAATTTAGATAAATGTCCGTTCAGATACCAGTTAATTCCCAAGTCATAATAAAATAAGGGATCTTCGAGTCGTTCAAAATCTGAATTTTGAAACATAATATAGGGTTGTAATTGTCCGTGGTTTTTTGATTTTCCCATAGGAGCAAAAAGATATCCCAATTGTGTAAGAAAAGTATCACCCGTTCCTAAACGAGGAAAAGTGTTTCCTCTTCCGTTAAAAGAACTCAAATTAGGATCTATACCATTGGCAGGATTATTGGCACCAATCTGTCTCAGGTAATTAGGGCCAAAATGATAATTGAAATATGCTATGTAGCCTGTAAAACTAGTTTTTTTGGATACCTTAATAGGAATATCGATAAATAGATCAGTTGCAAACAATAACATGTTGTGATATGATACGTTTCCCTGATCTAATGACCACAATGCATCCTGTTGCAGGTTGAAGCCAACGCCCAGATTGAAAACTTTTTTAGAACTTAAATAACTTCCCACATGCGAGAATGTTCTATTACTTTCCTGATCAAAGAATTCATATTTTAAGTATCCTGCATACTTTAAATTGGGTTTGTTATCTGTAATTCTAGCTATTCCTTCAGTTGGATTAGGATCAAAAGATCTGCTGTTTTGAGCAGTGAATGGTTTTGCAACTACAAAGCGATAATCAAATTTATTGATCTTTCCTTTAACATAGATACTAAGTTTTCGAGTGAGATCGTCTGTTTCATTTAAGGTAGGAAGTGCCACAAAAGGCAGATCATATGTCATTTGCTTCGAACTGTTGGGAGATGTATAACGTGATAAACCATCCCAGGCAGATTTACCACCCCCAACCGAAAACTCACGCGAAAAATTATATTCTGCATATACATCTAAAAGATCTATTGAGGTTCCTCTGGGAGAAAGGTAATTAAGGTTATTCACTCCCAATTGTATAAAAGCAAATAATTTGTCTGATGGTTTTAGTTGAAAAGCTAATCTAAACCTTCTTATAGAAAGATCTTTCGTAAGGTCTTCGGGTTTGTCATTTACCAAAGTGCCTGGATTATTTTCGGTGATTCTACCCCAAAACTGAACAAAGGTACTTAGTTTTGCCCAATGTGTTTTTTCAGTATTCAAATGGTAAATAAGAGGGCTATTCTTTTCTTGATTTTGGGCGAAGCCAGAAAAAGAAATTATCAAAACACATAGAACTAAGTTGTATTTTAAAATAAAATCTCTCATTCTAAACGAATTATGTATTGTAGGATAGCCATCCATTTTCTATCATCGAATTCGATACCGTTAATTGTTTCTGTAAATACAGGACGATTCTGGAAGTTAAGAGAGAGTTTGGACAAATGCCCGTTGAACAACCAATTAAGTCCTAGGTCATAATATATCATTGGATCTTCCAGTTGTTCAAAATCTGAATATTGAATTGAAAAATAAGACTGCAACTGACTTTTTTTGTCAGGTTTTCCCATATAAGAGAATAGATATCCTGCTTGTACGAAAAAAGAATCTCCTGTCCCTACAACCGGAAATGCATTTCCTGGTCCGTTAAAAGAACTTTCTATAGGATCTAAAGAAGTTGCAGGGTTATTAGCTCCAATATTCTTGAGGTAATTTGGACCAAAATCATAGTTGAAATATCCTGTATAGAAGGTAAGTACCGTATTCTTTTTAGGATTGATGGGTTGATCAAGAAAGAAATCAATTGCCCAAAGTTTCATATCACTAAAAGTAACTTCACCATTTTCTAGATACCATAAAGCATCGGGCTGATATTCTATTCCTGCTCCAACATTTAGAACAGATTTTTTGCCCAAGTAGGTTCCATCAGAAAAAGGAATTTTGTTAGATTCCCGATCTTTAAATTCCCACTTGACATATCCCGAATACGAGCCCCCTGATCCTTGATCTGTAAATTTGGCAATATGCTCCTGAGGGGTTTCATCAAAGTCTTCACTGTTTCTAGCAGAAAAAGGTTTGGAAACTACTAGTCTATAATCAAGTTTTCCTAACTTTCCTTTGGTATATAAACTTAGTTTTCTAATCAAGTCATTGGTCTCATCATTGGTGGGTAACGCCAGAAATAAGAGATCATAGGACAGAAGTTTAGAAGTATTAGGAGCCGAGTATCTCGACAAACCTGTCCAGGCTGTTTTTCCTGCTCCGATGCTTAGTTGCGGAAAAAGGTCATACTCTATATAAGCATCCAGCAAATCTAAAGAAGTTCCTCTAGGGGATAGATAGTTTAGATTATTAATTCCTAACTGAGTGTAGGCAAATAGTTTTTCGGTGATTTGGCTTTGAACGGCCAGTCGAAATCTTCTAATAGAAATATCGGTTGTAGTGTTTTGTATTTCTTCTGAAATAATACTACCGGGATTATTTTCGTTTACTCTGGCCCATAGTTGAAGATAGGTATGAAGACCAATCCACCTGGTATTTTTTTCGTTGAGAGACCATTTTAGTGGTTTGTTCCCGAAAGGATTTTCTCCTTCTTGTGCAATAGATGATTGTAAAAAAAATAAGTTGAATCCTATGAGTATAGGGATTATAGTTTTATAGTTCATGAATCAAAATGATGCCTGGTTAGGCCCGTAGTTTTGTCGGAAAACAATTGAAAGTCAAACGGGTTTCATACCGCCATTTTGAGTACCCTGAAGATTCAAGGCACTCTTTTGGCAGTATTTAAATTAGTGTTTAAGTGTTAGCGTTTTATTATACATGCTCTCCTAAATGATGATGCTCATCAATTAATGGTCCGCCTTCAATAATTTGTTGAGAAGCTTGATTGGCAAACTTTTCAAAGTTAAGATGGAAAGAATGAGCCAATTGAATTGCTTTACTAACATAAGCACCTTTTTGTAACCAGGTGTTCATCGGATCGAGAATTTCTGAAGGTACACCCGGGCAATATTCTGGCATAAATAATCCAAAAATAGGATGTTGTTCATAATTAACCTTGTTTAATTTTCCTTCAAGGATAGCAGATATCATTGCCCTGGTGTGTCTTAGTCTAATACGAGAGCCTACCCCATAAGGTCCACCGCTCCAACCGGTATTGATTAACCAAACATTCACGTTTGCCTCCTCCATTTTTTTACTTAACATCTCTGCATATACTGTTGGGTGCAATGGCATGAAGGGCTCTCCAAAACATGCAGAAAATGAAGGAACTGGCTCTGTAATTCCGGCTTCTGTTCCAGCTACCTTAGCTGTGTATCCTGAAATAAAATGATAAGCAGCCTGACCAGGTGTTAATTTTGATACCGGTGGTAGCACTCCAAATGCATCACAAGTTAAGAAGAAGATGTTTTTGGGGTTTTTAGCGTATGATGGTTGCTGAATATTATCAATATGATATATAGGATAGCTTACTCGGGTATTTTGAGTAATACTACTATCTTCAAAATCTACTTCACCATTTTCTTTGAAGACTACATTTTCTAGAATAGCACCTGGTTTGATAGCTCTATAGATATCGGGTTCTTTTTCTTCGGTAAGATCAATAACCTTTGCATAGCAACCTCCTTCAAAATTAAAGATCGTATTTTCTGCTGTCCATCCGTGTTCATCATCTCCAATAAGTTTACGATCCGGATCTGCAGATAAGGTAGTTTTACCTGTACCTGACAATCCAAAAAAGATAGCTGTATCTCCGGCTTCACCAACATTTGCAGAGCAATGCATTGGTAACACATTTTTTTCTATGGGAAGGATTAAGTTTAATGCAGAGAAAATACCTTTTTTCATTTCTCCGGTATATGCCGAGCCTCCTACTAATGCAATCTTTTTAGTGAAGTTTAGAATAGAGAAGTTTCCTTGTCTGATTCCATAAGCAGCTGGATCTTTTGCTTCATATCCTGGAGCACAAAGTACCAGCCATTCTTCCTTAAAGTTTTCTAATTCAGAATTTTCCAAACGCAAGAACATATTATAAATGAACATATTTGACCAAGGATACTCCGTGATAGTACGTACATTCATCTTATACTCTGGATCTGCACATACGTAAGCATCTCTTACATAAAGTTCTTTTCCGGATAAGTAATTAATAATTTCATCTTGAAGTAGGTCAAACTTATCAGGATCAATAGGTTTGTTGGTTTTACCCCACCAGACCTTGTCTTTGGTATACTCATCTTTTACTAAGAAACGATCTTTTGGAGACCTTCCTGTAAACTTGCCTGTATTAATAGCCAAGGTTCCGTTAGGAGTCTCTCGCCCCATTTTTTTTTCGATTGTAATTTCCTGAAGTTTTTCAGGAGAGAGATTATAATGAACTGTTGTATTTTTCAGTCCATATTTCTCAAGGTTTACATTTGTTTTTAAAAGGTTTTCCATTTTTAATAATTTTAATTTTTAATACTGTTGGTTAAAAGGGCCAAATAATTGGCACCAGGAAAAGGGTCATTGCAAAAAATAGTAATAGTAGTGGGGCACCCACTTTTACATAATCCAAGAATTTATAACCTCCGGCCGACAATACCATAGCGTTGGTAGTAGTGCCTACTGGAGTAAGAAATGCTGTCGAAGCGCTAATTGCTACTGTGATCATAACGGGTTTAGGAGAAATGCCTAAACTAGTGGCTGCCAAAATTGCAATTGGCGCCATTAGTACAGCAGTAGCAGAGTTATTGATTGTTTGACTAAAAGCAGTAGTTAATAAGAAAATACCTCCTAATAAAGCTAGTGGATGAATAGCTCCTAAATAGGTAACCAGATTGTCTGCAGCAATTTGTGCTGCACCTGTTTTTTGCAATGCTATTCCCATAGGGATCATACCCGCTATCATAACAACACTTGTCCAGCTTATTCCTTTATAGGCTTTTGAAATTGGCACACAGCCGGTTATCAATATAATTCCTGCACAGACTAAAGCAGCTATTGCCCCAGGGACAATCTTGAATACCAATAAAAGAATCATTAATAACAAGGTTCCTAATGCTATAAATGACTTTGGGGTAAGATTTTCCACATTCCTGGCCATTCCTTCGGGGCTTCCGCAAATTACCAGATTTTCATACATTTCCTGAAGGTCACCAATATTATGCCACGCACCTCTGATCAGGAAAGCATCTCCAGCTTTTACAGTTATTTCTTTGTCTTGAAGAGGTTCATTGTTTCTAGACGCTCCCAAAAGCTGAATATCAAATCTCTCAAAATAATTACCGATTTTAATTTTTCTATCTACAAACAGTGATTTTGGAGTTACAATAACTTCGGCCATTCCTACTTCCTGATTAATCAGGTTGTTTTTTAGTTCTTCCTCAATAGGATCCAATCTCCATAATCCTAACCTAAAATCGATCATAATTTTATTAATAGCTTCTGTTCCTCCTTTTACTGTAATAATATCATGATACATAAACTCTGTTTCTTCTTTTGGAAATTCTATAAAAGCAGGTGTTCTTTTTAACATGTTAGGATGTCTTCGTTTTAATCGAATAATAGAAATGTTATACTTGTTTTCAAAATCCCAGTCTTTAATTTTGGTTCCTATTAACGGAGATATGGATCGAACACGAAGTCTATAATAATTATGATCTACTCGGTATGCTTTAATCCATTTGTGGAGTTCTGAATCTATATTAACAGGTCTATTTCTGGTTTTATATTCGGGTAGTAATTTGTAACCGAAATACCTAAAATAGACTATTGAGATAATTAATAATGGCAATCCAATTAAACCAAACTCAAAAAATGAAAAACCGTCAAACCCTTGTTCGATAAGAGCATTACTTGCTATAATATTGGGAGGAGTTCCTGTTAAGGTAAGTAATCCTCCTGTATTAGAACCAAAAGCAACAGGCATTAATAATTTGGAAGGCAAGGTTCCTATATTCCAAGCTGCAGAAATAGTCACAGGGAGTAGCGTAGCAACAGTTCCAGTATTACTTACAAAACCAGATAATACTCCTGATCCTAATGTTACAATCACCAGCAATTTAGGAACACTTTTACCAGCCCATTCGATAAATTTATTACCAGCCATAGCGGTCCATCCTGTTTGTGAAAGACCTTCTCCTATTATAAAAAGCGCAGCGATCATAATTACTGTCGAATTACTAAAACCGCTAAAGGTTTCTGAGATATCTAAAATACCAGTAAGGTATAAACTAAGCATTGATAATAAGGCTACTACATCTGGTGGGTATTTCCCCCAAATAAATAACCCTATGGTTATCCCAAAAATAATTAACATGATATACATTCGATATCTCTTTTGAAGTTTAATTAAGATGGTTCTTTAGATGAGAATCATCTTAATTTAATTGATTAATTTTTCGAAAAAGTTTCTTGTTTCAGCTCAATCAATCGTTAAAAGAGGTACTTCTGTATGGAGTGTTAATAATTTTGTTAGTCTACCTTCTGAAGGTTTATCTTTTTTAGCATGAATTCTTGGTAAAATAGCCAAGAGATCAATTTCTTTATCGTTAATATAGGTAAAGATGCCTTTTTCAATATCTTCATTTTCCTGAAAAGTATGGTGCGAGTAGAAGTTTTCCAGATAGTATTCCAGAATATTTTCATTCTTTTCATCTATTTCTGAATAGCCATATGTTCCCTTTTCGTTACAAATCGTAAGCACATGTACTTCGGCATGAAATCTTCTTGCAATATCCAGAAGTATTTCTAAGACTGAAGTGTCATCGATTTCATTTTTTCCTAATACTAAAGCTATTTTTTTAATGGCAAACTCTTTAGAGCTTTCTGGAATTGCAATTACAGGACAGTCTGCTTCTAATACCAGTTTAGAAGTGTTGGTCATTGTTGTTTCTTCTTGAGAACCTTTGGTTCCCATAATAATCAGGTCAGCCTGGTGCTCATTTTGAATTTCTAAGATGTTGTCAATCAAATCTCCCGATTTTATAACCCAATCTATAGTACCTCTAAAAACGGGGAAGTCCTTTTTAACTCTTTCTATACTGCTTTCTATTTCACTTTCAATAGAAGTATCTTTAGATTGATAAACATGAGTTAGAAGAATTTTAATGGTCTTGTCGCCGCCGGCAAAATTGATTGCATATTCAAGAGCATTTGTGGTGGTGGTGGTAGAATCAAAAGGGACAAGAATTTTGGTGATCTCTTTCATAATGTGAGTTTTTAATTGTAGGCAAATGTGGTGATACCTAAATTGTTGGTTTTCTTAATATAAAAGTACAAAGTTTGACTTATTCCTGTCGCGATAAAATGATATTTATCATCTTTTCTTTTTAATTTCTTTATGAACTTTGTTTGTACTCTATATTTAACTCATTAAGCCAAAAAAATCATGAAAATCAGTTCTGGTAAACTTAATTTAAGAAGAAAATTACTAATTGCCTTGATCATAGTATGTTTGGGAATTGCCCTCTCTTATTTATTTAAAAATGAAGGAATAGTGCGATTAATATTGAAGGCTTTTTCTCCATATCCCGAAAGTCAGTTATAATAAATTTTAGAAACTTGGTTTCCAATATTTTTTCCAGATGTTAGATGAGATCAATAAAGTTATCGTTGTTATTTCATTTCAAAATGAATGTAATATTCTTTGACCATTCATAATTTGGTTGCAGCTTATATGTAATAACTTTGTTGAAACCCATTAGAGCTTCATGCTCTATAAATTTCATTATAAAAGGTTTAACAATATAACCCCCCCAATATTCTGGTTTTGGGATCGATTTGTTTTTAAATTTGTTTTTAAAATCTTCCAAACGATCCTCGAGTATTTTACGCGAAGGAATAATTGCACTTTGGTTAGAGGCCCATGCACTCAATTTACTTCCTTTGGGTCTGGATTCAAAATACCCCTCGGATAAATTATTAGGTATTTTTTCTGCTTTTCCCATAATAGAGACTTCCCGCTTTGATGCTATCCAGTTAAAAGAGATAGAGACCTTATTATTTTTAGTAATCGCCATTCCTTTTTCGCTATTATAATTCGTAAAAAAGATAAAACCTTCCCAGGTAAATCGTTTTAATAAAACAATTCTACTTTTTGGAAATCCATCTAGCCCTATTGTCGAAAGCTGCATGGCATTGGCTTCATCTTCGGGATGCGCGGTTTCCACTTCGTGAAACCATTTCTGAAAATGTTCTACGGGGTTATGATCTTTTGAACTACTCATTTTTTAGAGGTCAATTTTCTACTGGAAATATTGGTAAGTACAGTGACATATAGTACTATTGAAATAGAACTTAGCGGCATCAATATGGCCGCTATTATAGGAGATAACTGCCCGGTAACGGCATAGTACAGACCAATTAAATTATATAAAAATGACAAGACAAAACTTGATTTAATAATCTTTATGACATTTTTTGAAATTTTAAGATACTTGGTGATATTCTCAAATTGGGAAGCATCTAAAATTGCATCACAAGCAGGAGAAAATACATTTACATTTTCTGAAATCGCAATACCTACATCACTTTGCGCCAAAGCGCCTGCATCATTTAACCCATCGCCAACCATAATTACCTGCTGTTGATGTTGCTGTAATGAATGGATATAATTGAGTTTGTCGTCGGGTTTTTGATTGAACAATAGCTTTATGTTTTTTGGCAACAATTGTCGAAGATATGCTTTTTCGCCTTCATTATCCCCAGATAAAATAAATAGGTTATAGGTTTTTGATAAGGTTTTAAATACTTTTTTAATGCCTTTTCTATATTGATTATGAAAAATATATTGTCCTTTGTACTTATTATTCGCACTTATATGTACTGCTGTATTCAGGGTTTCTGAATGATGATCCTTTCCTACAAAACCGGGAGAACCTATTTTAATTGTATTTTGTGCAGATTTACCTTCAATTCCTTTTCCGGTATGCTCCTGAAATTCATCTAAAGTATAAATATTGTGCCCGGCCAGGATTTTGTAGAGCGATCTGCTTAATGGATGATTCGACGCCCTAAGCGTATTTTTAAGCAAAGATTCTTCATCTACAGATAATTGCAATCCTTGATATTCAATACTGCTTTTTTGGTCGGTAGTTATGGTGCCGGTTTTATCAAAAATTATAGTATCAGCCTTTGCTAATTGTTCAATCACATCAGAATTCTTAAGATAAAATTTTCTTTTCCCGAAGATTCTAAGAATATTTCCCAGTGCAAAAGGTCTTGCCAAGGCTAATGCACAAGGGCAAGCAATAATAAGCACTGCTGTAAATACATTGATAGCTTTTGTTGCATCTGTAAATAGCCAGAACATGGTTGCTACAATGGCGATACATAAAATAGCGATCGTAAAATATTGACTTATTACATCGGTTAAGTTGGTGAAAGATGCAGATTTGTCCTTATTAAAAACATCATTACTCCATAACTGAGTGAGGTAACTTTGTTCTACAGGTTTTAAGGCTTCAATTTCAATAGCTCCCGATAATTGTCTTCCACCTGCAAACAGTTTTTCACCAGAGGTTTTGGCAACCGATTCACTTTCGCCGGTAACAAAACTATAGTCGATTTGGGCATTACCTTCAATTAAAATAGCATCTACAGGAATTAATTCTTCATTTCTAATTAATAGTCGGTCTCCTTGTTTAATATCATAAACCTGTATATTTTCTTCAGTTCTTTTTTTCTTTTGTTTTACCTTGGCAATTCTAGTAACTGCAATAGGGAAATAGGATTTGTAATCTCTTTCAAATGATAAAAATGAATAGGTTTTCTGTTGAAAAAACTTTCCTAAAAGAAGAAAGAAAACAAGCCCGGTCAAACTGTCAAAAAAACCAGTTCCTAAATCAAAAATTATCTCGGTTGTGCTTCTAATAAACAGTACCAGAATCCCTAAAGCGATAGGCACATCTATATTCAACAATTTGGATCGCAATCCTTTGTAAGCAGAAACAAAGTAGTCTTGAGCTGCATACAATACAACGGGCAATGAAAATGCAAACATGAGCCATCTAAAAACATGCTTATATTGTTCTAACCAATATTCTTTTACCTCAAAATATTCGGGAAAGGATAAAAACATGACGTTACCAAAAGCAAAACCTGCAATACCCAGTTTGTAGATCAGACTTCGATTAATTTGTGTCGCCTTTGCACTGTAATCATCAAGACTGATATATGGCTCATATCCAATTGCACTTAAAAGTGTAACAGCTTCTTTAAGAGAAAGCAGTTCTTTATTAAAAGTTATCCTCACAGTTTTCTTAGGGAAATTTACTTGTGAGGCCGAAATCGCAGACTGAAGCTTATGAAGATTCTCTAAAATCCAAATGCATGAACTGCAATGTATATGAGGAATATAAAGAGTAATAATTTGAGTGTTCCCGTCATCGAATTCTACTAATCTTTCAATAATATTAGGAGTATCGAGATAATCGTATTTTCCTTCAATCGTTTCAGGAATGGCTCCAGGAGCAGATTGTAAGTCATAATAACAGGATAAATCATTACTCGAAAAAATATCATATACCGTTTTACAACCATTGCAACAAAATGCTTTTTGATCAAAGTTTATAATTGTTTTGCCGCAGTCATTTCCGCAGTGAAAACAAGTTGACTCTATCATAGACTCATTGTTTTGCTACAAAATTGAAAAAGTAAACCCTAATGGGATATGATAATTATCATATAATTGATTTGATTAAAGAAAAGATATTGATGAGGAGCTATTC
Source organism: Aquimarina celericrescens (assembly GCF_042682765.1). NCBI lineage: Bacteria > Pseudomonadati > Bacteroidota > Flavobacteriia > Flavobacteriales > Flavobacteriaceae > Aquimarina > Aquimarina celericrescens. The sequence continues at coordinate 56,947 of NZ_JBHUHY010000013.1, read as the reverse complement.
ATCATCATTTTTAACAGAATGGTCCTGATAAAAGTCTTTAAATGTTTTATGGGTTATATACTTATCCCGAAGTACTTTATACACCATGATAATGACCATAATTTGACCAAAACAGGTGAGATAAAAGACCCAGCCAAAATTAACATTCATTACAACCATGATTGTAATTAACAGTAATATTACCGAGGTTAAAAAAACCATAGGCATAGCAGAAATTTTCATTTTTTTTATTTTAAGGTAGTGATTTTTTGTTTTAAATACTCTTAACAATTCGCCAAAATCAAATAGTAGGTGACAAAAATCATAGTTTCTGCTATGGTCATTATATAGTTTTGATTAGAACCTTTTCAAGCACTTTTTAATGAGAAAGATATTGATACCGACAGATTTTTCAGAAAACGCAATGAATGCGATTCGCTATGCTGTAGAGCTTTTTAAGTATGAGCGCAGCGACTTTTTTATTATACATGCCTATGCAGATGAAATATACGATCATAATACATTGGTATCTAGAGAGATTTTTGATGAATTAAAAAATACTGTACAAAAGAACTCTAATAAGGAATTAGGCAAAATACTTAATGAAATTAATACTATATCTCCTAATCCAAGACATACATATCAAACGTTATCTCTATTTGGAACTCTTATAGACGAAGCCAACGATTTAGTGGATAAAGAAAATATTGATATTTTGATTATGGGTACGAGGGGTAAAACAGATGACAGAAATCTTACTTTCGGAAGCAATACCTTACAGGTGCTTAAGTATGTAAAATGCCCTGTTTTGGCTATCCCAAATGGTTATTCTTATCATCAACCAAAAAATATTCTTTTTCCAACAGATTATCTGTTACCTTTTAAACGTAGAGAATTAAAGTTATTAAGCACACTTACCAAAAGTTTTAGGTCGACTATTAATTTTTTACACATCACAAAATTCAAAACACTTTCAATTAGACAAGAAGATAATAAAGCATTTTTAGAAGAATCATTATCCGATGCTGAACTCAAATTTCATAGAATAGAAGCAAAGGACCTTACCAAGGCGATCAACGAATTTATAGAGATCAACAAAATAGATTTTTTGGTAATGGTGAACTCAAGGCACTCTTATCTTGAGAGTATATTATATCAATCCACTATCGATAAAATTGGGTTGCATATTAAGATTCCATTTTTAACGATGCAGAATTTACAACGATACTAAAAAAAATAATACAATGAAACGAATTTTATTACCCACAGATTTTTCAGACAATGCATACAACGCAATTAGATATGCTATGCATTTTTTTAAGAATGATAAAGTCACTTTTTATTTGCTGAACACTTTTACCCCGGTTTCCTATCATGCAGGGTATCTTATAGAGAATCCAACAATGTATGGAATGGAAGATGTGGCAATGATAAATTCAAAAAGAGATATAGAACGAACAGAAGAAAAGATCAAAAAAGAATTCAATAATCCAAAACACGAATTTGTAAGATTATCCTCTTTTAATACCCTGGTTGGTGAAATCAAAGATGTTATTGAAAGATATGATATCGACTTAATCGTTATGGGGACAAAAGGAGCTACCGGGGCCAAAGAAGTTTTTATAGGCACGCATACAATGTATACTATAAAAAAAGTGAAGTGCCCTGTTATTGCAATTCCTTCTGGTTTTGAGTATGAAGAGCCAAAAGATATTTTATTTCCTACCGATTATAACTTTAGTAAAAGCAATCAATACCTGCCGCTTGTAAAAGAAATATGTGATGTCCATGTGTGTAGGTTAAATATTTTAAATGCCTATTATGGAGTACCCTTAAATGAAGATCAAAAGGAAATAAAAGGTTTTTTGGATGAATATTTTAAAGGAAATGCCCATGTTTTTCATATCGAAGAAGGCGTTGATGTATTAGAGGCCGTAGAAGAATTTCAGAAAAAATATAAAATCAATTTATTGATAATGATCCATAATAAGCATTCGTTTTTTGAAAATCTTTTGTTCAAACCTGTCATCAATCAAATTGCATATCATACTAATATTCCTTTTTTAGTGATTCCTTCAGAAAAACGAATCCAGTAATTAAAAACATAGAAAAATGAAGCGAATATTGATCCCAACCGATTTTTCAGCCAATGCATGGAACACCATATTGTATGCTATGGAATTATTTAAAAATATACCTTGTGAGTTTCATGTTTTAAATACTTATGAAGTAAAACCTGTGCAACTTATTAGCACGGTAAGCTCAAAACGAGTAGGACACTATTATGATGCGGTTAGGATAAAATCAGAAGAAGGTTTAGAAATGATATTAGATGATATTCGTAATTCTAAACCAAGTGCTGAGCATATATTCAAGACTATTTCACAATCGGGTTCATTGGTCAAAATAGTACAGGAAATCACTGCAGATAGTCATTTTGATATGCTTATAATCGGAACTAAAGGGGCTACGGGAGCAAAAGAAATTTTCTTAGGGAGCAATACTCATAGAATAATCAAGAGTGTTCATAATTGTCCAATTCTTGTAGTGCCAGATGAAGCCTTTTTTGAAGATATTTCTAAAATCGCTTTTGCAACTAATTTTGAAAGAATATACTATAGATCAGAGGTAGTACCGATATTGAATCTTGCCAAACATCAAGATGCTACAATTAGAATGATACATGTCTACGACAAGCCAGAGTTAGAAAAAGTACAGCGCTATAATTCTAGTTCTCTTGAGCATTATTTTAAAGGTGTAACCTACGATTTTCATGTTATTCGCGATTTTTCTAATATAGAAAAAGCGATCCAGGCATTTATAGAAGAACTTGAGATTGACATACTGGCAATGATTAATTACGAACATAGTTTTATAGAACGATTAACTCGAGAAGCAGTCATAAAAAAACTGACATTTCACACAACCATTCCCTTTTTGGTGATTCCTTCTGATAACTGAGAATTGTCATAGAATTTCTCGTGTTTTGGGAATAGTTTTATGTTTTTAATTTATAAAACATATATCATGAAACGTATACTTGTTCCTACTGACTTTTCAGACAATGCATACAACGCACTTTATTATGCAACCCGCTTGTTTAAAAATGAGTCTTGCCTGTTTTATATTCTTCATACTTCTGAAGTAGAAGCGCCTATTTTAACCAGTATTATTGATAACTCTTACTCAGATCAACAAATAAGTCGAGAGCCCCATGAAAAATTAATGGAAACATTCCATTCTATTGTTAGGGATACAGAAGACTTTGATCATACTTTTGAGACAATTTCAGGAACTAATAAACTACTGGAAACTATTGAAGAAACAGTAAAAGATAAAGGTGTCGATTTAATAGTTATGGGAACGAAAGGGGCTACCGGAGCCAAAGGTTTTTTTATAGGAAGCAATACTTCTAATATTATTCAAAGGATAAAGTGTTGCCCTGTGTTGGCCGTTCCCGATGAGTTTAATTTTGAAGACTGTGCTGCGGTCTCGTTTTCTGACCAAAATTCAAGATAAAAAAATAAAATTCTAAGAGATGAAACGTATACTTGTTCCTACAGATTTTTCTAGTAATGCTTATAGTGCGCTCTTTTATGCAACTCGGTTGTTTCAAAATGAGTCTTGTGAATTTTTTATCCTAAACACGTTTGATGTTGACACTCCCGTTTTGACCAGCAGGATTGATACGAGTAAAGGAGATCTTTTGTACCAGCAATTAAGCAATGAGTCTCAGGAGAGACTTACAGAAACCTTACATTCCATAGTAAGAGATACAGAAGACTTTAACCATACTTTTGAGACCATATCGGTTTCCAAAAAACTAACAGAAACCATTAATAAAACGATAAAGAGCAAAGACATAGATCTTGTGATTATGGGCACCAAAGGGGTTAGTGGTATTAAGGATGTGTTTATGGGAAGTAACACTGTTAAAGTTATTAAAAAGATCAAAAATTGTGCAGTACTTGCTGTTCCTGATGAATTTGATTTTGAGGAACCTATCGAAATTGCTTTTGCTACAGATTTTAGACGGTTTTATAGCCAGGATGAATTAGAACCATTAATGAAAATGGCATCATTATTTAATTCTAATATTAGAATTATGCATATCCATGAGGAAGAGAAGTTAGATGAAGTACAGGAGCATAATTTTAAGAAACTTAAAGAACATCTAAAAGATTATAACTACAGTATGCACTGGGTATCAAGATTTGATCAAAAAGCTGAAGTGATCAAAGCATTTATAGATAAGATGAATATCAACATGCTGGTTATGCTACGTTATAGGCATAGTCTTATAGAAAGTGTTACGCGCGAACCTGTAGTTAAAAAAATAGGATTTGAAGCGGCCATACCCTTTTTAGTAATTCCAACAGCCAGCTGATAATTATCATAGTTTTCAGAAGGCCATACCCATAAATTTATAGCGTAAACCTTAAACACCTAAGTGATGAAAAAGAAAATCTTGCTACCTACAGATTTTTCAAAAAATGCATGGAACGCCATTGAATATGCCATAGAATTATATAAAAATGAAACTTGTGATTTTTACATACTTAATGCTTTTAATGCTACGGGGTATGCTCTAGAAAGTATGATGGTGCCAGAGCCTGGAGAGAAACTGTTTGAAGAAGCCAAAGAAAAATCAGAACAAGGATTATCCAAGATTCTTGAACGATTATCTTTTAAGGACGAATATCCTAATCATAAATTTTATATGGTTTCTCAATTTAATAGCCTCTTGGAAGCCATTAAGGATGTCGTAGACAAACAGGACATACAGTTGATCATAATGGGAACAAAAGGTTCAACAGATGCGATAGATGTAGTTTTTGGTAGCAACACAGTTCTGGTTATGGAAAAATCGAGAAGCTGCCCTGTGATGGCGATACCAGAAGATGCAGTTTATAAAGATTTGCAAGAAATTGTATTCCCTACAGATTACAAATTGAACTTTAAGCAACGAGAACTTCAAGATATTATAGAAGTGGCAAAAATAAGCGATGCATCAATTCGTATTTTACATGCATCAGATGGTGATGCCCTTGATGAAGATCAAGAAAATAACAAAAAGTTGCTTCAGGAGTATTTTGAAGGACTAAAATATTCATTTCATACGCTGTACAATCTGGATGCCTCTTCTGCAGTACGTTGTTTTGTAGAGAGTAGAGAAAGTGATATGATTGCTTTTTTTAATAGAAAGCATAGCTTTTTTGGTAGTATATTTTCAAGACCAATGATAAAAAGTTTAGGAAGGTATGCCAAAGTTCCCGTGTTAGCATTGCATGATTTAAGAAACTAAAATATTAGAATATGAAGAATATAGGAGTCTGGATGGACAAAGAAAAAGCTCATATTATTACAGTAAAAGACGATGGTGAGGATATAGTAACGATTCAATCAGGTATTGAAAATTTTCGTATACATGGCGGATCAGGAACACGATTTAAAGGGGGACCACAAGATGTGGTTCAGGATAGTAAATATTTGGAACGCGAAAAAAATCAGTTTAAAGCTTATTTTACAGAAATAATCCCCTTAATAAAAGACGCCGATAAAGTAGTCATTTTTGGACCTGCCGAAGCAGGTGAAAAATTTAATAGGGAGTTAAAAGAAAACCATAAAAGTATCTCTAATAAGATTGAGGGTGTTTTTAAGGCAGATAGTATGACCGATAATCAAACAAAAGCTTTTGTGAGAGATTATTTCAAAAAGCATAAACAGAATATAACATAATTTTGATTATTATATTCTATAATTTTTTCTAGTTAAGTTTTGAACAGACGACTCAGCCTGGTATGGGTTGAGTCGTCTTGTTGTTGAAACATACGTATATGAAAAACCAAGATTTTGATATTATTAAGTCTTCTGGTGAAAGAGTAAAATTTTCCCTTCATAAACTTCGTAATTCTTTAAAACGAAGTGGCGCAGATGATCCCGCAATCGAACATATTCTCGATACAGTTCGGGATGAATTATACCAAGGAATTTCTACAAAAGAGATCTACAATCGGGCTTTTGCGTTACTTAAAAAGAGAAAATCAGTTTTTGCCTCAAAATATAAACTTAAAAAAGCTATTTATGAGCTTGGACCAACAGGCTTTCCTTTTGAACGTTTTGTGGGAGCAGTATTGCAATATTCTGGTTACAATACAGTAGTAGGTCAAATTGTAAAAGGTAAATGTGTACCTCATGAGGTCGATGTCGTTGCCAGAAAGAATAGTGAATATTTGGTTGTCGAATGTAAATTTCATGGAGAAGAAGGACGCAAGTGCAATGTAAAAGTTCCACTTTACATCCATTCGAGATATCAGGACATTATAACTCTTAATCGAGATCAAAACAACGGTAGAATGATTCCTGATGAGGGTTGGGTAGTAACCAATACCCGTTTCACCAAAGATGCAATTCAATTTGGTGAATGTGCAGGATTGTATTTACTTAGTTGGGACCACCCAAAAGAAAATGGACTGAAAGATAGGATTGATCGCTTAGGGTTATATCCAATAACAGTTTCAACGCTATTAATAAATCGTGAAAAACAATTTCTATTAAGTCGGGATATTGTGTTGTGCAAACAGTTACTGGATGATGTTTTTTATTTGGATCACCTTGGGGTTTCAGAACAACGTAAACAGAAAATCCTAAATGAAATCAAAATGTTATGTAATATATAAAAATAGCGGTCATGCCTACAATTAAAATCTATTTTCTTGGTGCTGCAGGCACTGTAACCGGGTCAAAATTTTACATAGAGACACCTCAAAAAAACGTATTAATTGATTGTGGGATGTTTCAAGGATTAAAAGAGTTACGTGAGTTAAATTGGAAAAACCTTCCTATTAATGCAGAAGACATTGATGTCGTTTTACTTACCCATGGGCATCTGGATCATACAGGTTATCTCCCCAGACTGGTAAAACAAGGATTTACAGGAGAGATAATAGGGACCACACCTACTCTTGCTATTACAGAAATTATTTTAAGAGATAGTGCAAAAATACATGAAGAAGAAGCCGAAAGAGCAAATAAAGAAGGGTATTCAAGACATGATCCGGCATTACCGTTTTATACCGAAAAAGATGCTGAAAGAACTATTCAGCATTTTAAAAGCAAACAGAAAGATGTTTGGATTTCTCTTTCGCGAGACATTCAATATAGGTTTCAGTATAATGGTCATATTATTGGTGCTACTTATATAGAAGTAAATCTATATGGTAAAGTATTTGTATTCTCGGGTGATATAGGAAGAAACGATGATTTATTACTTCGAGCTCCTAATAGGCCAAGGTGGGCAGATTATCTTTTTGTAGAGAGTACCTATGGTAATAAACTACACCCAGAAGAAGATATAGAAGAGAAACTAATCGAACTTATTACTACAACGCTCTATGAAAAAGGTACATTGATTATTCCTTCGTTTGCTGTAGAAAGACTTCAAACCTTAATGTTTTTATTATGGAAACTGTATCAAAAAAACAGGATACCTAATATCCCGATATTTGTAGACAGTCCAATGGGTAACAACGTGCTATCAGTTTTTGAGCTTTTTCCCGATTGGCATAAATTACCCTTAAATGAATATCATGCAATATGTAATCATATCAATATTGTAACTTCATACCGAGAAACCTGGGAGGTAATTGATAACCCCAGACCAAAAATTGTGATTGCAGGAAGCGGCATGGTAACAGGAGGAAGGGTGCTCACCTATCTAAAACAGTTGGTGGATAATCCTGTAACTTCTGTAGTTTTAGTTGGTTATCAGGCAGAAGGAACCAGGGGCAGATTACTTCAGGAGGGCGCTCATGAGATTAAACTATTTGGTAAATATTATCCGGTAAGTGCCAAAATACATCAAATAGAAAGCTTGTCTGCTCATGCAGATCAAAAAGAATTATTAGATTGGATGAGCGAGATCAAAAATATTCCGGAAAAAGTATTTCTGATACATGGTGAAGCTACCGCGGCCGATACATTACGAGTTAAAATACAAGATACCTATCAATGGAGGGTTTATATTCCCAAATTGTATGAATCGATTGAGATCCTACTTTGATAAAAAGCAACAGTTTCTTAATTATTTCATAAAGATTTAATAACCTGATAATTATCATTTCCATTTCTATTGCATTTCAGTACATTATTCTCAAGCTTTAAAACCTAAAAAATGAAGACTACTATAAAACCTACGTCTGAAAAACAGTTGAAAGAAATTCACCTAGACGCTCTAGAATGGAAATCAAGCCTGTACTTTATTGAAGGAGAAATTCAATTTATTAATCAATTACTTAATTCATATGTGTTCGAACCTACTACACCTAATCTTTTTGAACGATTACAGGAGTACAAAGAACAACTCAAAAAAGTTGAAGAACAAATAGAAAGCCTACATAAAAGTATCAGAAAACATGAAAGCCAACTGGGCGGGATGCTTGAATGTGATACAATTTCCTGCGATCACGATTATTATCAGGAGCATGAATCATTAAAAATTACCTATAGCAAGTTCTATAAAAACTTCAGAGAATTAAAATCTAAAGTCTTTGGATATGCGGGTGGAATCCTGAAGAAGAAAAAGGAGAAAAGTTAAAAATATACAAACTGATAATTATCATTTTTATAAAGTGTTGCCCAGACTAACTTTAAGACACTTAAAATCAATTAATAACATCAAAAACGTAAAAACATGTCACTAATTAAATTTAACAAGAGCAGATTTCCTTGGTTCAACGACAGGATTGCTACATGGTTGGACACAGATGATTTTTTTGCAGATGATTTTTTTGTAAGGGATAGAAATCTTCCTGCAATGAATGTCAAAGAACATAAGGATGACTTTGAAATTGAACTCGCCGTACCTGGCTTTTCAAAAAAGGATATTGAAGTAACAATGGAAAATGATATGCTTCATATTCGAGCAAAAAGCAGCAAGGAAGAAGTAGAAGAAGATGAAGAATATACGCGTAGAGAATTTAACTATAACTCGTTTGATAGAATGTTACAGTTACCTACTAGTGTAGATCAAAATGAAAAGGTTAAAGCTAAATATAAAGACGGGATTCTTACACTTAATCTTATTAAAAAAGAAGAGGCTAAAGAACCACCAAAAAGAATAATTGATATTGCTTAACCTTAACAAAGGCAGAAAAAAATGGGGGTTTTATTTTCTGCCTTTTTTATTAAAATATTAAAATTATGAAATCAAAAAAACCAAATGTAAAATATGTAGAATGGCGAAGCCCTGAAGAATTACATGAGGCATCGTTACATTGGATATCCGAGCTTAAATTTATCAAAGATGAGCAACATTTTTTAGATGAACTTATAGAAGATAATACATTACAACTTATATCGGGGGAAACTTTTGAGAAAAGTAAGCAAGTAGTGAATGATTTATCTAAAAAAAGAAAAGTTTTAGAACCTTTGCTTAAGAAAATTATCAACCACTACAATGAGCTCACGATATTGGTCGATGGAGTTGATCAGCCGGCAGAAGAAAAAGAATACAAAGAACATCATCGAGAGTTACTCGTTGAGGTAAGCGAATATCTTAATGAATATAAAGAAGTTAAAAGAAAAATTTTTGAGTTGATCAAAACAATTATGAAGCAAAGCAAACAAAAACGATTATTAAATTAGAATATTTTGGTAAAACGTGTTCTAAAGATAGTTGTCATTTCTATAGTAATACTATTTGCAGGATTTTGGGTGTGGTATGAGTACAGGTATTCTATGGATACGGTAATACCTTTTGAGGTAAACAGCCCTAAGTTACAAACCAAAGTTCTGATTGCATCACAAGGGAGTAGATTTAAAGATTCATTAGTTCAAGGGATCCTAAGGCATTACCAAAAAGATACTATCTATTTCAAGGTTATTGATGTATACACGATGTTTACGGTAAACATTGATAAGTGGGATGCCTTGGTTATCATTAATTCCTGGGAGTATGGAAGCCCTCCTCGAAATGTTAAAAAATTCATTAAAAATCATCCAGATCAATTAGATAAACTCATTATCCTTTCTACTGTTGGGAGTAGTAATATTGCATTAAAAGATGTCGATGTAATATCTGGAGAATCTATTATAGAAAAAACACCCAAGTACACCAGTATTGTAGTAGAAAGATTAGATAAAATAATAAAATAAACTAAGAAAACATGAACAGATCATTTATATACTTGCTGCTTGTCGTAGGGCTATTTTTTAGTTGTACTTCTAGTGAGTTAGTCGAAAACTGGAAGAACCCTGATATCGACACCTTTGAAGCTCAAAAGGTTTTGGTCATAGGAATAACACCAGATGATGCTAATCGAAAAATATTCGAAAGAAAACTGGCTTCAGAGTTGAAAAAAAACGGGGTTAATTCAGTAAGAAGTATGGATTTCTTTGAGAAAAATTTTACCACATCCCCAAAAACCGAAGATGAATTAATGGCTTTAGAAGAAAATCTAATAAAAGAAGGATTTGATGCTATTTTGCTTTCTAAAGTATTGGGAGTAGAAGACAAAGTTACTGTAGTTAAAGCCTATAGAAACCTGGATAAGACTTTCAAAAGTTTTCGAGATGATTATTATGAGAATCAGGAAATATATCACGATGAAGAGTATTATGAAGAATATCAAATTTTTCACGCAGAGTCATCTCTTTATTGCATTTGCCCTGATAAAGAAAGAGAGTTAATCTGGAAAGGATCGATAGATATTACAGAACCCGAAAACACCAAAAAAGCCATAAGCGATTATGTAAAAGTATTAATTTGGGCACTTAAAGGACAACAATTATTAATTTTAGAAGAACTACCCGATGAAGGTCTTGATATATAGTGCCAAGGATTTTGAAATTCCTTTTTTAGAAAAGGCAAACAACGAAGTACATCGAATAAAGTATATTCCTGAACGGCTTACAAGCAAAACAGCACGACTTGCTTTAGGTTTTGATGTGGTTTCAATTTTTTCTGCAGATGATGCTTCTTCCTCGGTATTGGAAAGACTAAAAGATTTTGGAGTAAACTATATCGCACTTCGTTCAACAGGTTATGACAACATTAATCTACCCAAGGCAAAAAAACTAGGATTCAAGGTGGCAAATTCAGCAGGATATTCACCACATGCCATTGCCGAACATGCTGTAGGGTTATTACTCGCCCTTAACCGAAAACTGGTACAATCAAGTATACAGGTAAAAGAGTATAATTTTTCTCTTAGCAACTTGGTTGGATTCGATATTAATAAAAAAACAACAGGCATTATTGGCACCGGAAGAATAGGAAGGGTTGTTGCTAAAATAATGCATGGATTTGGTTGTAACATATTGGCAAATGATATTAATGAAGATAATAATGTGAGGACAGAATATAATGCGATTTATACCAATTTGGAAAATATCTATGAGCAGTCTGATATCATATTTCTGTGTACGCCCTTAACCACCCAAACGCACCATATGATCAATATAAATGCAATTCAGAAGATGAAAAAGAATGCAATATTGATCAATATTGCAAGAGGAGCTATTGTGAAAACCGAAGATCTGATTAAGGCGTTAGAATTAAAAAGAATTGCTGGATATGGTACCGATGTATATGAACATGAAGAGGGTATTTTTTTCTATAATCATTCTAAAAATAAACCAGAAGACAAATGGTTACAAAAGTTAATAGATTTACCTAATGTATTTCTGACTCCTCATCAGGCTTTTGCTACACAAGAAGCATTAACAAATATTGCCGAAACCACATTTTACAATATTAACTGTTGGGAACAAGAGAAAGAAAGTAAAAATGAACTTACGTTAGAATTAGTGAGGTAGTTTATCCTTAAGTGCACCATAAAGAAAGGTTCCAAATATTGCCGAAACTATGACAATAAATATGGGAAGGTACCCTGCTCCCAAAAGCACAAACATTGGCCCTGGGCAAGCTCCCGCAAGAGCCCATCCTAATCCAAAAAGAATTCCACCAAATAAATATCTCTTAATACTTCTTGCCTTGGGGGGAATTACAACAGGTTCCCCATAAACAGATTTTATATTGTACTTTTTAATGAGCTGAACCAAAACGATCCCCAACGTAACTGCAGAACCAATGATTCCATACATATGAAAAGAACCAAACTTGAACATCTCATAAATCCTAAACCAGGAAGCAGCTTCAGATTTAAACAAAACAATCCCGAAAAAAATACCGATAACTAAATATATAATTGAACGCATATGTTTAAAAAATTAGAGGGAAAATAAAATGTATCATTACTAGACCTCCGATAAAAAAGCCTATCACGGCTATAAGCGATGGAATCTGTAGATCACTTAATCCTGATATTGCATGTCCAGAGGTACATCCACCGGCGTATCTAGCACCAAAACCAACCAATAAACCTCCTATAATTAGTAATACTAAAGCTTTTGGATCGGTTAAGGCGTCTTTAGAAAATAACATGTCTGGCATGTATGCCTTGCCAGCGTTCTCAAAACCTTTGGTATGAAGATCGGTAATTATATTAGGATTGATGGCTACCGAAGTATCGTTAGATAAAAAGTTGTTAGCCACAAAACCACCTATAAGAACTCCCAATACTACTATGAGGTTCCAGCGTTGTGCTTTCCAGTCAAATTTAAAAAAATCTACGGTTTTATCAGCGCCGCAAATTGTACATAGAGTTCTAAGATTTGATGACATACCAAATCTTTTGCCAATCATTAATAGGGTAACCATAACCAGCGTAATTAATGGACCCGAGATGTACCAAGGCCAGGGATCATATATCCAATTCATTTGTAGCATATTTTGAGGTAAAGAAATTAAAATTCAATGATGATATCAGTAACTTATGTTACATAACCTTAATTATTTTTTAAAACCACAAAAGATAAAGTTTTGTGTGGTATTAAAAGGTGTTTTGTGGTCGGTATACGTACATTTTACCTTTTTAAAATGGTCTTTAAATTGTTCATTTAACGACTCTTTAGAATATCGAGTAATTGGAATGCCACTACATTTTTCAGGACCACTTTCTGAAAAGGTACCTATAACCAAAGCGGCTCCGGGAGCAATACCCTCTCGAATAGCATTTTTATAATGATTAATTTCATTTTTATCAGTAAGAAAATGAAACGTAGCACGATCATGCCATAGGTCATACTTTTCGTCGGGTACGAAATGTGCAATGTTTGCATTAATCCATTTAACTTTCTCTGCCCGTCTTCCTAATCTTTTCTTGGCCTTGGCTATAGCAGCCTCTGAAATGTCAAGCACGGTAATGTCTTCATAACCAAGATCAAGCAAATGATCTACCAAAAGACTATCACCACCACCTACATCGATTATTTTTGCTGTTTTAGGAAGGTGAAAATATGTTATAAAATCTAAAGAAACTTTTGGGGTATCCTGATACCAGCTAACATTTTTAAGATCTTTGGTTTTATAGATCGTTTCCCAATGTTCTTTCTTATTAAGATCACTCATCAATTCCCTTTTCTTACTTCAAAGTAGTAGGACACACATAATCTGTGGTATGAATGCCTACTTCTTTTATGTCCTTAAAACCTCCTGCCACATCGATAAGGTTGTGGATACCACGACTCTTTAAAATAGAAGCTGCAATTACAGAGCGATATCCTCCTGCACAATGCATATAAAAAGTTTGGTCATCAGGAAATTCTGTTAAATAATCATTAATATAGTCTAAAGGAGTATTATGTGCTTTATCCATATGTTCGGCAACAAATTCACTCTCTTTACGAACATCAAAGACAGGGATTTCTTTCGTATCTACAATATCTTTAAATTCGGAAGCTGAAATCGAAGTGATGGTATCATAATCTTTACCCTCGGTTTTCCAAGCTTCGAATCCACCCTCTAAATATCCCAAAGTTTTGTCGAATCCCACGCGCGATAGTCGAGTAATTGCTTCTTCAACTCGATCTTTTGGTGCTACCAATAAAATAGGTTGTTCTACATCTGCAATTAAAGCTCCAACCCAAGGAGCAAAACTACCATCTATTCCAATAAAAATAGATCTGGGGATATGTCCTTTTACGTATTCATTTTGATGTCTTACATCAAGTACCACCGCTCCGGTTTCATTTGCAAGTTTTTCAAATTCTTCTGGAGATAACGGTCTTGTACCTTGTTCTATCACTTTGTCAATATCTTCGTATCCCTCCTTGTTCATTTTTACATTTAGGGGAAAATATAAAGGAGGTGGTAACAACCCTTCAGTAACTTCTTTCACAAATTCTTCTTTGGTCATATCTGCCCGAAGTGCATAATTCATTTTCTTCTGGTTACCTAAGGTATCTACAGTTTCTTTCATCATGTTTTTACCGCATGCAGAACCAGCTCCATGGGCAGGATAAACAATTACATCATCAGCCAGGGGCATGATTTTATTGCGTAAGCTGTCAAAAAGTGTCTCAGCCAATTCTTCTTGGGTCATATGTGCAGCTTTCTGGGCAAGATCTGGTCGACCTACATCTCCTAAAAACAGAGTATCCCCGCTAAAGATAGCATGATCTTTACCATCCTTATCTCTAAGTAGATAGGTAGTACTTTCTATAGTATGACCTGGAGTGTGCAATGCGATTATCGTGATATCGCCCAATTTAAATTCTTGACCATCTTTAGCAATAATAGCTTCAAAAGATGGATTAGCCTGAGGTCCGAATATGATATCAGCACCTGTTTCTTTAGCCAAAGTAACATGACCGCTCACAAAATCTGCATGAAAATGAGTTTCAAAAATGTATTTAATTTTGGCGTTATCTTCATCTGCTTTTTCGATGTATGGCTTAATCTCCCTTAAGGGGTCTATAATAGCAACTTCACCGTTGCTTTCGATATAATAAGCTCCTTGTGCCAGACATCCTGTATATATTTGTTCTATTTTCATCTGTTTTATTTTTTGAGTATCCTCTAGTTTAAGTAGAGACACCTTTTGTTTATTATTTATTTGTCAAAAATAATGCAATTATTACTTCAAATCAGTAACAATTGTCACAAAGCTAAGTTTAGGTTAGTTCTTTAACAATAATGTAGATGCCTATAACCAAAACAAACCAACCAAATCCTTTTTCTAGTTTTTTTCCTTCTATATAGTTTGACATGTACATTCCTATGAAAATTCCAATGATTGATATAGCGGTGAATATTAATAAAAAGTTCCATTCTATTTCTAAGTTTTCAACATCACCAATGAAACCGATCAGAGATTTTATTGCAATGATCAATAATGATGTTGCAACCGCTTTTTTCATAGGTAATTTTGCCAACAATACCAAAGCTGGAATAATTAAAAAACCACCACCTGCACCAACAATTCCTGTTAGAAAGCCTACAACTGCTCCTTCAATCAAAATTAAAGGATAGTTATACTGTATTTTGGTCTTTTGTTCTATATTTTTTTTGGTATTCTTTATCATTGATAGAGATGCCAATAACATAATTATTGCAAAAAATATCATGATTCCTACTTCCTTGGTCATCATAAACTTTCCGATAGTAAAAAGATGATCTGGAATTGCCGGGACTACATATTTTCTGGTGGTGTATACTGCGATGAAGGCCGGAACAGCAAATACAATTGCAGTACGAAAACTTACTAGTCCTTTTCGCAAGTTATTAATAGCACCTACTAATGCAGAAACTCCGACCACAAAAAGAGAATAAGCAGTTGCAGTAATTGGATTAATATGCATTAAGATAAACAAATACCGGAACGGTTAGTATAGAGCCGCCACCGCCAATTAATCCTAATACAATTCCTATAGCCAGCGCACCGGCATATCCCAATACTTCTGATATTTCCATCAATTATTTTTTGTCAAAAATAACTTCTAGTATCGGGCAAAGCTGTAACATTTGTTACAGAGTTTTAAATATGTATAACTTCAATATTATTTCTATTCAGTTTAACTTTGCCATCATTTTCTAGTTTTTTAAGCAGTCTAGAGATAACTACTCTTGAGGTATGAAGATCGTAGGCTATTTCCTGATGTGTATTGTTAATGATAGAGTCACTCTTAACTTTAGTTTTGTCTTTAAGGTATTTTAGCAATCGATCATCCATTTTAAGAAAAGCAATACTGTCTATCGTTTCAATTGCTTCAATTAATCGTTTATGATAACTGTCAAATACAAAATTCCTCCATGATTTATATTTTACGGTCCATTCTTCCATTTTTTCTACAGGAATCATAACGAGCTTTGCATCAGTTTCTGCCATAGCTTTGATTTCACTTTTATGATGTCCTAAGCAGCAGGATAGGGTCATTGCACAGGTATCTCCTTTTTCTAAAAAATAAAGTAATAATTCATCCCCATCATTATCTTCCCTTAAGATTTTGATTGCGCCGCTAATGATTAGAGGCATCGATTTTATATAGCTTCCTGGTTTTATTAAGTGAAAGCCTTCTGGAACTTCCTTAAAAGTTCCAACCTGGTTAATTTCTTTTAAAAGCTCTTCTTCAAAGAAGTGACCATAATTATCTTTTAATTCCTGAATCATTATTTCTGATTTTTAAGAAATATTTCTATTTGCTGCTTGGCTTCCTGATACCCAATATCATACACTTCATCCAAACTGTTATTACTAAATAAACCATGATTTATTAGTTTTTTTGGTTGTATAATAATATCACAACGTTTAAATTTTACTTCTGCATTGGGCATTGCCCTTAGATAATAAGCTCGTTGCATTACATTATATGAATGTTTAAAATCTGTAATTTTAGGCTTTTTAATTGGTGTTACATCAATACCAACAATCAAATCACATTTTTTTTCTAGGGGATCTATCGGGAAGTTGTCCAAAATTCCGCCGTCTGCATATAATTCTTGATCAATCATAACGGGTGTAAATACTCCCGGAAATGCGGCCGAAGCCAATAAGGGCTTAATGAGAGGTCCTTTGCTGAAAACTTTAGTAGTACCTTCGACAAGATTTGTAGCTGTCACAAATAATTTTTTTTGTAATGTTTCAAAAGAATTTTCAGGAAAAAAGACATTAAGATCGTCCTGAAATTTTTCTGAATCCAAAAAGCCTGCTTTTTTACGAGTAAACCGATTAAATTTAAGTAAAGAGGTCTTTTTAAAAAAGCTTTTGATCTCCTCTGTAGTATATCCACCTGCATAAAGAGCGCCTACCAAAGCCCCAGCACTTGTGCCAGAGATATATTTAGGTATTATTTGAGCTTCTTCCAAAGCTTGTATAGCACCAATGTGCGCAACACCTTTGAAGCCACCTCCAGATAAAACCAGTCCTATATTTTCTGAAATTTTCATTGTTTTACATTATAAAACCGGGCTGAAGATCTTTGCAACTCCTTCTTTTAATTTATCTTGCCAAGGCCTTTTTACAAAGGTATTATAGTTTAGTTGAATGCTTTTACTGCAATCACTTAAAAAATCATTTTTTAGTGCTAATGCAAAAGAATCATCATAAATTACCGCATTAACTTCGTAATTCTGTTCAAAACTTCTTATATCTAAGTTTGTCGTTCCTACCGATGAAACTGTATCATCTGCTACAATAGTTTTACTGTGTAAAAAACCTTCTGGGAACAGATAAATTTTGACACCTGCGTGTAATAATCTTTCAAAATAAGAACGTACACACCAGCGCACTATTTCACTATCAGAACTCTCAGATAGTAGCAGACGAACATCTACGCCACTTAATGCTGCCACCTGTAATGATTCTAAAATAGACTCTCCAGGAATAATATACGGATTAGTGATATAGACATAATCATGGGCTTCATTGATCATCGAAAAAAACAATTGTTGAGTTGCAGAGAAATCAGAATCGGGACCACTATGAACAATTTGTACTGTTGATTCTCCAATTTTTGGATAATGAGAGAAATA
Source organism: Aquimarina celericrescens (assembly GCF_042682765.1). Lineage (NCBI taxonomy): Bacteria > Pseudomonadati > Bacteroidota > Flavobacteriia > Flavobacteriales > Flavobacteriaceae > Aquimarina > Aquimarina celericrescens. The sequence continues at coordinate 39,096 of NZ_JBHUHY010000013.1, read as the reverse complement.
GGCCGTGTCAAAAATATCATCTTTGTTGGTTATAAAATACCAATCTAAAGCAAAGATGGTTTGTAGACTATGTACAACGGGACCTTTTAACTGCAAATGCATATCATGCCAGATCCCCAGATGAGGATCTCCTTTCACATATTTATCAGAGACATTGATACCGCCTGTAAATGCAATTTTGTTATCGACTACAATAATTTTACGATGATTACGATAGTTTATCGAGGTTAAAAATTTGCCAAATCGTATGGGTAAAAAACGATAGATTTCTACACCAATATTTTGTAGTTTTTTTATGTATCTTTTACTAAGAGATAAACTGCCGATACCATCGTAGATTATGCGAATTTTGACTCCGTGCTGGATCTTATCCTGAAAGAGCTCAAAAAGGTTTCTTGTTAATTCGCCTTCTTCAAAGATGTAATATTCAAAGTGAATAAAATCTTGAGCTTCATTTAAGGCTTCAAAAATAGCTTTAAAAGTGACATCTCCATTTTTCAGAAGCTGTACGTCATTTCCAGAACAGGGAGCGAAGTAGGAGTTCTTGGTAATTAAAGAAATGAGCTTTTGATGTTCACTGTATTCTTCTTTGGTTATAGGTACATGGTGTTGTAATGCCTTCTTTATATAAGAAGCTACTTTTGGAGTATGTCTTAATGTAAATAGTTTGTTTTTTCTTCGGTTTCTGCCGAGCATCAAATACAAAAATATTCCCCCAACAGGAATTGTAAAGATAGCAAGCATCCATGCTAATGTGTTGGTAGGTCTAATTCCATTTAATAATAGTCTGATGATAATAAAAATTCCAACAATGATATATAGGGTAAGGACAATAAAAAAAATCATCAAAAACAAATGGTTTAGATAGTATTAGCTATGCATAATTAGCAAAGGAACACGGGTCCCGTAGCTAATTTTAGAAGTTTCAGAGCCTTTAAAAAAACGTTCCATAAATGTTTCTCTTTTTATGAACATAGCAGTAAGATCAATATCCATGATTTGCACAAAGCTATTAATAGCTAAGGCTATTGGGACATTTACAATGGAATGAAAGGTATGATTGATATTTTTAAAAAACTCTTTCATATGCTTTTTATCATCAAAATCAGCTACTGTTACGGTATCATCTTCTTTAATTTTAAGAATTCTTAATGAAGATTTATACTTGATCAAAGTGTCCATTAAAGGTTCGATGCCATCAGTATTAAAATGATCCATTTCATCTATAGTATACAAAATAATTTTAGGTTGTTTAAATGTATATCCCTGTGGAATAGCAATTACGGGGCAATCAACTTTTCGAATCACATTAAGTGTATTACTTCCAAAAACTACCTCTGCTGCTCCTGTAGCACCATTGGTTCCCATCACAATAAGATCTATGTTTTTAGAGGTTACAGTTTGATTAATAGCGTCTGTAAAGATATCATAATCTGTTATGGTGTGAAACGTATAATTTTCGTCTGAATAGCTAGATTTTAGTTGGTCTACTAGGATATTCAGTTTCTTTTTAACATCGCTTAATACTGATTCATGGATCGAAGTGTTGGCGGGTGCAGCCATAAGGTCGTCTGTAGTGTAGCTGGAAGCTTTTTGAACATTAAGAACATAAAAAGTGCAAAGTTCTTTTTTAAAAAACTCCATAGCATAGTTAATGGCATTCTTCGAATTGTCAGAAAAATCTGTGGGAAGCAAAATGTTTTTCATTGTAGCTAAGTTTTATATTCTAAAATTAACTCGGTTATTATTGAACTACTATGATATTTGTCAGTAATAAGAGCTTGAGGTAAAAGTTATCCGCCAATTGTAATCATACTTCGATTATTATGTTCATCTATTTGCTTAAACTTATCAATAGTATCCATACCGCTACGAACTTTGAATTTAGCTTGTATTGCCTTTTCAATAATCGAAGATATAGATTTTCCTTGTCTAAGCGGAGTAAGCAAATCAGATTCTTTTGAAGAAAACAGACAGTTTTTTATATGTCCGTTGGCAGTAAGACGAATTCTATTACAACCATCACAAAATGGATTGGTAACAGAACTAATTATGGCAAAAGTACCTTGGTAACCTTTTATTTTATAACTTTTTGTAGTATCATTTGGGGCATCTTCTAGTTTTAGAATATCGTTTTTTTCAAAGTTTGAATCAACTTCTGCAAGTATTTCTTGTAAAGAAACCATCTTATCCATGTTCCATCGATTTCCGTCAAAAGGCATGAATTCTATAAACCGAACTTGTATTGGTTTATCTTTAGTAAGATTAATAAAATTTATTATTTCATCAGCATTAAAGCCTTTCATTAATACACAGTTCACTTTAACCTTAAAACCTTCTTGAACAAGCAGAAGAATGTTTTGGTATACTTTATCGAAATACGATCTTCGGGTAATGTCCTTATTTTTCTGGGCATCGAGAGAATCCAGGCTTACGTTAAGGGTCTTAATTCCACATTTTTTAAATTGATCAACAAATTTGTCTACGATAACTCCGTTAGTGGTCAAAGTAAGTTGTACGGGTAGTGAAGCGAGTTTTTCTAAGATCAATGAAGCATCTTTGCGTATCAAAGGTTCTCCACCAGTCAGCCGAATTTTGGTAACACCAAGATCCACAAATTTTTTGGCGATGGTATAAATTTCTTCATACGTCATGATGTGTTCTTTTGGAGATAGCTGAATTCCTTCAGCAGGCATGCAATACGTACAACGAAGGTTACACCTTTCTGTAAGAGAAATACGCAAGTAGTTGTGTTTTCTCCCAAATGTATCTGTAAGTATGTCTTTTTTCTTAGTCAAAATACTATAATTTAATCGTGTCGTGCACCTTTTAAAATTCTGAATACATGCAAAATCTCTGGGAAAATAGCATCCATAGACTCTTTTGCGCCATTTGTAGACCCCGGAAGCGCCAGTACTAGTGTATTGTTGATGGTTCCTACCACACTTCTCGAAAGCATGGCGTACGGCATACGGTCCTGGCCATATTTGCGAATAGCCTCTTCTACACCAGGAATAGTTCGGTCTAATAATGGTTTTAATGCCTCGGGTGTGACATCACGTTTTGATAAACCGGTACCTCCAGTATAAATAACAAGATCGGCACCTCGTTCATGGTATTGTTTTGCTTTTTCCTGAATAGTTTCTATTTCATCAGGGATAATGCTATAATCCAGAATTCCTACCTCACATGCTTCTAGTTTAGAAATAATAGCTTTACCAGCCTTATCCTCTTTTTTTCCTTCAGAAATGGTATCAGAACAAACAATGACAGCCGCTTGTAAATCTCTGCGGAATCTATCGGTATAGTCAGATTTCCCTCCTTTTTTATCAAGCAGTTTTATATGATGAATTTCTATTCCTTTATCAATAGGTTTGAGCATATCATACATATTGAGTGCTACTATACTTGCTCCATGCATGGCTTCAACTTCGACGCCTGTCTTATAAATTGTTTTTATGGTTACCAGAACTTGGATTTCAAGATCACCAATTACGTAATCAATACTAGTGTATTCAATGGGTAGAGGGTGACAGTCTGGAAGTAAATCGGGAGTTTTTTTAACGCCTAATAATCCGGCAGCTTTACTCATTGCAAATACATCACCTTTGGGTACCGTTCCTTTTTGTATAGCTTCGATAGTTTTTGGCGTACTAACTTTAACAATGGCTTGTGCTGTTGCTGTTCGTAACGTTGAGGTCTTATGTGTGATGTCTACCATTTTTTTAATTTCAAATTACACTTCGACAGGCTCATTGTGGCCTATAGCTCATGTTCTACTACTAAGTATTCTGTTTCCATTGATGAGTTTGATCTTCAAAAATTTCTTTTCCAAAAACCGGGACATCGGATTTTATGGCCTCTACAACAAATTCTAGTGCTTCAAATACTACTTTTCTTTTTGGAGAGGATACAAAGACGAAAAGACAAATCTCACCGGCTTGTACCTTTCCTAAGCTGTGATAAATATGCATGCAGGTAAGGTCAAATCTCTCGAAGGTCGCCTCTCGTATTTCGTGAAATTTTTGATTAGCCATCTCCTCATACGCAGTATAGTCAATTCCTGTAATCACTTTACCATCAATTTCATCGGCACGTACTTGTCCTAAAAAAATATTATGCGCACCAATACTTGTTTTTGTTTGATGTTTTGCAATAGAAGTACCTATAAATTCTGATGAAATCGCTCCTTCTACAAATACGTTCTTTGGTTTCTTTTTTTCCATAGTAAATTTCTAAACTTCTTTTAGTAGCTCATGTTCGTGAAGTGCAATAGCTCCACCTTTTATATGTGATACATTTTTAAATCCATTTTCCAGAAGTATTTCTACTGCCTTTTTACTTCGAGTACCTGATTGGCAAAAGATTATTGTTTGTTTTTCTTTATCATAATTTTCTAATTGTCGGGGTAATTCTCTTAAGGGAATACATGCTGGATCCAAACTTTTTATTTTGGGTTGTTCATCGGCTTCTCGAACATCGATAAATTGCACATTTTTTTTCTGAAATACATCATGAGGGAATATCTCTATTACTTTTTTAATTCCGCAAAAAAGATCGTAATCGACGGTTTCAAATTCTTTGGCCATATCCAATACTTTTGAAACTTGAGATTCGATACGGTTTACAGAGAAAGTTGAAAATTTAGTAGAGAGACTATCATACATCATTAATTTTCCATTTAAAACATCGCCAATCCCTAATATGATTTTTAAAACCTCATTAGCTTGCATGCTTCCTATAATTCCCGGTAGCACACCCAAAACTCCAATTTCTGCACAAGAAGGAACGCTCCCTGCGCTGGGAGCCTCAGGGAATAAGCATCGATACGTAGGACCATTTTTGTAATTAAAAACCGATACTTGACCTTCAAACTTAAAAATTGCTCCGTATACCAAAGGTTTGTTGGTAATTATGCATGCATCATTTACTAAGTAGCGTGTTGAAAAATTGTCAGTGCCATCAATAATAATATCATATTCCGTAAAGAGTGGTAATGCATTTTTTGTGGTGAGCTTTTCTGGATATGCCGTAATTGTTATTTCCGGATTTAAGTTTTCAAGACGGCTTTTGGCTGCAATAGCTTTGTTTTCTCCAATCGAATTTTGCCCGTATAGAATCTGGCGATGTAGGTTAGAAGTTTCTACATAATCAAAATCTATAATCCCAATAGTGCCTACGCCAGCTGCAGCAAGATATTGCAATACCGGGCAACCCAATCCACCTGCACCAATCACCAAAACCTTGGAAGAAGCAAGTTTCTCTTGCCCCTTCGTCCCAATTTCGGGCAGTAAAATTTGTCTGTGATATCTTGAATTGAAACTATTCATCATAGATATTTTTATCCTCCTGCAAAAGGGGGTAGTAAAGCAACTTCAGCTTCGTTATTTATGACATATTGATTATCTACTAATTGTCGATTGATAGCAACTTTAAAATCTTTATCATTTAATTTAGGATATTGATTTTTTAGCTTTTTCAATAACTCAGAAACAGAACAAGTATCTATTTGTAGCTGTTCTTCAGAAATTGTTGTGGCTTCAGCTAGCATTCCAAAGTATTTAATAGTTAATTGCATTAGTAATGGTATTTAAGTCTTCGATAGTATTAATATTTTTTACCAAAAACAACTCTTTTTCCTGTACAGCAATCGTTTTGGTATTGAACTTTGAAACTAATTTACGTAGACGTTTTTCGTTATTCGAAAGCAATTCAAAACACTTTTCTACGCAACGTTTTTTGTATAGTGCAATTAGCGGAATGGTTTTTCCTTCGGCTTCAAATTGAACGATATCATAATCTTCAGTTTCAAACTGAAATAACTTTCTTAATAACGAAGTAGTCACAAGAGGTGCATCACAACTTATTACCAGATTGTTTTTGGTTTTAGAATTCGTTAATCCTGCATGCAACCCAGCAATTGGACCACATTCTGGAATAATGTCTTCAATTCTTTTTACTCCAAAAGTATCGTATTCAGAATTACTACTTACAATAATAATTTCTTTTGCTATCGGTTGAAGCGCTTCAACAATATGTTCAACAAAAGGTTTACCCTTAAGCCATAATAATCCTTTTTCGCTTCCCATTCTTGAGCTTTTACCACCAGCTAATATAATTCCTGTTATGTTTTTTTCTAAACTCATAAAGAAATTTGCTTCAATTCATTATCAAGAAATTCCCAACATTTTTGATTGATATCATCAAAAACTTTAATAATTTTTTCTCCATAAGCAGTAATACTTGCTCCACCACCACCTTTACCGCCTGTAGAGGTAATTACTAAAGACTCATCACTAATTTTGTTCATACTGTCTAATAAGTTCCATGCCTTTTTATAAGACATATTCAAGCTTACAGCAGCTTTACTTAGTGAACCCGTTTTTGCAATGGCTTTAAGTAAACGAACTCTTCCCTCGCCCAGAAAAACGCCATGCTCAGATTCTATCCAGATTCTACTTTTTATTTTATAGTCCATGATGCTAAATAAAGCGTTTGGTTTTTAAAGATACAACGAAATTTTCGTGCAGGGTGTCGCTTTATTTAAATTTTAGCAAAGAAAGATTTTTGAACCTTAGTTTTTTGTGACAATCATCATTTTTTGAAGTTTTAAGGTAGATTAATAATCTGAATGGTGTCACCAGGATTAATTTCTGAAACTTCTTCGGGTAGATAAACCAGAGCATTGGCCAGTGCAAAAGAGCGAAGCATAGATGAAGCTTGCCCATCAAGGATAGTGACTGTATTATCTTTTTCTATAGCTTTTAAAAATTCTGCTCGTTCCCCTTTTTTTGAGTATCCGGAGCTTGAAATACTGGTACTACGTTTTAAACGATAGTCTTGGAGACCTGATGTTTTTTGTAATGCCGGAAGCACGTAAACATAAAAACAACTTAGTGAAGAAGCTGGGTTACCAGGTAGTGCAAAGATAGTTGTACGATCTTTTTGAGCAAAATAAAGGGGTTTACCAGGTTTTTGTTTGACTTTATAAAAGATTTCGTCGACTTGTAGATCACGGAGTGCTTTTCCTACAAAATCGTAGTCTCCAACCGAGATTCCGCCAGAAATCAAAACTACATCGCACTGTTTTATCGTTTTTTCTATAATAGAACGCGTTGCTTGGTATTCGTCTTCCACCTTATAAAATGAAATATCTGCAAAACCTGAGGTTTTTAATGCAGAAGATAACATTACAGAATTACTTTCATAAATCTGGCCGTATTTTAGTTTTTGACCGGGTGGTACTAATTCATTTCCAGTAGTGATAATTGCAATTGAAGGCTTTTTATAAACTTCGATATGTGTGATTCCCAGTGTCGCCAAATACCCAATACCTGCAGCATTGATTATTGTTCCTTTAGTAAGTGCTATTTCGCCTTCTTTGATTTGTTCTCCTGCAGGCCTAATATTGGCATTGGGCTTTACCGATTCCAGCAAAATTACTTTGTTATCATTAACCTCTATCTTTTCTTGCATAATTACGGCTTTGGCTTCAGAAGGCACAGGAGCTCCTGTAAAAATCCGAATGGCCTCACCTTTTTTTAATTCGGGATCTTTGTCATCTCCGGCTTGTACTTCACCTTTAAGAGAAAAAGCTTTTTCTTCGATAGAACCTAAAGCATATCCATCCATTGCGGACTGTCTAAATGGAGGCATATTGATAGGAGATAAAACATCGTTTGCTAAAACAAATCCTAAGGATTCTGAAACAGATATGGTCACAATTTTGTTGGTAGATGTGATATGACTATCTACTAGTTGAAGTGCTTTTTCTACGGGTACCATAGATGTGGTTTAATTGAAGATATAAAGATAAGGTGAATTTCGAATAGTTATTCAATCTCAAAGGAAATTTGAGTAATAAAAAAAGCCGAATCAGCTGATTCGGCTTTTCTTTTACTGTGCGGGCGGAGAGACTCGAACTCTCACACCTCGCGGCACTAGATCCTAAGTCTAGCGTGTCTACCAATTCCACCACGCCCGCATTATATATTTTTGTACCACTTAGGACTTAGTACAAAAATGCTTACTTTTATTAGTAAGCGGGTGCAAATATAAACAATACTTTTAAAATAAAAACAACCTTCCAAAAAAATATAAACTTTTAGTACTTTTAGGCGAAAATTAACTCAGATTTATGCAAAATATACAAACTTACATTCAAGAACATAAAGATCGATTCGTAAATGAACTTCTTGAGCTTCTTAAAATTCCTTCGGTTAGCGCAGATACCGCTTATGAAGGGGATGTTATAAAAACTGCAGAAGCAGTACGTAGAAGTCTTAAAGAGGCTGGATGCGACACCGTAGAGATTTGTGAAACGCCCGGATATCCTATTGTTTATGGAGAGAAAATTGTAGATAAAAACCTTCCTACAGTTTTAGTATATGGTCATTACGATGTGCAACCACCAGATCCTATTGATTTGTGGGATAGTCCGCCATTTGAACCGGTAATAAAAAACACTGAAATTCATCCTGATGGTGCGATTTTTGCTCGTGGAGCCTGTGATGATAAGGGGCAAATGTACATGCATGTCAAAGCATTAGAAATCATGACCAAAACTGGGCAACTACCTTGTAATGTAAAATTTATGATTGAAGGAGAAGAAGAGGTGGGTAGTAAAAGCCTAAGTTGGTTCGTAGAACGTAATCAGGAAAAACTAGCAAACGATGTAATCTTGATTAGTGATACGGGTATGATTGCCAAAGATGTTCCCTCTATTACCACTGGATTACGCGGACTTAGCTATGTAGAAGTTGAGGTGACTGGGCCAAACAGAGATCTACATAGTGGTTTATATGGCGGAGCCGTCGCTAACCCTATCAATGTTTTGACTAAAATGATTGCTTCGTTGCATGATGAAAATAATCACATTACCATTCCTGGATTTTATGATAAGGTGGAGAATCTTTCCAAAGAAGAAAGAGCAGAAATGGCTAAAGCACCATTTTCATTAGAAGCTTATAAAAAGTCGTTAGATATTAACGCTGTTTACGGTGAAGAAGGATATACGACCAATGAGCGTAACTCCATTAGACCAACTCTTGATGTAAATGGAATTTGGGGTGGTTATACAGGTGAAGGTGCTAAAACGGTTATAGCCAGTAAGGCGTATGCCAAGATATCTATGCGTTTGGTGCCTAATCAGGATTGGGAAGAAATCACCGAATTGTTCAAAAACCACTTTGAGAGTATTGCTCCAGAAGCGGTGACCGTGAAAGTAACGCCACATCATGGTGGACAAGGGTACGTAACCCCAATAGACAATGTTGGATATCAAGCAGCGAGCAAGGCCTACCAGAATACCTTTGGTAAAATCCCAATCCCACAGCGTAGCGGAGGAAGTATTCCAATCGTTTCTTTATTTGAGAAAGAATTAAAAAGTAAGACTATTCTCATGGGATTTGGTCTGGATAGTGACGCGATACATTCTCCTAACGAACATTTTGGAGTGTGGAATTATTTGAAAGGAATAGAAACTATTCCACTTTTTTATAAATATTTCACAGAGTTAAGCAAATAGGATCATCTAAAAATTAAGTTATTTTCTTGCCTTTACCTAAGCCCAATTTGGGTAAAGGCTGTCTCTCCCAATAATTGAAGATTTTCTACTATACCTTCTCCTGCAAATTTAAATTTTCTTTAGTTTAATAGTTGAAACACCTTAGTAAAGGAGGTGTTTAACTATATAAAAAACAGACATTTAATCCTGATGTCGAATGAAAGAACCTACATAAGAAAAATTAAAATAGATTTTTTGTTACCCCTTGTCGAAAAGAGAGAAAATAACAAGTCTTGTATATTTTATTGTTGTAATTTTAAGATAGTTACCCCAATCATTCCCCCGGGTATTGTACTGTGACAGAAATTCAGTCGGTACATATTTTCTAAAATTTTTAACTCTTAAAATAATTTACAATGAAAAAAGCAATTTTAGTTTTTGGTGTGTTCTTGAATGGAGTATTTATTTTTGCTCAAAGCACTACCGATGTGAGTCAATCGGGTATTAATAATATCGCAAATATTTCTCAAGAAGGAGATAGAAATACCTTAATAATTTCTCAGGATGGAGATGAAAATTATTCAGAAGTAGTTCAGGGGTCAGAAGGCGACCTTTTTGGTGATGGATATATTTTGCAAACCCAATTTGGAAATAATAGTGAAGCATATGTTTTTCAGCAAGGAGAATTTAATTCAGTATCTCAGGAACAATTCGGAGACTTCAATAGGTTAGAAGTAGTGCAAGATTTTGGTAATTCAAACGTAGCTGTTCAGTTCCAGGATGGATTTTATAACAGTGCAACTTCCAGGCAGGGAGAGGCAACTGCATCGTGGCAAACTCAGGTAGGTGTATCCAATACAGCTACTATCAGTCAAGAAATTTCGATGTCTGCTGTTGCCTACCAAACTCAAATAGGAGAAGGTAATGAAGCCAGTATTTCTCAATTTTCTTTTGAAGGAACTGCTAGGCAAAATCAATATGGAATTGAAAACAGAGCAGAGATTATATCAGGTTCAGATGGTAATGCAGAACAATATCAGGACGGAAAAAGAAATTATGCGTTGATGGAAGTTTCAGGAACAGATATGAATGCTATTCAAATTCAAATCGGGGAGGACAACAAAGTTGAAGTCAACAGTTCTGGTTTTCTTTCTAATATAGAACAAACTCAAATAGGAGAAGGTAATGTTGCTATGGTTGAAGAGAGTTTAGGTGAAAATGAGATTTTTCAGTCGCAAATAGGGTATAAAAATATGGCCACAATAAATAGTTCTTGTATGGATTGTGATGTAGAGCAAATTCAAGTTGGAGATAGAAATACAGCTGAAGCTATTCAAAATAATTCAGCCCAAGGCAATGTCATTAGTCAAATTCAGGAAGGAAGCGAAAATTCAGTAGTTGCTACTCAGGATGAGGTGGGTACGGTAAACAGAATCTCAAGCGAACAAAATGGAATTTCAAATCATATCGAACAATTTCAAAACGGTGGTAGAGAGAATCGAATGTCGGCAATCCAGATTGGAAATAGTAATGTAATTCTACAAACACAAAGTGGAATAACCAATAAGATGGAAGCTTCACAAGGAACCATTGATTTTAGTGAGAATAATAGAATATACCAGGATCAAGATGGTATACAAAATACAATAATTACCACACAAAACGGAGTAGGCAATATTACGGAAGCTTTTCAAGTAGGAAGTTTTAATACGATTGAAAACACACAAACAGGGATTAATAATAGCTTGATAATTTCACAGACTGGTGATGCTTTTTTTACAACCATTGTACAAACGGGTATTGGCAATAGCATAATTATTAGTGAATAAAATTTAATCTGTTTTAAACTAATAAAGCTTGTAAGATTCTAGAAATTTTACAAGCTTTATTTTCAAATTATTTGGAAATACAAATTTTTATTCTACATTTGTAGAGTTAATTCTAATTAAGTAGAGCAATGCAATTGTCAAAAGCCGAAGAACAACTTATGAAATATCTTTGGAAACTCGAGAAAGCCTTCATGAAAGACTTACTCGATGCTTTTCCAGAACCAAAACCTGCAACTACTACGGTTGCTACATTGCTCAAGAGAATGAAGGATAAAGGTTTTGTAGATTATACCCTATATGGGAAATCGAGAGAGTATTATCCTTTGGTAAAAAAGACAGATTATTTTTCAAAACATGTAAACGGTTTGATTAAGAACTTTTTTAATGACTCGGCTTCACAGTTTGCATCGTTTTTTACTTCTGAAACCAATATGTCGACCTCAGAATTAGAAGAACTTAAGAAGATAGTAGATCAACAAATTCAAAAGCAAAAAAAATGATAGCTTACCTAATCAAATCATCACTTTGTATGTTGCTGCTATGGGGTTTCTATGTATTGCTTCTTGAAAAGGAAAATATGCATTTTACAAAAAGATTTTATCTGATTTTTAGTCTAGTTTTTTCTCTTATAATTCCACTTATAACCTTTACATACACTACAGGTATCCATCAAGAATCAGAAATAATCAAGGAGCCAACAGTCACTACGATGATCTTGTCTGATACCGTTCCCGTTGCTGAATCATCTATTGATTATGTTTCAATACTATTATGGAGTGTCTATGGTATTGGAGTTTTAATTTTTGGATTTCGATTCATTAAAAACCTTAAAAACCTAACTTATAAAATCAGAACTAGCGAACGCCTAAAAGAGCCTTCGCACATAAATGTTTTGGTTACCGATATGATTGTACCACATACATTTTTGAAATATATATTTGTTTCCAAGACAGAATATCAAGAAAAAAATATCCCCGAAGAAGTATTGCTCCATGAAAAAACACATGTGCTTCAAAAACATACATTAGATATATTATTTATTGAAATTCTACAGGTGATTTTTTGGTTTAATCCATTATTATTCTGGATTAAAAAATCCATAAAACTAAATCATGAATTCCTGGCAGATCAGACCGTTTTAAAACGTCAATTTTCTTTACAAACGTATATGAACTTGCTTGTTAACTATCCAAACAACTCTAATCAAGTTGAGTTATCAAGCCCTATAAATTATTCATTAACCAAAAAACGAATCGTTATGATGTCACAAAAATTTTCAAAAACCCGAGCAGTGGCTAGATTGTTGCTGCTCTTACCCATGTTGCTGGGTTGTATGCTTTTATTTAATAATGAAATAGTAGCTCAACAAAGAACGGTTAACTATCAAAAGACTGTTCAGGATACCCATCCTGATAAGAAAATCAGGATAAGGGTAAAAGGAGATAAAATAGAGGTAAATGGGTCCTCTACAAGTCTGTCAGATTTTGCAAAAACCATTGATGATCTTACAAAGCAATGGAAAGATGATGAACTTGCAGAGTTTAATTTTAGTGTACAAATGCAGAATGTAGATGAAGGACTATTAGAAAAGCTCAACAACGCATACCGAAATACAAGATTGTACAAAGCAAATCCTGATGGTCATGATTTAATTCCGCCACCACCACCGCTTCCACCTTCTCCAAAAGTGCATAAGGGAGAGGTAAGTGATATACCTCCACCTCCGGCACCACCTAGGGTGAAAAAAGGTGAAAAAAGTAATATACCACCGCCTCCATCACCGCCAAAAGGTTTTGGAACATCTTCTTCACCAGAAACACAAAATGTAGAGGCTCAAGTTGCAAGAGCAATGAGAGAAGCAGAAGAAGTAAGGTATGAAGCAGAGAAAGTAAGAGAAGAGGCTGAAGCTATTAGAGAGTATGAAATCGTAAGCGCCATAGAAGTCGCACAACAGGCTAGGGAGGCTGCTGAAATAGCAAGAGTAAACGCAAAGACCAATGCACAGTATGCCAGAGAACAGGCAGAACAAGGCAGAGCTATGGCAATGGAGCAGGCCCACAGAGCGCGGGAGCAAGCTCATAGAGTAAAAGAAGAAGCCATGAAACAAGCAGAAATAGCAAGATTTGAAGCAGAGAAAGCTCGAGAAATGGCAATGCGCGAAGCTCGAATGGCAAGAGAGCAGGGAATGCAAGAAATGCAGAGAGTGAGAAAAGAGGCTAGAGCTGGAGCCGAAGAAGCAAGGAAACAAGCTGAACAAACTCGTAAAGTAGCTCTCAAAGAAGTTGGAAAAGCTCGTGATGAAGCACGTAAAGCAGCCGAAGAGGCAAGAAAGGAAGCTCGTAAGAAAATGGAAAAGGAAAGAAAAAGGAGAGAAAAAGAAAGAAAAAAGGCCGAGAAAGAAAGAAATTAGTGTTGCGCTTGTTTTTATGATGAACTAAAACTCCTAATAAGGAGTTTTTTTGCACAACATTTTATTGTAAATCAACGTTATAGGTCTATTGCCAATAAAAACCCTTAGATGATGTTAAAACGCTTTTTTATTTTATGCTCAGGAGCAGATGCTGATATCCTGGCTGATTGTTCTAATGGAGAACAGAACAAATATGTGGGTATTGGGGCCACGGTATTTTTTACGGCTATAATGGCTTTCATTGCAGCTAGCTATGCCTTGTATACAGTGTTTGATAATTATTTTAGTGCAATTTTTTTCGGATTGATTTGGGGATTCCTAATCTTCAACCTGGATCGATTTATCGTTTCAACGATCAGAAAAAAAGATAATTTCATAGATGAACTCCTACAAGCATCACCTAGAATTGTCCTTGCGATAATTATTGCCGTAGTGATTTCAAAACCCTTAGAATTAAAGATTTTTGAAAAAGAAATAGACCGTGTATTACTAGAACAAAAAAACGATTTCACCCTAGCAAATAAAGAACAAATAGCTACTCAATATACTCCTGTTGTTGCCTCAATAGATGCTGAGATTGCCTCCTTAAAAGAAGAGATTGTGACCAAAGAAACTGAGGTAAATGATTTATACGAAACCTATATTGCAGAAGCAGAAGGTCGTAAGGGTACAGAGCTCATAGGGAAAGGACCAGTTTATAAAGAAAAGCGTGAAAAGCACGATACCGCATTGGCAGAACTCGTTGATTTAAAAAAGGCAAATGTAGATAAAGTGGCCACCTTAGAAGCTCAAAAAGTGCAATTGGCAACAGAATATGAAGATCAGGTTTTGAACTCGCAGCCCATAATTGATAATTTTGATGGCCTCATGGCGCGTATAACTGCTTTGAGTGAATTGCCATGGTTACCCTCCTTTTTTATATTTTTATTGTTTTTGGCAATAGAGACCTCTCCGATTTTTGCAAAACTAATTTCTCCAAAGGGGGAATACGATTATAAACTAGCAGATATAGAGGACGAAGTAAAAACCTGGGTGGCACAAAAAGAAGGTCAACGCGCTGTGTTATTAGAAACAGATCATACCATCAATGATCGAGTATATGGCGACCTCACTGAAGAAGAAGAATTGTATGCCTACAAAAAGAAAATAGCTCGTGAGATGATGAAGAAGCAACAGGATGCCTTCTATAAACGGCAAACGGGAATCTTATAGAAATAGATCCTTAAGGTTTTCAAAACCTTTGTGGTTTAATATTTATTTAGAACTTCCGGTCGGGATGATATACGTCTAGATCCAAAGAAGGCTTTTTATCAGAAATTATTTCTGAGACCAGTTTTCCTGTTGAAGGTCCCATGCTCCAGCCCATCATGGCATGCCCTGTCGCGATGGTTAGATTTTTACAGTAAGTAGATTTTCCAATATAAGGTAACCCGTCTGGAGAAACCGGTCTTAGCCCACAGGTGGCAGTATTTTTTTCTTCAGCTGTTAGTTTGATATTAGGATAATAACGTTGTGTTGCATTGGCAATGGCCTCAACTCTTACTTTATTAATATCATGGTTGATCCCCGCAATTTCCATGGTGCCTGCAAATCTGGTAAATCCTTGCATGGGTGTTATCGCAACTTTGGCTTCGGCTAAAATAGCCGGCATGGTAATCCCAAAATCTCTTTCAGAATTGATTCGATATCCTTTTCCCGGTTCTAATAATAATTTAATCCCTAATTTTTTACTCAATATACTAGACCATGACCCGGCAGCCAAGACAAATTCATCTGCAATATAGGTGTGGGTTGCATTACTAATCGAACTGATTTTTTCGTTTTTTACCGTGAGGTCATTTATCTTTTCATTTCTGTGAATAACTACTCCAGAAGCTTCCAAATAAGATTTCATTTCTTCCATAAACATATGCGGAGTAGTATGCGCATCACATTCGTATAAAACAGCACCCTTGGCGTTGAGCTGTATGTTAGGTTGCATTTTTTTCAGTTCTGTCAATGAAGTTTCTCTCACAGCTAATCCTTCTTTTTTGGCAATTTCTGCTACATGAATCTCTTCTTCCAGCATTTTTTGCGTTTGGCAAATCATTAGCAATCCTTTTTTTTCTAGTTGAAAATCAAAATTCTCTGTTTCTTTAATTTCTGAATATAAATCCTGCCCTAACAATGCAATATCTTTTATAGCCGGAATACCCTGATTCACATTTTGAGACGAACATGATTTGTTAAATGCCCACGCCCATTGCAAGAAATCTGAATTGAGACGAGGTTTTATGAAAAGAGGACTTGAAGGATTAAACATCCATTTAAGGCCTTTCTTCATAACGCCAGGTGCGGCTAACGGAATAATATGACTTGGGGATAGATAACCTGCGTTAACGTAAGAAGCGCCAAAATCCATATTAGATTGATCGATAATCGTTACCTGATGCCCTTCTTTATGCAAATAGTATGCAGAGCAAAGTCCTATAATTCCACCACCGATTACTATTACTTTTTTCATTGAATGAATTATTGAGACAATGAATTACTCATTTTATTACTATTTAATTAACTGAAGTATTCTTTCTAGCTTTAGATAACACTTCAAGAATTTCTTCTGCCTCAGCTAGCAAAAGAGCAATTGTTTCTTTTGATGCTAAACCTGAATCTTTTAAAATTTCTAACCAAAATACTGTTTATTCAACCGTTATTAATATTTTGGAACAGAACTCTTAAAGCTAGCTATACACGAAGCTCTATAATGAGTAGCTGTGGACATTACACCTTTAATGATTACATTCGTTGCTCAGAATCTTTTAATTCTTTGTATATTAAAATAACATCTACTAATAGCTTTTTAGAACGTTTTTTGAACTTTTCAATAAACTATTGTTTTTCTAAGTGGGTTTTTTAATTTCTGCTAATTTATTAGATCATTTCAACTTTAAATCACCTGAAATCCATGCGCATACGGATCATCTTCTTCATCTATGATGATAGTATTGTATCCATATACTTTTGCCCATCCCTGAATGCTTGGTATAATTGCTTTTTTTTCTACTAGCTCAGTTTCCTCTTCAATTATCCCTATAAATGTACTACCAATAAAGCTTTCATGAACGAATTTTTCTCCTTTTTTCAACATTCCTTTTGCATGCAATTGGGCCATCCTGGCTGATGTTCCGGTTCCGCATGGAGAACGATCAATGGCTTTTTCACCATAAAATACAGCATTTCTACCAGAGGAGTTTGGATCTATAGGGTCTCCAGTCCATAAAACGTGACTCACATCACGTATAGTTTCATTTTCTGGATGAATAAAAAGATTAGGATATTTTTTATTAATGCGTTCTCGCACCACTTTAGAAAACTGAATTAATTTACTAGCTGTAAAATCTTGTACACCGTTAAAATTCTTCTGAGGGTCAATAATAGCATAAAAATTTCCACCATAAGCCACGTCAAAAATAATCTCTCCAAGTATGGGTGCGTCAATTGTCAATCCTTCTTCTGCAAGATAGGATTTTACATTTTTGAGTTTTACCCAGTCCACCTTTTTACCGGTTTGTTGATATTCGATTTCGACCAACCCTGCAGGGGTTTCCATTCTTATTTTTCCGGGTGTTTTGGGCTTAATTAATCCTTCTTCAAGCGCAATGGTAATAGTACCTATTGTTCCGTGACCGCACATAGGCAGACATCCTGAAGTTTCAATAAAAAGAATAGCAAAATCATTATGAGGATGATGTGGCTCAAACAAAAAACTACCACTCATCATATCATGTCCTCGAGGTTCGAACATTAATCCGGTTCTGATCCAATCAAATTCTTTAATAAAATGTTGCCGTTTTTGACTTATAGAATCACCCTCCAAAGGCGGATGTCCTGTGGTAACGACTCTCACAGGATTTCCACAAGTGTGCGCATCGATACATTTAAAGATGGTTCTAGACATTTAGTAAAATATTCTATACAACATGAACCTAAGATAATAAAAAGGACATAGAATATGGATCTTTAAACACCCATTTTAAATACGTGTTTTTTAATTTGTAGAATTAAGGAAACACATATTCTAATACTTATATGCTTGTAAAATTTATATATTTCTTTGTTAACAGCTACTATTTCATTTTCAGATATTTTATGATAATCCCTATCTGGCCAAGATGATATACATCGTGTTGTATCATTCCACTAAGCAACCAGTTGTAAGTATAGTAGCCTTTAAAGTCTGTATCGAAGTATAGTTTAGAAAGGAAGTCGTCATTTTTGATCCTTAACAGCGCTATTAAATCAGATAGCGTTTTGTCGTAAGAGGATTTGATTTTGTCCCAACCGATAACTTTAAGTTTATCGTTAGGCAGCCAGTTTTCTTCACAATCATCACTTTTACTTCCCTTACCAGTTTTAACTTTCAAAATTGCTTCGCTACGCCAGAGTGTCAAATGACTGATTATCTCTGCAACACTATGTAAATCTTCAATTGGTCTTTTGAAGTATTCATTTTCGTCCACTTGATTCAACTTGCTCACGAAAGTGCTCCCAATCCAAGGCTTTCCTTGTTGGACATCTTCTAATTGTTGAATGATATTTTGAATAATGCTGTTCATTCGATGTGCCTTTAACGTGCATGATGTTGCACAACGGTATCGGCTATGATTAGTGCGGCGCAGAAATCCGTAGGACTTCCAGCTACGCACAAAGCATAAGATTATTTGACTTCATAAATATACACAGAACTTTGCAGATAAATCGCAAGTCCGTATTAATTATAGACTTTGTTGGCAACGGGCTTTTTAATCTCAAATATTCCAAGTAGTATCTTTGATTTGCTTTTTAAAAATACATCAATCTATTCATGAAATCCAATTATATTTTTATCATATGTTTTCCATCAATTTATGTTCAATTAAGTAATGCAAATTTTCTCATTCGAATAACAAAACCTTTGGTTGATTAGTAACAATGCACTAAACAGTACAAGATTTTTGATAATATATTGCCCCAATAATGTAGGGATGAAAATTCCTGAGAATACTTCAGACGGAAAAAGAAGTATTGGAAAAAATGTCATAATCAGATGCCCCAAAGCGAGTGTTACAATCATTTTTTGAAAAATATTTCCGATTAAAAATAGCCCAAAAATAGTCTCAATAATTGCTAGTATTAAATAGTTTATTTCACTAGGGATAAGCCCTAAAGTTACTTTGTCCATTGTCCGTTGCGCCACTATTTCGGCAGGACTTGTATTAGGGAAGAATTTAAGAACTCCGAACCAAATAAAGACAATGCCTATAGAAATCCTGACAAACACTATTGGCCAAGGGCGCAATAGTGTTTTACCTTTGTTAATTAGTTCCATTCTTCTTTTGCTTTTAAGAAATCATTTTGAAATTTTTCTGTATGCCACATTAACATCAACATTCGATGAGCAAGTTGTCTTGCCGCTTCTTCATCACTTGGGTAATGCACACCCATAACTTCCCTTGAGAGCCCAATTTCATAGGCCAGTTTCACAAAATCATCCCGTTTATCAGGTATCAACTCGCCAAAAGTATACGCCTGTATATATGCCCATAAGGTATGCCCACTTGCAAAGGATGGTGAACTTATGGTTTTCAGAGGTTGTAGTTCTAACTCCAATTGATACGGCCTTGCCCTAACCAAATGATACTTTACTGCAAATTCCATTAATCGCATATCATTCATGATACCTTGCAAAAGCTTTGATGTTTCTGGAAAATTTTCAAAAGAGTAAGTTTGGCCCATTATCTCTTTACTTTCGAAAAAGAGGTTTTCAAGATTCTTCTTGTAACTTGGATGTGTTGAGACATAGTTGGCATCTGGCCAATATCCAATTTTTGCTAAAGCCAATACTCTTTCCGTCTGTTCCTTTGTTCGTTTTTTCTGTAATTCCAAAAGAAAGTCGAGTTCCGCTCTTGTCTGTTCGGAACTATTAGCAGGAAAATCTACAGCCTTTACTAAAAAATCTACTTGGTTTGTAGTAAGGTAAACGGGCTTTGTTAAAGCGAATAATATTGTGTTATTCCTATATTTTTTTGGTGGGTAAGCAATAGTATCCATCCAAGCAGTAGCTTGCCTCTGTTCACCTGAAAGTTTTTGGAGCTTGGCATAATGGTTTACGCTGGGTTCTATTTCATGGATAGTTGAAATAGCCAAGTTTTGGGCAAGTATGGAATTAAGTCCAATAGTGAAGGAAATGATTCCAAAGATTATTTTTTTTCTGTTTGTCATGATTATAAAATTTAAGATTTATAACCAAGACTGTAAACAGTGTAAAAAGACGCAAAAATTATTGATTATTTTTTGAAATGGTTGCCTGAAGGGGTTTACAGGAATCTTTAAGTTTAATGTCGTTAAGACCTTTTGCACCCTCTATATTCAATTGGAAGCAGGTGAAAATTTCATTTTTTAAGAGTTCTCGAGCCCTTTGTATTCTGCTTTTGGTTGCGGTCAGGGACAAGTTTAATTTATCTGCTACATCTTGTTGTTTTAGTTTTTCTATGTCTGACATACGCAGCGGCACACCATATTTTTCAGGTAAAAAGTCGATTAGAGCTGATACAAATGGTTCGATTTCGAGATAGACATTATCTTCTGTTTTTTCTTGGATTTCTTTTTCCAAATCAACATATTTTATATCTTTTTTTAGATAATCTATGGTGGTATTATGAGCAATTTGGAAAAGCCAAGACCTCACGTTCTTTATTTGAACATCTGAACAGCAAGAATCGATTACTTTCATCAAAACGAGTTGGTTAATTTCGTCCGCAAGTTCTAAATTCTTTGTCTTTTTTAAAATGTAGCCTTTCAGTGCATCCTTGAACTGTAACCAGATACTTGATGCCTGCCTATATTTTTTAATTTTCATTAAGTTTGAGTTTTTCTTTTTAGCTTGTTGCCGACGTTTTGTATATGATTAGTTGCGAGAAAGTACGCGAGTACTTTCCGCCGTTGCTAAAGATAATTAATGCAAGTGAATTTCCGATGGGGAAATTCCGCTGCAATGAATTATACACATCTTTGTTATACACTGGCTTTTTTCCAGTTTTTAAATATTACTATCGAACTTGGAATAATAGATAGTAAAGCACTTGTTGCTAAAATCATTTCGTAGCTTATTTCATTGTATCCTAATCTTCTAAATCCGCTGTCACAAGCAGTACATTCAATTATTTTCAGGTTTGCGGTCAATGCGCTAATTCCAATTAATAGTATTCCGAATATTAGAATCGTCATTACTCCGTTCGCTACTATTTTCTGGATTCTCTTTTTCTTATTGGCAATACTAAATATCAGAAACGCTAATCCAAAACTTATGAAATATATAGGATTCCCGAAAAGATAAAAATCCTTTCCTCCGAATTGAATTCCATTATTTGTTGTCCATTGAAATAAATTCTGGATTAGTTTACGGAAAAATGAATCAGCAAAAACCGCGACTCCAAATCCGATAACAAAAAATGCAATTCCTATTAATACTCTTTTTATCAATTTAGCTTTTTTGCTTGTGTACAACGTGATTGTATATGGTTTTTTGCGTGTTTCAAGCAAATAATTTAGTAAATAATTACCGATAAAGAAAGTCCGCGAGGACTTTCGCAAGTAAGCAAAAAGCTAGCAATAAATTATATACGGCTTGTAGCTAGTTATTTTTTTGATATCTTATTAATCATCTCTTCGGCATTTGTATTTTGGGGGTTCAACTCCAATGACTTTTTATAGTTTAACAGAGCCAATTCATATTGTTTATTTGTATAGTAAACCTCTGCTAAACTGTCATATAATTTTGCATTGTCAGGAAATTCAGAAACAGCTAATTTGAATATTTTTATACTGTTAATTATCTTCTTTTCAGCCAATAAATCATACCCAAGTCCATTTAATTCCTTTGGATTTGCAAAATCATAAATGTTTAAATTATCTTTTTTTAAGTCATAGTAATACTGAATTCCTAAATCAATATTTTCGAGGCATTTATTACGAATCTGTCTATAGATAGATTTTTTTGGTAAGTTAAATGACTTTCCATTCATTATTTTATGCATAGATT
Organism: Aquimarina celericrescens; assembly: GCF_042682765.1. Taxonomy (NCBI): domain Bacteria; kingdom Pseudomonadati; phylum Bacteroidota; class Flavobacteriia; order Flavobacteriales; family Flavobacteriaceae; genus Aquimarina; species Aquimarina celericrescens. The sequence goes on along the minus strand of NZ_JBHUHY010000013.1, from coordinate 17,293 downwards.
GAATTATTTCAAAGCCTTTACTTTTATTGTTAGACATTAAAATAATATTAAGGTCATTTTTTAATTCACTCATAAAAGCTGCTTCATATTGCCAAGATTGACCACCATGAAGATGTAACGCAAATTTATCTTGATATACACCTAGACTAGATTCTTTGTTTTTAAAATACTGATTTCTTAATAGTAGTTCTAAAGAGGCTCTAGAAATTAATTTGTTGTTGTGTAGAGCTGTAATCCATTTATTTAAATCATTGATGGATATCCACAACCTATCTTTACTTGAAGAAATTTCATCACAAGAAATTTTGTCTACATCAAAACATCTCGTTTTATTTGGATAATCTAAATTAGGGTCAAATGCTACATTATTCATTTTTAAAGGGTTAATAATGTTTTCTGTCACAAATTCTTGATATGTTTTTTTTGAAACATTTTCAATAATCCTTCTCTGAAGAAAAATACTATTATTATTGTAGTTATATTTTGTGCCAGGTTCAAATAGTAAATTAGGTAGTGATTGTAAGTCTTTCAAAATGTCTTTCTCATTTTTCACATTGTCATAATCAATTTGTGGAATCCCACTTACGTAGTTTAAAAGATGCTTGATAGTGACTTTTTCAGACCAAGAAGGCAAACCTAATCCAAATTGAGAGAGTTTATCGTCGAATTTTAATTCTCCTTTTTCTATCAACATCACTATAGAAACAGCATTAAATTCTTTTGAAATTGAACCTATATTAAAAATAGAATTTTTAGTGAGCTCGGTTTGTCCAGTATCGTCTGTATATCCGAATGATTTTTGATACACAAGAGAATCATTTCTTGTAACTAATACATTACCATTAAAAATTCCTCTTTCATAACTAATCTGCATAAGCGAATCAATAGTTTCATGGTACTTGATAAAGGGTTGCGTTTCTTGCTCTTGTGCGTTGATAAATCCTAAAAAGAATAAAGAAAGGATGAGGATAATGTATTTATTCATGTTTATATATAGTTTTATATATAAAAGATAAGATAGTTTTGAAATTGTTACAGTTTTATTAATGTATGGTTTGTAGCGGACAAGCACACAGCTAATGTTCCGCCAGGGCTCAAAGTTAGTAAACCTGCGTGAAATTCCCTGCCTCGCCGTCAGGCAGGCGTTAGGAATTTCCGCCGCTATGAATTATACATCTTGTTATGCACTGGCTTTTTTTATTCCGCCGTTACTTTGCAAAGTTGCCCAAGCAAAGCGATGATTACTTGCGTAACTATTTGCGTTATGTTTTTTCAATTCCCGCGATCGCTTTGCGACTTTGGGTTTAACGATTACCATCACAAAATAGCGATGACCTTTATTCCGTCAGATGCTGGTAGGAGAGAACCTTGGTATCAGAACTTACCTTTACAAAAACACTCAGGTCTTTGATTATTATCCCGTCCGTTTATCCGTCCTGCTTTTCAGAGCTAGAGTATGTGCCCTAACGTTTGATGTATGAATCGGGGCTTGCAAAAATGGCATGACCACTGATCCAGCAGCGCTTGTTTTTTATTTCTTTTACAAACCTATTAAAAATCAGAGCCATTGCAAACATAAATTGACCTTTGAGTGAGCGAAAATTGCCCTGATTTCATACATCTTGTTGGCGGTAGTGTTTTTATAATTCCTCCACTAGCTGAATATTATTTCCACAGGTATCATTAAAAACTGCAACTTTTACAGTCCCCATTTTAGTTGGTTTTACGCTAAAATCAACTCCAAGTTTTGATAATCTTTCATATTCGGCGTCAACATTGTCAACATCAAATTGCGTGTAAGGAAATCCTGCTTCCATTAATGCATCTTGAAATACCTTACATGGTTCGAAATGGTTGGGAGCTGGTTCCAATAATAATTCTGGTCCATCCTGCCATTCTGCTGAAACTAGGGTTAGCCATCGATTACCACCTTCTAATGGTAGGTCCTTCTTTTTTATAAAGCCTAATTTCTCTGTATAAAATTTTAAAGCTTTTTCTTGGTCTCGAACTGGAATGCTAATTAGTGTTACTTTCATCTTTGTTTTATTTATTCATACTCCAAAGTTCTGAACTTCGAATCAATTTTGCTTCTTGAAAGTTGCTCTTTTTGAAATTCCGTAGGTGATTTTCCTATTTTTGTTTTAAATAAAGTGCTGAACGAACCTAAACTTTCAAATCCAACAGCAAAACAGGTTTCAGTTACCGATATTCCATTTATCAGATGCTCTTTAGATTTCTCAATTCGTTTGTCAATTAAGTATTGTCTTGGAGTTAGTCCATAATATTTTTTGAACAAGCGTAACAAGTGATACTTGGAAACAAACTGAATATGGGACAATAAGTCCAAATTTAAATTGACATCATAATTGTTTTCGATATAGCTTCGAATTCCAATTACGGTGTTAATTTGTCCTTCGTTTGAATAAACAATGCGACGAATTCTATTAAGTTCTTTTTCGTAAAATGTCATTATTGCGTTTTCTTACATTACTGCCAACAATTGTATATATGTAAAAGTACAGATATTTCTATTATACCTACATTTTCGTTTGTACTCGTTTAAAAATAGTTGTAGGTTTTTACAATTGCTTTATCAAGCAGTTCTGTGATCAAAATTATAACAAACATATGGGCTTCGATTACGGGAAACCGCGGTGAGTGGTATTGGTTTTCTTGTTATGGGGTGTTGCTAATTTGAGTGTATTGTAAAAGTGGGGTTGGCACGGATTACAAATCCGAGCGATCGGGTGAAGTAGAGGTGAACTGTCAAATATGGCAAATAAATCATTGATCAATTTCTTAACCCTACTTTTCTTTTTTCTTACCTAATGAAACCTTATAGTCATCTATGCTCCCTTTGATCTTTAGATTGAGATACTTTATTTTTTCGTTAGGATCTACTTCTACAATCTCATCTTCTTGCACCTCATTAATAGCAGCATCCTTCTTGTTTCCAAATAATTTTTGCGTAGCAGCTTTTCTTACAGTTTTCCAAGGAATACGTAAATAATAATCGATATTTTGATTATTATCATGTGTGCCAGACAATTCTATATGGCCCAAAGTAGATTCGATCGTCATAGTCGGAATATTAATCTTCCCTTTCTTTATATCCAAGCTATTTTGTAAAGTGTCAAACCTAATGTTTTGCAGGTTTTTATCTCCCATATAATCTGAAAGTGCTAGCATTGGATCGTAATTTTTTAATCTTCCATTTAATACTTTTACGTCCATTTCTATGGTAGATTGGTCTAGATCTGGTACCATATCTGGGTATACTCTAATCTTACCTTTAATTCTAGAGGTGAGTTTCCCTTGTAAATTTTCTGAAACGAGATGGTCTTGCCCAAAATTTTCGAATTTAAACAGCAATTTATCTAAATCAACATTGTTCATAACCAAATCCGGCTGCATATAGATATGTTTTGGATCGCTACCATTAAAATACCCACTTAATCGAATATTTCCTCCTGCAGCATCCATATGTAGCGTATCTATATAAATGTAATGATTGGGTGTTGTTCTTAAATCTGCTTTGATATTTTGAAGATCTATTCTATGGTAAATAAAGTGAGCGATATCTGCTTTAAACTGCATATCTGTAAATGGCAACTCATATAAATTGAAGGCCTCTGCGTGTTCTTTTACGTCTGCAGTTTTTGAAGTAACGATTGCTGTTGGTTCTGGCGGACTTAAATCGAAATTAAAAAGTGCATCAAAGTCGATATAATTTGCCTTTACTGCCAGATAATTATCTCTTTTCTTTATTTGAGGGTCTTCTCCTAAATAATAATTTAAATCGAAATTAAAATTGGTGGTTCCTATTTCCCCATGAAAGTCTTTGATAACAATGTGCTGGTCTTCATAATGTATGTTTCCTCTAAAATCATGAAAGCGAAGCGGATGCAATTTCATTTTTGTATCTAACTTGTCTAAAGCAAGATCGATGGAATGTAAAGCAGAATCTTTATAATGCATACTAGAGGCAAAATGCAATGCCAAATCATCAAAAGTTTCATGTCGGTACTCTTTTGGAACATAATTTTCTCCCTGATACGAAAAAACATCTTCTAGCCGTAGTTTTTTAGAGGTAAGATTGATATCTAAATCTACATCTCCATTAAGTTGAGGTTGCATCCAAAAAGCATAATCATGTATTAACCCGTCAACATAAAAATCACTATCATCTATATAACCCGTAAAATCTACTATTTTTAAGTCTTTGTCATCGATTAACACATCGGCATGAAAATCATGTAGTTTATGCGGATAATGCTTTAAGTCCGCATACAGGCTATCGATAAAAAATTCACCTTTCGGTAAATACTCAGATTCTGTAAAATCTTTCGCAGAAGCTTTAAAAGAAAGCCCTAATCGTAGATTCTTTATTTGTTCATCGAAACCGGTTTGGATAGTGTCTTGTTTTGAAAACCCTGTTAATTGGGCAATATCCAAGGTTTTGGAGGCAATATCTAAATGGGCTTCTACTGGGATGTTCGTATGATGTACAATTGAAGGTAAGTCCGAAAGAAAACCACGTATCGATAGATCAGAATTTCCCATCAATAGTTCAAACTGGTTCAGGGTCGCTTCCTTGCCTTTCATTACTAAATGTACATTCAAATCTTGCAGGGGAGCGGGAAGTTCTTTGGCGACTAAACTCAAGTTTTTTACAATCAATTCTGCATAGTACGCTTGATTGAGTTTTTGTAATGCCTTTTCGGGGTTGTCAATATCAATAATATCGTGAAAATTCATTTTCAGTGAAACTTGTCCAGAGGCATCTTGTACCTGCTCCAGTTCAAGAAAGTCTGCAATAAAATCGAGATTGAAATTCGAATTTATTTGCATATCCACTTCTGGGGATTCAAAATTCTTCACAAAAATAGAACCTTTAAATTCTCCTTTTTCCAAAGATGCGGTCATATCGGTTAGCGAAAATTCCATGGTACTTGCGTCTCTATTTTCTCCATTAGTAAAATGACCGTTGAACCCCATGTTATCGATCTTTTTCTCTCTTTCAGTATTTTCTAAAAAGGCTTTCCCGGCCCCAAATTTGGCATTGATAAAAGGTCTGTTTCCTTTGTTAGCGGGTCCTTGGATACTAGCATTAAAATAGATTTCACCTGCATTTTTGTATTTCTCTAATACAGGTATTACATCTGCAGGAGCAAATGCGATAAGCATATCAAAATTGGGTTTTGTTCCTTTTATAGAAAGGTCTAGGTCTACATCATTCTTGGTGTCTATAGAGCCTTCTAACTCAAAATCGCCATTTTCCATGACAATACCCGAGGGTGATATGTCTAGAATACCCGTGTATTCATTAAATACCAGGTCTGTGTGAATTTCAAAATGTTTTTTATGGATAAAGGTGGTGTCTCCATCTTTGATCACATTTAATTCAAGATCTGTATCTATGTGCCCGGCGATGATACTATCTTTTTGGCTAAAACCACCTTTGCCCGAATAGATAAATTTTTCGACATCTGTATTCGTAGCTTCATCCAAGGTGTGGATATCTAGATTTTTAAGTTTAATTTTTTTTAGATGAATATTAGTAGAAGGTGTTTCTGTTTCAGAAGTGCTTGCTAAGGAGTTTTGGATATTTGTTGTATTGTTTTCATGAATGACAATATTAAAAACCCCTTCTTTAACCAATATAGACTGAATATCATAATTTCCTTTCACAATATCCCATAGGTTAAAGCCTATGTATATGTCTTTTACATCCATGATGATGGGCGCATTATCTTCTTTGGTTTCAAAAATTTGTACATCATCAACTTTTATAGAGATGTACGGAAAGTTGCCAAAAAGCGATAATTCACTTTTACCAATACTAATAAGGCCTTTGTGTTCTTTGTTTAGTGTTGCAATCTCCTCTTTAATAATTTCAGATTGGTTGCTCTGAATATAGAGCATTAGGCCTCCTACTAATAAAATCGGAACTAAGATTAGTACTAACAAAATTCGTTTCCAGAATTTTTTAATCTTCAAAGTAGATGTCTTTAGGGTTAGAAAAGGTGTTTGACCTTAAAAGTAACGAATTCGTATGAAAAATCTTATTTTGGAATACGATTTAGTTTTTGGGTCAACAGCATTTATCGATAAGATAGTTTAAAGTTTTTAATAAATTAGAATGGGTAAGGCCACTTCTCCTTAAAACATTGAGCTGCTGTGTTGATTTAGAAAAATAAATATCTGTGGCTTTAATTTGTAAAACTTAATTTGTAACGGTCTGTGTATGGCTCGTTGCGGAAAATCATACTGAATTTCCGAGCAGGAAATTCAGCCGCAATTAATTATCCATGTCTTTGTTGGCTACAGTTTTTTAATATTTATGATAATATTTTCTCATTATTATCTCATAGTTCCTTTCAGCACCAAGCCCTTTAGCTTTCAGAAAGTCATTATGAGCTAATTCCTTTCGTCCTTTTTTTAAATAAATAAATCCTCTGGTCAAATATGTACCTGCAAAGTCCGATTTTAATTCCTCTGTTTTATTTAGAAATGGTAAAGCCTTTTTAAAAAGAGCGAATTTGAAATAAGACAATCCAGTATTATATTGAACTTTCCAATGATTTGGATAGAACTTTGAAACTTTTCTATAAATCAATAAAGCTTTTAGATGGTTTTTGTTTCTTAAGTAGCTGTATGCCAAATTTGCTTTAATCGCATTTTCTTGGTCTGTATGTTTTAATGCAATTTTAAAATCTTTAATAGCTTCTTTGTGTTTTTCCAGAGATGCATTCGCAAATCCTCTATTTATGTGGATTTCTGTAAATGTTCCATCGTCAAGTTTTACAAATTCATTACATAAATCAAGAGCTTTATTATATTTATCCGTGTAAAATTGATTCATAGCAGAAATGAAAAGATTGATTTTTAATTCAAAATCCTCTAACGATTCTTTGCCTATTCCGTCAACAATGTTTTGGGATTTATAAAACTGTTTTGCAGATGAATAAATCATTACTTTAAACAAATGCACGAATTGAATTTCCGAATTCCAGTCAATAAATTCATTACACTTTTCAATGGCAGAATCAAAATCTCTAAACTCCCATAATTCAAATGCCTTTTGAATTACCTGATTCATAAAATCAGAAAAATTCTCTTTCAATGAAGCGTGTTCTAACGCATCAAAAGCTAATTTCATTATGTTAACATTTGCGAGCATTTTTCAAATGTTCGTTAAGATACATAGTTTACACTAAATTAGTTTCTAACCTTGTCGATTGTTGTTAATTATTATTGACTTTCAATTTAGAACTGAAACCCGCATTACGTATAGCTTTTGTTGTAAGCTGGCGCAGTCTGTTAAACGTACTCATGTGGATAGGTGTTTGATAAGTATTTCTTTTTGTTTGGATTGTCAGTCATCATATTTTCAATCCAATTGTTTCTTTCAAACCAAATAATAGCCATTTCCCAAACACAAAATTGAATTCCCTGATTAGAATAATCTTTAAAAACTAAATTCGCACAATTATCAGAAATAAATACGTGATTTTGAAGTATATTTTCATCAACCCACCAATTTAAAACAGCAAAAATCTTTTTATCAGTCTCGTGAATAATTAGACATCCTAGTTTTTCCTTTGTAAACTCGTTTAATTCCGCTTTTTTTAACCATTTTTTTAAGTTCTGGTGAGAATTAAGCACGGCATTTTTTGAACTGAATTTATCATTCGTTGAAATTGTATAAACTTTTAACATCCAGTTATTACTTTCAGAAATTCCAATAAATTCTGTTCTTCTACGTTTATAGGGTTTCATATTTTATTTATAGTCATAATCTAAAGTTGCTGTATTTTTAAGCTGGCTTACAACTGTCTTGTAGATGGCTCGTAGCGTGCAAATTAGCGATAATTTTTCGGGTAAGCACGAGCCGAATTTTTTAATTTTCTTATTATCTTTTCTTTTCAATAAGCCAAATTAAAAAATTTGGCGGACTTTCAAATATGCCCTGACTTCGATTAAGTAACTAATTAGCTATGTTTTATACACCGTGTTGTAAGCTGGCTTCTTATTTGTTTTGCAAAGAAGTAACACTTTTTTTCCGTATTTATTTTCAGAATTACACCATTGTAGTTTATCACCTACTTCTTTTGGTATTTTTATGTTTTCACAATTTTCAAATCCAAATTTTGAATAAAACTTCAATAAGTTTTCAAAAGGTAAACACCACATAATAGATTCATCAAATGGATTTTTATCGCATAAATTTCGAACTATATTTTCAGCTACTTTCAAACCTCTATAATTCGGAAAGACATAAATTCCGCCGAGTTCTATATTATTGTCATCAATTTTCACTAATCTGCCAAGTCCAGCATTTTTATTCTCTACTTTAGCAATAACAATATATTCGTTTTCATAATTAGATTTAACAAAATATACTTCACTATATTTTGCATTTACCCAATTCAATTCATTTTTTTCAGCCTGTTTAACTGTTACTTTGCTCATTTTACTTTCTCGTTTTTTCAGCTTGCTTACAACGTTGCGTGTATCGTGCGTTTGCATCCCGAAGGGTGCATATGCATTATACAAATTGTTGGGTGTAGTTTTTTATTCGGTTATTCTATTTTTCAAGTCCATTTGTCCATGCAGAATTCTCGTGATCTCGATCGGTTGGCCAATTCGTTTACGATAAAAAATAATATGTCGGTTAGTTTTTAGTCCAAATAGATCATTTTTTATTCCGTCATAGTTTTTTCCTAATTCCGGATTATTTGCAATGTCCTGAAAACTGTCCAAAAGTAAATTATAGTATCTATCAGCTTGTTGTTCCGACCATTTCTCAATTGTGTATTCCCAAATTCCAGTCAAATCCTCAACCGCCTTATTAGTCAGTTCATATTTAGCCATTCTTTTTACGTCTAGCTTTTAATTCCTGAAGATGTTTGTCTGGGTCAAAATCGTGTGCAATTCCACTGTCAATTCCTTCTTGAATTGCATTTCTTAGGGCAATAACTTTACTTTCTTCATTTTCTAGTAATCGAAGTCCAGCTCTAATTACTTCACTTACGTTTTTATATCTACCAGCTGAAACTTGACTATTTACAAACTGGTCAAAATAATTTCCCAATGATATAGAGGTGTTTTTACTCATAATTCCAGATATTTATATAAAAGTACCAAAAATTGGTAATATTTGCAAATTACACCCAACGTCTCGGCTATGAGTAGTTGCGTGGGTTAACGTTTAACTTAGCAAGTACATACCAGACTGAAAATCCGTAGGGATTTTCAGAAGTAGGCGAGAACCAGCAATTACTTCTAGCCATTGTGTCTGTTGCACAAGTTTTGCTAAAGGTAGTAAAATGCGTTATCTTTAGTTATGCAAGGCAAAAAGACATACCAAGAGAAGCTTTTTAATAATTTTCATTTGAGTGACCGAGTTCCTGCGACAAATTTTTACCGGCGGTTGAAAGACGTATTGCATTTGGACTTTCTTTATAAGGATACCAAGCAGTATTATGGAGATAGTGGTCAAAAGAGCATTGACCCTTTGGTTTTCTTCAAATTGTGTTTAGTAGGTTATTTAGAAAACATTATTAGTGATCGCAAGCTTATTGCGCACGCTAGTATGCGACTTGATATTCTATATTTTCTAGGCTATGATATCGATGAGGAGCTACCCTGGCACAGTACCATCAGCGGAACCAGACAGTTATTTCCAGAGGAAGTGTTTGAAAAGGTCTTTACTCACGTCTTTAAGATATGTGTTGATCAGGGTATGGTAAACGGCAGTACACAGGCGATCGATAGTGCACCAGTAAAAGCCAATGCCAGTATGGACAGTCTGGAACTAAAAGTACCCCAACAAGATTTAGAAGCTTACCTGTCAGATGTTAGGTATATTAGCAATAGAGACAAAGAGACTTATCGCAAAGCTAAAGAAAACAAAGCCAGCAAAGAGCAGCGAAAGATAACCGCTAGCGATAAAGAGCTCAAAGAGATTAGAAGTCGTAATAAAAACTGGAGTGAGAATCAGAATCAGCGACCGGGCGCAGGCAACAAGGGAAGTCGCTACACGAGCAACAAGACACATTATTCCCCAACAGACCCAGATGCAAGAATAAGTGTAAAGCCAGGTAAGGCTAGAAAGCTCAACTATCACAGTCAGCTCAGTGTAGATACGGCAAATCACGTCATTACGGATATAAAAGCATACCACGCCGATGGTAAGGATAATCAAGACTTACCCGATATCGTAGATAGACTATCAAAACGCTTATGGCGGTCAGGATTTAGGTTAGAAAATGTACTTGCCGATACGGGCTACTCTAGTGGAGAGAACTACGCCTATCTGGAACAAAAAGGGATTACAGGTTATATTCCACCGCACGGCACCTACAAAGGTGGCCCAGATGGGTTTATCTACGTAGAAAAGCAGGATCATTACATCTGTCCCTATGATAAGATAGTCCCGTTTAAAAAAGTGTTCAACGACTATCGTACGGGAACTAAAAAGAAAGACTATCGTATATCGAGTAAAATCTGCAGCCAGTGTCCACTGGCCAGTAGTTGTCTGGGCAAAAGTGCCAAGGAGAAGAAGTTCAGCGTGACCTACTATAGAGCAGAGTACGAGCGTAACAAACAACGACTGAAGACAGAAAAAGGCAGGCGTATGAAAGTTAGGCGTCAGGCGACTGTAGAGCCTGTATTTGGGACACTCACCCAGTTTATGGGGCTACGTAAGATCAATACCATCGGTATAAAGCAAGCCAACAAAGTCATGCATCTCTCTGCGATGGCTTATAATCTGAAGAAATACTTAAAATTCGTGGAAAAACGAGTGAAAAGTGGGGCAGGAACCGCTTGTTCACTTTTACACGTTAAAAACACCTTTTATCACCTCGTAAAACTGTATATAAGCAATTGTGATTTTATTCCTTGTGAGATTACAACAAAATAAAAACGCTCCTAAAAGAGCGCATTTAAAGTCGGATTGTTAGAAATTAACAGGTTGTGCAACGGTTACCATTGTTGTATGGCGTTTTTAATTTTTCAATCGTTTTGTCTAAATCTTGTTTCAAATAGATTTCTGTCATCAAGACATCGTTGGTAAGCAATTCGAAAATTCCCATTATATCTAAAACTTTCGTATCTGAATCTATTCCAATAAGCTTAGTAGTTAGACCTCTACCTAATTCAGTGTTTGTGTCTAATTTTTTGTAAGCATTCGATATTAATTTTATTTTCTCAATGTCTAATTCTTGGAAAATTCCGCCAATTTTTGCACTTTCAAATGCTATATCCTCAATTCTAGGAATTCCAAGGCCATTCCAATTTGGAATAGAGTTATGTTTAAACACATCATTTGAAAAATAGGGTAAATACGCATTTTCTTTGGAAATATTTTTTCTAATACTATCAAAACCCACTTTAATACTTTGATGATAATTTATTGACTTTTCTAGTGCTAAAGAGTTAGACTGTAGTTCATCTGTTATTAAATTCAAAGATTCACTAACATTTTCCCTCATCTTTTTTTCTGATTTGTATTCACTTACTTCGATTCCTAAAAAAACACCAAAAGCAACAATCAATAGTTCTAATGAATATTTCAAAAATGATTTTTTTGCTATTTTCATTTCAATGTGTTTTANTTGTGTTTTTCCAAGGCATGATAATTTGATTTTGATCTCAAATTACACCTCAAAAAGTGTAAACTATGTTTCTTTAACTTTGTAAAGGATGTTTGTTTAACGTACCCATATTGCTTATAACGTTTAATATATGTGTCGTAGCAGCGCAAAATGTTACCTTGTTTTTCGATTTTTCTGCGCATTGGTTGCTAACTTTTCCATTCTGCAAGCATTGCGCCTTACCAAAAATACAACAACCATTCGATTCATCACTTAGCTGCTATGATCACATATATGTTGTTGTGCATAGTTATTTTTTCCAAATTCCAAATTCGTCCCTGATAATATTTATTATCTCGCACATATAAATCAATTCATCATTGTCAGGATAATGTTTTAAATAACTTTCTGGATTATCGTATTCAAAATGATTGATTTCTTCTTGTCGTTTAACACTAACAATGAATCCAGTTCCATCAGTAATCATAACTTTTCTTTTAGATGCTAAATATTCTTCAAAAACTTTGCCTCTGATTGTATCTATTACTTTTTTAACATCTCCGCGCTTAACCATTTTCCATTGAATTTTTCTCATATCTGGCAAATACAAAATATGGCTTCGAATGAAGTTTTGAAAAACAAAATCCATATCATTTTCCGATTTTAGCGTGTGTTTTTCCGTCCGTAATTCAGCTGCTCCATCAACTTTTGCGTAATGCTCATAAAATTCCGCCGTCCATTTATCGGATTTATCCTTAAACATTCTAAAAAGAGAAGGATAATTAGTTATTCCACCACCTTGATAAATTCTAATTTCAGTTTCGTTAGTTAGAGAATCAGGTAAATTAAGGTCAGAATTGATTTCGGAAAGATTTTGAGAATATAAATTAAGGCTTAATAGTGGTATCAAAAAGAATATTATGTTTTTCATCGATTGAATTAGTTTACTCGAAACTAAGTTTATTAAGTCCATTATGTAAATCAGAATGAGTAAACCATTCTTTTGAGTTAGTCAACTGTTATTTTTTTTACAATTATGCACAACGCTAAATGTATGAATCGGGGCCTGGTAAAACTACCTGAATCACCGATCCAGCCGCGCTTGTTTTTGATTTCTTTTACAAACCTATTAAAAATCAGCGCCATTACAAATACAAAATAACCATTGGATATGCGAAAACTGCCCTGATTTCATACATCGTGTTATGGCACGTACCACTTTTATAAGCCTTAACTTAGTAAACAAGCCGCAGTAAAGTGATATCAGATTGCGAATTGCTCCGTATTATTTTTCTTAATCTCCAGCGATCTCTTTGCTGCCTTTGGATTTATCACTTACCAAACTAAAAAATCACAAACCCTTTTTCCGTCAAAATTATCGTGATAAGCCAAAAAAAGCGATTTTTCAGCACGTTACTACTCCGAAATACTCCTTTTGAGTGATTTTTTCATCGCTTTTTTACTTTCGATCAAATACAAACCACTGCAAAAACTCTCAGTTCATACGATCGAGGTTCGTCCGCAGACAGGTTCAGATTGCGTTTTGCTTTTCAGATAACAAGTATGTGCCCTAACGTCTCGGCTATGGTTAGTACGGGAATTAAAAGTAGTGAACTTTCGATTAAGCACTTAGCCAAAACTTTTTATTTTGTTTTATCGTTTTCTTTATAAAGCCAAATCAAAAAGATTTGGCGGACTCAATAAATATACCCAAACTTTGGGTTAAACACCAAAACCCGTATTAACTATAGCCATTGTTGCCATTTCGTTGTTTTTTCAGTTAGTAATTCAGTCCGCTCGTTGATTTATTGATACAAAACATATCTCGGTGGCTTTAATCCATTTAGTCGCATATAAACAAGCATTTGTCCTCTGTGATGGGTAATGTGGTCGGCAAGTAATAATAAAACTTGTCTTTTTGTTCTGTCCGAGCCAAAATAGTCCAACCTTTCATCAAGTCGGTTTATATCAAAATTTGAAATGAATTCGATGGTTTTATCAAAAGTCTCGTCTATTTTGTCAATCATTTCCTGTTTTGATTTGTTGTCCACTTTAAGTTCCGTGTCGGTATTCCAATCTCTGGCTTTACGTCCGCCCATTAGTGATTGACTATGCCAATCCATTGCCCATCCAATGTGCATTAAGTTTTCGGCAAAACTCATTGATTCCGGTGTTGCTTTGAAGTCATATTTGTCTTCTGGCGTAGTTTCCGCAACGAGGATTAGATATTTTCTGGAATTTTCCAATCGCTCCAAATATTCCTTGATAAAGTCATTTTCTTGGGCGAAAATTGGCTGTGCAAATGAAGACAACAACATTATCGAAGTCAGAATTAATATGTGTTTTAAGTTTCTCATTTGAATCAGTTTGTTATTTCGGTTGAGTTTGTTCACAATGAATGGCAACGGTTGATGTATAGTTTCGTAGCGGACAAACTCGCAAATAATCCTCCGCACTGCCCAAAGGTAGTAAAAGCGCGTGAAATTCCGTTAGGAATTTCCGCCGCTATGAACTTATACATGGTGTTATGCGCCGGCTTTTTTATCAGCCTAGACTTTGTAAACTTGTCTTAGCAAAGCGATATCTGCTTTCGTATCTCTTGCGAGTTGATTTTTCAGATTCCCGCGATCGCTTTGCGACTTTGGATTTATCGACTGCCAACACAAAATTACGATGATCTTTCTTTCGTCAGTTACGGATAGGAGTGCGTCTTTGGATCATTAAAAATCTTTGTAAAAACACTTAGGTCTTCGATCTGGCGTTTGTCAGTTTTGAGTGTTGTTTGCGTTTTGCTTTTCAGACCTCAGATGTTGGCGCATAACGTTTAATGTATGGTTTGTTGCGGGCGGGTACAAAACATACTCTCCACAACGGCTTAAAGATAGCAAATGCGCGTGAAATTCCGTTAGGAATTTCCGCCGCTATGAACTTATACATGGTGTTATGCGCCGGCTTTTTTATTCAGCCGATACTTTGCAAGGGTGCCTTAAACAAAGCGATGATTGCTTGCGAGCTACTTGCGAGCTGCTTTTTCAGATTACTACGATCGCTTTGTGACTTTGGGTTGGGAAACAACTTTCACAAAATAGCGATGACCTTTCTTTCGTCAGTTGGAATAGGAGTAAACCTTTGAATCATTAAAACTCTTTGTAAAAATACTCAGGCCTTTGATCTGGCGTTTGTCAGTTTTGAGTGTTGCTTGCGATTTGCTTTTCAGGCCTCAGATGCTGGCGCATAACGTTTAATATATGTGTCGTAGCAGGGCAAAATGTTACCTTGCTTTTTGGTTTTTCTGCGCATTGGTTGCTAACTTTTACTTTCTGCAAGCATTGCGCCTTACCAAAAATACAACAACCATTCGATTCATCATTTAGCTGCTATGATCACATATATTGTGTTATAGCACGTTTTTTGTTTTTAAAATGCGTTGTGCAGCGGTTTTTGCTTCGTTCACATAACCACTATTTTCATCCGCAATACTTTTCAATTCCGATTCAGGTTTTGATTGGAACTTTCTTTGATAAACCTCAATTAGTCTTTCCGTTTTCAGGTTTTTATCTGTCAAGTCTTGTTCCGTCAACTTTTTTTCAGGAAACATTTCGTTTAGTTGTTTTTTATTTAAAACAAGGAACGTAATTAATAAAGCCAAAAATATTGGATTGAAATTAATAGGGCCAATGTTGAATGCAATACTCCAATAATAAATATCGATTATACTTATAATTCCAAGTATCAATGTCAATCCGAATACATAAACAAAAAGTTTTTTATTCTTAAAGTGGAGTATTGTAGAAACTCCAATTAGTACTATTCCGATATAATGTTTGTAATTCAGTATATGATCTGTCCAAAGTGTAATTCCAATTGAGTAGAGTAGAAGAAGTATACAAATCAGTAATGGAATTATTTCTTTTTTCATCATATGTGCTGTAACGGTAAATATAACAAACGTTGTTGTCCCGAAGGGCAATTATGTTTTGTTATATAGTGTTATAAGCTTTTTACTTTTTAGATTCTAGTAATTGTTTCACCAAAGATTTTAATTCTTTAATTTCTTCAGTTTGTTTTTCCAATGTTTTAATTTTTTTCTCTTGAGAAATTGTATAAAGAGTCAGTTCTTCTATTTTTTGAAGTAATTGTATTTGAAACTCTCCTATATTTAACCCGTTTTTTTCCATTTCTCTAGCAGAAGCTATTTCTGGCAAATGTTTTTTCTCTTTAATGTGTTTTTCGATAAATTCAAGTGTTGGTAAATCATAATTATTCTCAAATACGAAATCAGCCGTTGGAGTTAGACTTATTTTTACTTCTTTAGATTCTATTTTTCCATAAATTGCTAGATTTCCATTATGAGTTAACTTCATCAATTTTTTTTCTCCTACTGAGTGAATTTCAAAACCATTACTAGCTCCTTCTCCAGATCCTCCAATTCTCAATCTAGCTATATTATTAAACCAAGACATTGTAAAATTTGCAGCTCTATTATTTGGATTAAACACTCTAGCAAATCCATCATTTACTTCAAAAAGTTTTTTTTCGCCAACTCCTTGAATTAGAAATCCATTTTCAACACCATCTCCACCACCTCCAATTCTTAATCGAGCAAAATTATTCCACCACGACAATGCAAAGTTTGCGTTTCCATTACTTGGATTAAATACTCTAGCAAATCCATCATTTACTTCAAAAAGTTTTTTTTCACCAACTCCTTGAATTAAAAATCCATTTTCCGCACCATTTCCAGATCCTCCAATTCGAATTCTTGCAGTATCATTATACCACGATAAAGCAGCACTGGCTCCTGTATTATTTGGGTTTTTAGTTATTACTGCTCCAGAAGTAGTATTATCTCCATTAGGATTCCATTGTGCATTTATTACCATAGTAAATCCCAATAAAATTATTGGTAAAAGTATTCTTCTCATTTCTAATTTTGTTTTGTTGACTTTATTTTATAGTTAGTGTCTTAATAGGATAAATTGTTATCCTAATATTTTGCGATATGTTCGTTAAGATACATAGTTTACACAAGTTAAAGATTAGGTGTTTACACTAAATTAGTTTCTAACCTTGTCGATTGTTGTTTATGTCTTAGGTTTCTTTGATCAAAGAAACCTAAAAATACATTTCTATAATAGACTTTCCAAATACCGTTACCTTGTTCTTGGATTCCTACATATTTTCCTTTTAAAGCAGCGGTTAAATATACCCAGTAATAAGACTTCCATCTAATGGCTCCACTCTTGGTTACTTTGAGTACTTTATAGTCACTATGATAATCAAAATGAGTTATTTTTTCAGGAAAAGGTCTACAGGAAAAATCGTGTACATCGGCAGGAGTTTTCATTTCTAATGCTTCGTGTGGTCTTATATGATTATATTCCTTTACAAAGTGATTTAAACCTCTTTGTTGTGCTTTTAGATCATAGGCTGACGGATTTGCACAAGCTGCCTTTAAATCCCGGTGCATACGTTCGTGTCTTCCATTTTGTTCTGGATGTGCAGGATCAGAAAATACAGGAGTGATTCCTAGTTCAATAAACCAATAAGAGAGTTGTGTAAATCTTTGAATAGCTCTTACCGATCCAAAGGGGCTTCCATTGTCAGTATGTATTTGTTTAGGCATGCCATAGGTTCTAAACACCTTTGTAAATTCTGTCTTTGCAGCTTTTAGGGTTTCTTTATAGTGT
>NZ_JBHUHY010000012.1:0-1874 GCF_042682765.1 Aquimarina celericrescens | reverse complement strand
CAATGCTTCTTTTACCGAAGACGGAACGAATTTGATCATCACAGATTCCGATGGTAGTACAGTGACGATTGCACTAGCGGATATCGATACCAACACTACCAATGCTTCTTTTACCGAAGATGGAACGAATTTGATCATCACTGATTCCGATGGTAGTACGGTGGCGATTGCATTAGCGGATATTGATACCAACACAACCAATGCTTCCTTTACCGAAGATGGAACGAATTTGATCATCACTGATTCCGATGGAAGTACGGTGGCGATTGCATTAGCAGATATCGATACGAATACAACCAATGCTTCCTTAACTGAAGATGGAACGAATTTAATTATCACTGATTCTGATGGAAGTACGGTGGCGATTGCACTAGCGGATATCGATACCAACACAACCAATGCTTCTTTAACTGAAGATGGAACCAACTTAATCTTAACAGACTCTGATGGAAGTACGGTGGCGATTGCACTGGCAGATATTGATACCAATACTACCAATGCTTCCTTAACTGAAGACGGAACGAATTTGATCATCACCGATTCTGATGGAAGTACGGTGGCGATTGCATTAGCGGATATTGATACCAATACAACCAATGCAAGTCTTACTGAAGATGGTACCAACTTAATCTTAACAGACTCTGATGGAAGTACGGTGGCGATTGCATTAGCAGATATCGATACCAATACTACGAATGCTTCTTTAACTGAAGATGGAACGAATTTAATTATCACTGATTCCGATGGAAGTACGGTGGCGATTGCATTAGCAGATATTGATACCAATACAACCAACGCTTCTTTTACCGAAGACGGAACGAACCTGATCATTACTGATTCTGATGGAAGTACGGTGGCGATTGCACTAGCGGATATTGATACGAATACTACCAATGCTTCTTTAACTGAAGACGGAACGAATTTGATCATTACCGATTCCGATGGAAGTACGGTGGCGATTGCACTGGCAGATATCGCAGCAGAAACAGATACCAATACAACCAATGCAAGTCTTACTGAAGATGGAACGAATTTAATTATCACTGATTCCGATGGAAGTACGGTGGCGATTGCATTAGCGGATATTGATACCAACACAACCAATGCTTCTTTTACCGAAGATGGAACCAACTTAATCTTAACAGACTCTGATGGAAGTACGGTGGCGATTGCATTAGCGGATATTGATACCAACACAACCAATGCTTCTTTTACCGAAGACGGAACGAATTTGATCATCACAGATTCCGATGGTAGTACAGTGACGATTGCACTAGCGGATATCGATACCAACACTACCAATGCAAGTCTTACTGAAGATGGAACCAACTTAATCTTAACAGACTCTGATGGAAGTACCGTAGCCATCGCATTAGCAGATATTGATACCAATACAACCAATGCTTCCTTTACCGAAGACGGAACGAATTTGATCATCACTGATTCCGATGGAAGTACGGTGGCGATTGCACTGGCAGATATTGATACCAACACAACCAATGCTTCTTTTACCGAAGATGGAACGAATTTGATCATTACCGATTCCGATGGTAGTACGGTGGCGATTGCATTAGCGGATATTGATACCAACACAACCAATGCTTCTTTTACCGAAGATGGAACGAATTTAATTATCACTGATTCCGATGGAAGTACGGTGGCGGTTGCATTAGCAGATATTGATACGAATACTACGAATGCTTCTTTAACTGAAGACGGAACCAACCTGATCATTACTGATTCCGATGGTAGTACGGTGGCGATTGCATTAGCGGATATCGATACCAATACAACCAATGCTTCTTTTACCGAAGACGGAACGAATTTGATCATCACAGATTCCGATGGTAGTACAGTGACGATTGCACTAGCGG
>NZ_JBHUHY010000011.1:0-165490 GCF_042682765.1 Aquimarina celericrescens | reverse complement strand
ATCCTGATGGTTGGTCTTCCAGACTTGTGTGCGTTTCATATCTAAAAATACAAACAACACAAATCTTATCAAAAAAAAAAAGAAGCTGCCTTTTTAGACAGCCTCATTTTTTATGTTACTTCGTACTATACTTATTACTATACCGTTTCCAAAGCTTGGTTTGATGACTTTCCAGGCTAATATTCCTTCCTTGAATAAAAGCCTTTTCCAATTGATTAGTCCGCATATCCAAAGCATCACCAACACTTATAAACAAAGTTGCATCTTTACCGACCTCAAGTGTACCTGCTATGTCGTTGATACCTAAAATTTTAGCACTATTCCCAGTGATAAGTTGCAATGCTTTTTCTTTATCCAATCCATGAGCTGCTACGGTCCCGGCCTGAAAAGGAAGATTTCTTGCGTTTGCTCGCTCCATTTGACCACTATTTTGTAAGGCAACTAAAACACCTGCGTCCATTAGTAATTTTGCATTTTTATAAGAAAGATCGTAATCTTCATCTTCTAACCAAGGTGTAACGTGAGTTCTCGTAGCTAATACAGAAATAGTATTCTTTTTTAATCGATCTGCCACTTTATACGCTTCCCAGGCGCCTACTAAAACTACGTTCTTGATATCATTATCTTTGGCAAAAGTAATAACATCCAAAATAGCCTTTTCAACACCAACATTTACATATAACGTCTTAGTACCGTCAAAAATACCTTTCAAGGCAAGGTGTGGTAAATTCTCTGTTGTAGAACCCGATTTAATCGATGCTTTGGATTGTTTTATAAAATCTTCCAGCTTAGCAACCTCTGTTTGATACTTTTCGTTTGGTTTAAATCCAGGTTCTTCACCTAACCACCAACGTCCTCTTTTAAAAATATTTGGCCAGTTAAGATGTATCCCATCATCAGTTTTTATAGCAGCATCTTCCCAATTCCATGCATCTAATTGTACTATTGAAGAAGTTCCGGAAATAGTACCTCCTCTTGGGGTTATTTGAGCCATAAGTACGCCATTAGGGCGCATACTTTCTACAATTTTACTCTCTGCATTATAGGCTATTATACTGCGTATATGGGGGTTGTATTTTCCCATTTCGCTATCGTCATCAGTGGCACGTACAGCTCCTATTTCTACAAGTCCAAGTGTAGAATTTGGAGCTATAAAGCCGGGGTATACATGTTTTCCAGATGCCTCGATTATTGTTCCTTTTGGTGAAGCGCTTCCACTAGTACCAATTGCGGTAATTTTACCGTTTTCAAAAATAAGGATACTATTTTCGATGACTTCTCCATTGCCAATATGTGCAGTTGCTCCTGTGATCGTTATTGCTTCACTTTGAGCAGCGGCTGGAGTTTGCTGTGCCGAAATCTTCCCATAAGAAAAGATAAGCAGCGCTATGATTACTCGATAATCGAGATTTAAATGCTCTGTGACTTGCCGCGAAATCAAAATTAATTTCCAACCGATGCCTCGTGGGCTTGCCCCGGGGTAGTTTACTATTATTTTTTTCATTTCTTATTTCTTATTTTTTAGTAAGCTGATTGCAATGTCTCACATTCAAAATGTTGTTTTTCTTTTTTCTTCGGAGGTTGAGTTTTCAAACCATTATTTTTTGCTTTAAGCATCAGTGTAGAAAGTTTATTTTTTTCTGAAACAATTGTTTTTCTCATAGCTTTATCTTTTTCTAGATCAAAATAAATTGCCCCTTCGATCATTGTCTTTTCCGCTTTCGCATATATGGATAATGGATGATCTGTCCATAGGACTAAATCTGCATCCTTGCCAATTTTAATACTTCCGACTCTATCATCTATATGTAATAATTTGGCAGGATTAAGGGTTACGAACTTTAGAGCGTCTTCTTCGCTTACTCCACCGTACTTAACTGACTTGGCAGCTTCTTGATTTAGACGACGAGCCATCTCTGCATCATCACTATTAATTGCTGTTACTACTCCTTGTTTATGCATGATTGATGCATTGTAAGGAATAGCATCATTTACCTCATATTTGTAAGCCCACCAATCTGAGAATGTAGATCCACCGACACCATGAGCAGCCATCTTATCAGCAACTTTATATCCCTCAAGAATGTGAGTAAATGTGTTCACCTTAAAGTTGAATTTTTCAGCTACTTTCATGAGCATATTAATCTCACTTTGCACATAAGAGTGACAACTGATATAGCGTTCACTATTAAGAATTTCTACTAGCGTTTCCATTTCGATGTCCTTGCGATACGGTTGTCCGCTTTTTTTTCGTTTTTCGTATGCTTTGGCCCGGCTAAAATAATCCACATACAACTGTTCAACTCCCATTCTGGTTTGCGGGAACCTGGTTGTACTTCCCCAGTTACTTTGCTTTACATTTTCGCCGAGAGCAAATTTGATAAATTTGGGTGAGTTATTGTAAATAAGATTGTCTGCATCTTCTCCCCATTTTAATTTTATAATAGCAGATCTTCCACCAATTGGATTGGCAGAACCATGCAGAATCTGAATTGCTGTTACTCCTCCACCAAGATTTCTATAGATATTAATATCATCTGGAGAAACAACGTCTTCAATAGTCACTTCGGCAGATGAATTATGTCCGGCTTCATTTATAGCCGCAGCGGCAATGTGTGAATGTTCATCAATAATACCTGGAGTTAAATGCTTTCCTGTAGCGTCAACCACTTTCGCTTTTCCTGCATTAAGATTTTTACCAATGGCCGAAATCTTACCATTTTTAATCAAAACATCGGTTTCGGTTAAAACACCATCAGTTTCATTAGTCCAGACCGTGGCATTTTTAAACAATATTGTTTCTGATTTTGGTAATTCAGGACTACCATATGCAATATTGGGATAGGTTACCGATACTACTTCAGGCTTTTCTTTTTTATCAGAAGGTTTCTGTTCATCTTTTTTCTGTTCATTATTTTCTTGAGGTTTCTTTTTTGCAGTAAAAGTAGTCTCAGCGCCATTTGGAAGAATTGCTTTACCGCTCCAAAAATTAGGAGTCTCTCCTATTGCCGAAACAATTCTGGTATATTGAGTCTTCGTAGTATCGGCGTCTGTAAAAGTAAGCGTAACCCAATCGTTTTTATAATTTATTTTTGAACCTAATTTGGTTTCTCCTAGTTTCACTTCTGCTTTTGGTTGATCAGGTTTTCCAGAGATGGAAAGCTCATAGGTCTTTCCTGCAAGAGTTAAATCATAGGTTCCATTAATATCTTTGATAGTCATATCATTCACAATATTCTTATGGCCTTGTACCCAATTTTCGTAGATAATGTTGTCTTTCGAAAATAATTCGTCTTTGGTAATGAGAAAATTAGCATAGGCACCCTTTTTAATACTACCTAGAAGGTTGCTTTTTCCTAAAATTTGTGCAGGAACAGTTGTTAAGGCCGCAAGAGCTATCTTTTTATCCAGACCATGCTCTATAGCTTTCATTAATCGAGTTTTCTGATCTGCTACTTTTTTAAGTTTATGTGTAGTCAAGGAAAAAGAAATTCCGTTTTTTGATAACACCGATGGATTAGTTGGTGCTTGATTCCAATGACGCATATCTCCAAGACTTACTATATTTACCATGTAAGGATCTGATACATCATAAGCTTCTGGAAAATCTAATGGGATGATATATGTAGCATTCGTAGCTTTCACTTTATCGATTCTTGCATATTCGTCACCACCTCCAACAATTACATATTTTATATTGAATTGATCTGCGATTTTATCAGCTCTGAAACCATTAGTACGGCTACCTGCTTCAAAAATCTGAGGAAGGTTTTTGTTTCTTTCTAAAGCTTCAAGAGACAAATCTTTGGTATTTGCATTATCGGAGGCATACCAATCTGCATCATAATAAACTTGTCTGAGTAGTGCCATAGCACCCATTAACGATGTTGGATAAACTTGTTTACTCCGATTACTTTTATCAAAAGATAAAAATTGAGCTGATCGATCACTGAGTAGTCGCTCACCTTCGGTTCCTTCATTATTTAAAGCAACCAATAACCCAGTACCTCTAATGATTCCGTCGGGCATATGAGTATTCAATACACCAAAACCTTCTTTTATATATTCAGTGGCTTTTTTATCGTCATATTTAAAATTGGTCAAGGCATTGTTTTCGGGTCGTATATGATCGTTCCAATAATGTCCTTCTCGCGAAGCTCCCCACTGGGGTTGAGCACCTGGACTAAAAATACTACCGCCTTGTTTTTTTGGTTTTTCGATACCAAAATTTGTAAAAGGATCGATAAAAGAAGCGTAGATATGTTTTCCTTTTAGGTCAATAACCACACTATTCTGAGGTATTGATACAGAATTTCCAACTTCAATAATCTTTCCTTTATAAATAATCAAAGTTCCGTTGTTGATTTCTGAATCGGGTGTAGTATGTATGGTTGCATTTTTGAATACAGTGTAGTTGGCATCTGTAGTTTTAACTCCGTCATTCTTAGGGAAGTATTCCTGTGCATAAAAATTGAAGCTCCAACATACCACTGTGAGTGATACTAGAAGTTTTTTCATAAAAGCTGTATAAAGTGTTGAATTGGATTTAAAGATAGCAGATGAGCCTAAAATAGCTCGATAATTGGCAATTATTTAACAGGCAAATAAGAACTATCTAAACTATTTTTGATACGTAATAGGATTTACCTTATAATGATTTACTAATAAAGCAACCACATAACTATAGGTATCCATGCCATCTGGTTGGTTATTAGCTTTTAAATAGCTGTCGTACGTTCCCTTAAAAATAGGTTCTAGTGGATTTTTATACGAATCCCAAAATTCATTCACCTCACGATAATTTTTTCGTATTCCTGGTCGCAATTCTTCGATTAAACAAATAGCCTTTTCCTCATTACGTAAGTAAAGGTCGTTTAGACAAAATTTTAGGGCAAATGTAGTTCCACTGTAATTGAAATAAATATCATCATATTTTATTGTCGTTAATGCAGCGATAAAATTTGCCTCATTCTCTTTGGCAAACCCCAATTGGTGAGCCCCTTCATGACAACTAGTTGTAGGGGCCTTATAATTCAGGATCAAGCCGTTTACTTGTGCTTCATTTGTAATCGGATTAAGATATCCACTAAAGCCCATATAGGTTAGAGGTAGGCTCAAAATTGAAGTCTTTATGCTTTTAGGATGGTAATTCAATTCAGGAAATATACCATTTAATTGATTATAGGCGGGCACCGTTTTTTCAAAAACTTCTTCTTTAGAATAGGGAATTCTTATGGGTAAAGAATCATTAATTTCTAGTTTTGCATGCAAATGATTGGCCTTAACGATCAGAGCTTCAGAAACTTCAATAAGTTCTTCTTCGGTGTATTGATCATCGATTTTCAGTATTTCATGCAGTGGTAGTCTATAGTAGTTCATTCCCCATAACATATGAAAACATGCATATACCAAAGATAGTGTAGCACCAATGTCTAATATTATTTCTTTCCAGGCAACACCTCTTTTAAATACTTTTTTGATAAAAAATCGAAGAATCATGATAATCACAACACAGTATAAAACATCACCAAATGAAAAAGGAATCCATCCAAATACATAACGTAATAGTTTAGAAGTGTAAATAAATATGCCATTGCTGTAAAAGTGCTCGATAAATCCAGGAAAAAAGGAAATAATCTTAATTAGGACAATTTGAACGGGTAACAATAGAGTAAGAAATAGCTTTGTTTTGGATTGCATTATATAAAGATCATTTAGGTTGACAAAACTACAACTTTTAGTATTTCATTTGATTTAAGGTTATCATAATATAGTACATTTGCGAAAATACAATACAAATATGAACTCAGAAATAAGAAACCTTGAACCTAAAGCACTCTGGAATAAGTTTGCAGATCTTAATGCAGTACCAAGGCCTTCAAAAAAAGAAGAGCGAATAATAAAATTTATGAAGGACTTCGGAGAATCTCTTGGTCTTCATACAGAAATTGATAAAGTGGGTAATGTATTGATCAGAAAACCAGCTACAGAAGGGATGGAAGATCGAAAAACGGTGGTAATGCAGTCTCATTTGGATATGGTACACCAAAAAAATACAGATACCAATTTTGATTTTGATACCCAAGGTATAGAAATGTATGTAGACGGGGATTGGGTGCGCGCTAATGGAACAACATTAGGAGCAGATAATGGACTAGGGGTAGCAACTATTATGGCTATTCTTGAAGCTAAAGATATTCAGCATCCTGCCATAGAAGCCCTTTTTACGATTGATGAAGAAACTGGAATGACTGGTGCTATCGGATTAGAGGGGGGGTGGTTACAAGGAGATATATTGTTAAACCTGGACACCGAAGAGGATGACGAGATAGGAGTGGGATGTGCCGGAGGAGTCGATGTAACTGCCAAACGAACTTATAAAGAAGAAGCTATACCTGAGGGAAAAACTGCATATACCATATCAATCACAGGGCTCAACGGTGGCCACTCTGGAATGGACATTCATAAAGGGTTGGGCAACGCTAACAAGATAATGAATCGCTTGTTGTTCGATGGGTTCGAGAATTATGGCCTTCGTATTAATCAAATTAAAGGAGGAAGCCTTAGAAATGCAATCCCCAGAGAAAGTTTTGCTACTGTGGTTGTAGATACCATTCAGTCCAAGGCGTTTGAATTTGAAGTCAATGAGTTGTCTAACACCATCAAAAATGAACTTTCTGCGGTAGATCCTAATCTTCAAATAGAAGTTGCAAACACAAAATTACCTACTACAATTATGGATCTTGGGGTTCAAGAAGGAGTGATAAAAGCATTATATGCCGCTCATAATGGAGTGTATACCATGAGTGCCTCGATTCCAGATTTGGTGGAGACTTCTAACAATATTGCCAAAGTGACAATTGAACAAGGAGATGTTACCATCGAATGTTTGACTCGTAGCAGTGTTGAGTCATCTAAACTAGACATGGTCAATAAACTAAGGGCTACATTTGAGCTTATTGGCTGTGAAGTGACTACTAGTGGAGATTACCCAGGTTGGGCTCCAAATATGAATTCACCCATATTAAAAGTTCTTGATGAATTATATCAAAAACTGAACGGAGAAAAGGCTCATGTAGCGGCATGCCATGCGGGGCTTGAGTGTGGAATCCTGGGACAACACTATCCTGATATGGATATGATTTCTTTCGGCCCTACAATCCTTGGGGCACATTCACCAGATGAGCGAGCCAGCATCTCTTCTGTACACAAATATTGGAAGTTTGTTTTGGAGATTTTAAAAGAGATTCCGAAAAAGTAAATCTTCTTAAAGAGTAGTAGTTTGATTGATTTTGAGTATGAATAAATGATAAAGAAATTTTACTGCAAGTAAGTATTGAACGATTTTGTAATTTTTACTTTCCTATTTCTAAGGTCTATGCAGAATAATGAAAACATCATAGAACACGCCCGTTGAATTTATTATAGTTGAAATGTGTTCAAAAATTGATAAGCAATACATATCTTTAACACTAGATGCGTCGTTTTCACTTGATTTGCAGAAACGAATTATTCTCAAATCATTTTAATAATTTAAAAGAAGTTCGTATGAAATACTTATTTTGCATTATCATTTTATTGATATTTATGAATTCACTAACCATTTTTGATTTTAGTATAAAATCTGATATCCAAGACTGGAGAATAGTTGACGATGTTGTCATGGGAGGAAGGTCATCAAGTAGTATTACTCTGAATACCGATGGTTTTGGGGTTTTTAAAGGTTATGTGTCATTAGAAAACAATGGAGGGTTTTCATCGGTACGTTACCAGTTTGAAAAAACAGAGGTTAAAAGGTTTACAAAGATTATCCTTAAATTGAAAGGTGATGGTAAAAAATATCAATTTAGAGTAAAACCCAATTCTACCGATTACTACTCGTACATAATGCCATTCTCGACTTCTGGTGAGTTGCAAGAAATAGAAATTACACTTCGTGACATGTACCCTTCTTTTAGAGGACGAAAGCTTGATCAACCAAATTTTTCTGCAAATCATATAGAAGAAATCACTTTTTTAATTGGAAATAAAAAAGCAGAAGAATTCAAACTTTTAATTGATAAAATAGAATTAAAATAAAAGAACAACTTCTTCTAAATAAGATCATGAATTTTTATTGAACAATAACCATATGCATTTGTTCATGACAAAAAGAATTACTGTTTTAACAATCATTTCTATGACAGTTTTGGTTAGCTAATCCACAAAAAGAAAAAACTTGATTTATGACTCTATAGTATAAGAGGAGATCGAGGACCGCGAATCATTCATTGATAAAATAAGAAGATAGATCAGCAAAGATTAATGGATGAAGCTGGTCTGCATATTTCTGAGCAGTAAAATAGTATTTATTTTAAGGATGATAATATTTTAACAAAAAAAAGCATCTCGATAAAGAGATGCTTTAAGTATTGTGGAGATATTATTAGTGGCCGTGGCCGTCATCTTTAGAATGTCCTTGAGGAACACTATTAGGATCTTGAATGTCCATAATCTCTAATTCAAAAATAAGGTCTGAGTTGGGAGGAATTGGTCCTGCACCTCTTTCTCCATAACCTAAGTGTGATGGGATAAATAATATGGCTCTGTCACCAACATTTTTCATTTCTAAAGCTCCTTCTCTAAATCCAGGAATCATTCGCGCATCAGGTGAATATGGCATTGGCATTGGCTGGTATGGAGCTCTGCGGTTATCAAATACTCCAAATTCTTTTGCTTTGTCCTCATAACTGGTATCAAACATCTGACCGTTTGATAAGTATCCTTCATAATTTATTAGAATATTATCACCTATTTTCGGTTTTTCACCAGTACCTTTATTAAGAAAATAGATCTCAAGTCCGCTGTCTAATTTTGTAGCCTTTTCTTTTAACTCTGCATATTTAGCAGCTATTTTTTCGTTTCTTTCTTTTGCTAAGCGTTCTTTTTCGGCTTTTTCTTCCTCGATTACTTTAAGTTTTTCTGTAAATGCTTCGTCTGTATCAAAAGCCTTCGCCTCAGATCCTTTACGAATAATATTTACCTCGAGCATTTTGATTTCATTTTCTGGCTTATCTCTAGCACCCGTTTTGGTTGTACCTATACTATCAATAACATCTTGTCCCATCACAATCTCTCCAAAAACTGTATGTTTTCCATTTAACCACGGAGTTTCTTTCAGTGTAATAAAAAATTGACTACCGTTCGTTCCTGGTCCAGAATTCGCCATAGAAAGAATTCCTTTTGATTTGTGTGTTAAAGAGTCTACGATTTCATCGGGGAATTTATATCCGGGATCACCCGTACCGGTTCCTAAAGGATCACCAGTTTGTATCATAAAATCTTTGATTACTCTATGAAAGATGATTCCGTTATAGTATTTTTTACCTAAGTACGAACTATCTACCATAGTATTTGTACCTTCTGCCAAAGAAACAAAATTGGCGACGGTCATAGGAGTTTCTTTGTAGAATAACTCTGCTATTGCAACACCTTTGTTTGTTTTGATTTCGGCATACATACCGTCTTCCAGTTCTGGATATTTTTCGTTACAACTACTAATAGCTATTGCAATAAAGGCTAAGAATAAAAGATTTAGTTTTTTCATTTTTACTGTTAATTAATTTTCTGTTGTTGATTCTTTTGTAATTTTATGAAGTGTTACTGTAGTTCTTAACGGGATATTTGTTCCAATCTTATTATCGTCCCCATAATATCCATATGCTTGATACGATGGGAACAGGAAAGTTGCCGTTTCACCGGCCTTCATTAATTTTAGCCCCTCTCTAAGCCCCAAAAAAAGTTCTTCTTTATCTATATAGTATGTAATAGTATCTAGTTCTTTTTCAGTGTAGATTATATTACCATTTAAGTCCTTTACATTATAGTTAAAATTAACGATGTCACCAAACTTGGGTGTTCGTGTAGAAAGTGTGTCTTTCACATTATAGAAATACCAAAAACCACCTTCAGAAGTTATATATGAGTTTGCAGTGTCTTTATCAATGATCTTTTGAATTCTGGATTCTTCTCTAGCGGCAAGTTGTTTATTTCTATTAATAGATTCATCAATGAAAGAACCAGATTTTATGCTTACAGGTCTCCTGGCCTCGGGAGTTTTACAAGAAGGAAACAAAAAGAGCAGACAAAGTATGGCAAGTAGTGTTCTCATTGATTTAAGAGCTTTTTATAAGAGGGTAAGATACTAATAAATTTATCAACAGTATCAGGTAGCGGGAGATTACTTTTTCCTCCAGCTGCATTATGATGACCGCCTCCCTCAAAATGATTTCTTGAAAATTCATTTACAGAGAAATCTCCTTTGGACCGTAATGATATTTTTACAATCCCTTCTTGTCTATTTTCTATAAAAATAGCTGCAAATCTAATCCCTTGTATAGACAATCCTAAATTTACGAAACCTTCCGTATCCCCTTTCCTAAAGTTATGTTGATCTAACTCTTTCTGAGACATCGTAATGTACGCCGTATTATACTCTGACAGTACTTTTAGATTTTTTAGTGCAACACCCTTTAATTGAAGTCTCGAAAGCGTATTGGTATCATATACGTTTTCATGAATTGTTGTATTATCGGCGCCACGATCTATGAGATCTGCTACTACCTGATGAGTTTTGCTTGTTGTGGACCTAAATCTAAAGGACCCTGTGTCTGTCATAATACCAACGTAGATACATGTTGCAATCTCGGGAGTGATTTTAGGTAAATCATCCAATTTTTGGATAAAATGATAAATCATTTGACAGGTCGAACTCATGCTAACATCACTGTAAACATATTTTGCGTAGTCATCAGGCTGTTGATGATGATCAATCATTACAAAACTAGTTTTGGCTTTTGACAGTTCATCTTTCATATCACCGCTACGCGATAAATGATTAAAGTCTAAGGTAAAAATAAGATCTGCCTCTTTAATTTTTGATCTAACAATTTTTGTATCACAACTAAATTTTATCACTGTATCTTCTCCAGGCATCCACTTCAAAAAATCTGGATATTCATTTGGCGTAATGACTATAGAATCATGTCCCAATGATAAAAGATAATGATGCAATGCAAGTGAAGATCCTATTGCATCTCCATCTGGATTTTTATGAGTGGTAATAACAATACGCTTAGGTGAACTTAAAACCTTTTTTATTTCTTTAATATTCATAGGTCAGCGAATATACAAAAAGCCATTCTACCCCCAAAGCAGTAACTTTAAAATCATTAAAGATGATTTAATATACTGTTAATACAATAAAATGTATTTTTATTCTCCTTAACTAGAAATTATGCAAAAGAAGATATTTGTTCTTATACTCTGGAATTGTTTGTTTTTGGGTTACGGACAAAAAGAAAGCACCAAGACCGATGACACTGATTTTGTTATCGCTTTCGGAAGTTGTAATAAACAAAATAAGCCACAGCCATTTTGGAATGAAATAGTAAAGCATAATCCCAATGTATTTATCTGGGGAGGAGACAATATTTATGGTGATTCGTATGATATGAGCAAGATCAAGCAAGATTACATGCTGCAGAATAGTAATGTTGATTATCAAAAATTGAAGGCCTCTGTTCCTGTAATGGGTACATGGGATGATCATGACTATGGCAAAAATGATGCCGGAGAAGAGTGGAGGATGAAAAACGAAAGTCAGCGGCTATTTTTAGATTTTTTAGGAGTATCAAATGATGATCCGAGAAGAAAACAAGAAGGAGTATATACCTCTAAACTTTTTGAAATTGAAAAAGGAAATATTAAAGTAATCATATTAGACACCCGATACTTTAGATCTCCTTTAAAGAAAAGTAATACAGAAGATAGACGCTATATGCCTTATGAAGATGGAAAAGGCACAATATTAGGAGAGGCTCAGTGGAAATGGTTAGAAAAAGAACTAGAAAACAACTTCTCTGATTTTATAATTATCGTAAGTAGTATTCAATTTTTATCGTCAGAACATGGTTTTGAGACCTGGGGTAATTTTCCGCATGAAGTGGCTAAACTCAAGAAATTATTGGTCAGTAAAGCAGTTAGAAATGCAATTATTCTAAGTGGAGATAGACATATTTCAGAATTTTCTACCACTAGAGTAAAAGGGCTAAAATATCCATTAATAGATTTTACTTCAAGCGGATTGACACATTCTTATAGTTCTTATAAAGGCGAATCAAATAAGTATAGAGTAGGTAGGGTAATTTCTACCCCTAGTTTCGGAATATTAAAATTCGATTTTGATACATATACTGTTTCTATGGAAATGAGAGGAGATAACAATTTGATACTTCAAAAATATAGTAAACAATATCCCAAAGATTAACTTTCTTTAGGTTTACAGCAGTATAAAGCATACTTTCTGATAATAATTCTTGCTTTTGATCCTTTTATGGCTAATTTTGCACAAAATTTTAGAAATCAGAACTTTTAAAATTTTTAGTTTAAAATACAACTACTTCTTTAAGAGGTAACAACAAAAAAGATACAATGGCATCAAACAGAACTTTTACAATGCTTAAACCGGATGCGGTTAGAAAAGGATATATTGGGGCAATCCTTGAGCAAATTACAGCTTCAGGTTTTAGAATTGTGGCAATGAAACTTACCCAACTTACAATTAACGACGCTAAAGAATTTTATGCAGTTCATAAAGAACGTCCTTTTTATGGTGAATTAGTAGAATATATGACTAGTGGTCCAATAGTAGCTGCTATTTTGGAAAAAGAAAATGCAGTTGAAGATTTTAGAACTTTGATTGGAGCCACCAACCCTGAAGAAGCTGCAGAAGGTACTATTCGTAAAAAATACGCTACTTCTATCAGCGAGAATGCTGTTCATGGTAGTGATAGTGATGAAAATGCAGCTATCGAAGGCGCTTTCCATTTTTCTGGCAGAGAGCAGTTTTAAGAAAGAATTTTACAACAAACAAATTTAAAACCATTTCGATTAGCGGAATGGTTTTTTATTTACCAGAAAACCCTAAAACTAATATTTGGCGTTACCCCTAATGAGAATATATCGGCGTTAATAAATTGATTGTTAAGGGAGTTAGTTGTTCTGAATTCTCTGTTTAGCAAATTTTTTCGGTTATAAAGGTTAAGCACAGAAACACCAAGTCGGTATTTTATATTTGGATGATATCCAATCTTAAAATCGTAAATAGCAGAAAAATCTAATCTATGATATACAGGTAAATTGTTACTGTTTATATCATCAAATTCTATAATAACGATTTCACTTCCGTCATCAATTTCTGTAGCATTGGTAAATGCTTTTCCCGTATGCCAAAGCCAACCCAAAGAAAATTGAAGATTGTTTATTTTATAAAAATGAGACCATTTTACAGTGTGCTCAATATTCCAGTTACCAGGAAAGAATTCGTTGTTATTTATATTTTCGAACTTGTTTCGAGTATTAATGTAGGAATAACTTACCCAGGTTTTATAATTCCTAAATCTTTTTTTTAAGAAGAAATCAAGCCCGTAAATACTGCTTTGTCCATTTTGATACGTATTACTTATTGGATTTATAAACCCAGCGGTTAGCGAGGTGATATCATCAATTTTTTTGTAATAACTGCCAATATCCAAATACCATTTATTCTTTCTGAAACTACTGCCCAATGTAAATTGATAACTAGAAATAATAGGAAATTGATCATTATTTGCTAATGTCCATACCTGGTTTTCAAGAGAGAGATCACTTATTACAGATTCTTGTATTTGACTAGTAGCTTGACTTCTATACTCGGCACTAGTATTAATTTCCCAATTTTTGGTGATGTATTTCTGAATAAAAACTCTGGGTTCTATAAAGAATTCGTTAAGTTCGGTATAATGATTAAATCTTAGCCCTGCCGATAGATAGAAGTTTTTGGGATTTTCAAACTTATATTCGGTGTAAAACGAATGCGTATTCAAAAAACGGTCATCTTCATCTAAAATCAATTCGTAACCCGGGGTGGTAGTCACAAAAGCATATCTGGTGTTGTTGTTAGAATATTGATACCCTGAAGATAGATTTTGGTACATAGAAAGTTTATAATTCACTTGCAATTCGCCGCCATAATCAAGAACACTATTTTTCTTACTTTCGATTTCTGTTATGATATTGGGATCTCTGGTAATAAATTGGTAATTGAGAAGATATTTGGTATAATATGCATTGATATCCAGTGAGACTTTATCGGCATAAGAGCTTTTCCATTTAACGTTATACCCTTCATTTTCAGTAACTAGATCGTCATTAAATGATGCTGAATCATCACTTCGCCTGAAATCTAGATCATTCTTGCTATATACTGTGTTAACTTCTACTTTTTGATTAGCAGAAGGGTGAATAATCAAATTTGCATTATAATCGGCATAAAAGAAATCGTTGTTTTCGTCATTAATGCTTAAGGTATCAGTAATTTTAGTGTTCTGAAAAACACGATCAGAAAATTGTTTGTAGGTGAAGGTCTCCAGTAAATCGGTATATGACCTTCTTCCAGATACCTGAAGCGAAACTTTATCTTTAATTATTGGCGTATGCATAACAATATCTGCATTAATCATATTAAAACCTGCACCGCCACGAAAATGATCTGTAACCTCATTTTCTGAGGTAATATCGATCACCCCGGCAATTCTATCGCCATATCTTGCACTAACGCCACTTTTGTAAAAGTTTACTTCTTTTGCGACATATGGATTAAATGCCGAAAGCATCCCAAAAAAATGTCCTTGCTGGTAAGTTTTGATACCATTCCATAAAACCAGATTTTGGTGCGGTGTACTTCCTCTTACAAATAATCCGGACGCTGTCTCATAGGGATTGTTTACTCCGGGAGTAAGCTGTATACTTTGTAAAATATCGGGTTCTGTTCTTCCGGGGAGTACTTCGACGTCTTTTAGATTAATATTGATTATTTTTTTGTTCTGTGTAATTCCTTTTGCTAGATATTCTTGAATGAAAACTTCATCTAATACCTCTTCCTGTAGATGAATAAGATATATTTTTGGACAGTCACCCGATAAAAATGATGCTGAGCTTAATACTTTTTGTCTAAAACCCGGCGCGCTTACCAAAATAACTGAATTATAAGGAACTTCAGTACGCTCAAAATACCCCTTTTTATCTGTAGTAATATTAGTTCGAGTAGATTTAAAAAAAATTCGGATATCCTTAAGAGGTTTTTCGTCTTCGTCTAGAATATATCCACAAACAAATACCTTGTCTTTTTTATTAAAAGAACTAATCGTTACAAAGTTGTTTCCGGTAACTTTAAATTTTAAACGTGATTTTTGTGCTAATTCCTTAAGAAGATTTTCTATTGGGGTCTTGGGATCGATTGTGATAGAAACTTTTTTATCATCTACCAATGAATCTATATACGAGAATTTCACATTATATCGCTGTTCGATAACCTTGATAACTTCAGATAATGGCATGTTTTCTAGCACAATTACACTGGTTTCTTCTTGAGAAAAAACAGATATGCTCCATAAAAAAAAACATACACATAAAAGTCTTATCATGCTATTACTACTTTTCTAGTACGACAGTCTTACCATCTTGAGATAGGCTATACTCAATGCCTAAGGTACTAAAAACCGTTTTAAGAGCGACTTCTATATTGTCATTTGGGAAAGTTCCGGTGTATTTATATCCTAGATTTAGACCTTTCTCAACAATCTTGATATTGTATTGTTCTTCAAGTTCTTTAAAGACATAACGTATAGGTATACTTCTAAATGAACTTGTATTAGTTAACCAAGAGGGAGTAGATTCACCAAATGTCCATTTTTCATAGGTTTTCCCAAGATTTCTATATGCATTTCCTGCAGTCAAGATTTCTTTCTTTTTGTTATTCACTACACTTACTTTACCCTCAAAACAATTAACTTCAAATAAAGAGTTGTGAGAATTTACATTAAACTGGGTTCCCAGTACCGAAACTTCTCCGTTTTTGGTAGTCACCGTGAATTTACTTCCTTTTTTTACTTTAAAAAAAGCCTCTCCTTCCAAAGTTATTGTGCGGTTATTGTCCCAATTACTTTTATCAAAACTAGCAATAGATTTGGCATTTAAGGTCATTTCAGATCCATCGGGAAGTGCTACAATAAGTTTCTGTCCATAATCTGTACTAAATGATTTGTTGGGACCAAAGAAAAATAGTCCAAGAATAATAGCAATAGAAGCTGCAGCAGCAAAGTAAGGCCATAATTTTATAACAGGACCCGATTTTTTAAGGCTGCGTTTTGATTTTATGGCATAGAGTTCTTTCTCAACATCATAACTCTTGAGGTCTAAAGCATCTGCACCAGCCATTATTTTTACGTAGTGCTCATACTCGGGGTGGGATTGAAACTCACTAAGCTCCTCTTTAGAAAGCTCGCCGTTAATCCATCTGGATAAGAATATGTCATCTTTTTTATCGTCTAGCATAATCAAGATCTATATAAATTGAACGTTTACTTATGTAATTACCCTACCCTTTTTTTAAATTTTTTACGTCTAACCATGGACAATTGACTTATGACTTAAAATTATATATTTCCAATTTTTTTCCTAAGTGTTAATAATGCTTTATGCATAAGCTTCTCTATTGCTTTTACCGAAACGTTAGATAGCTCTGCAATTTCTTTATAAGTTTTTTTATCTATTCTACTCAAAAGAAAAACTTCTCTTTGTCTTTCGGGCAAATCTGCAATTGCATTTTTTAACTTTTGCATGTATTCTTTTTCAAGCGCAATAAATTCTGGCGACTCATTATTGATATCTGTTTTACGCTGTATAACATAGTCTTGGTATTTGAATTTTACTTTTTGGTGACGTGTAATACTTATCCCCAAGTTTGTCGCAATCGTATAAACGTAGCTCTTCGCTTTGGCAAGACTCACTTTTGAACAATTATTCCATAATTTGATAAAAGCATCCTGAACAATATCCTCTGCCTGATCAAGGTCACCAAATTTGTAATAGATATAATTTCTCAAAAGTTTAGCATGACTTTTGAAAAACTGATCAAACGCTTTTTCGTTACATGTAGAATTGCTGTTTTCAGACATTAGGGGTTCAAAAATATATTCTCAAATCTAGATTTTTTTTTCGTCCTATCAAAAATTAAATAAAAGCAGAGGGGGTAGGGTAATTTTTTTTTGAGTCGTTTCACTTAAGAGAGCTCTAGAAAAAGATTCTAAAACAACCCTAAAATAAAATATGATGAAAAAACTTAGTATTTGGTTTATAGCTACTTTAATACTTGTACTTGGATTTACTTCTTGTGAGGTAAACGAAGAGTTTGATAAAGACCCTCAAGTAGAAATAGTAGTGGATAACAAAGAAGGCAGTGCTGTATATAGATTTGAAGCTAAAACCAGTGGTGTGGAAGATGCTCGATTGGTTTGGACTATAGATGGAAATGTCATTGATGGTGAAAATCAAAATGATATTATCAATCAGATTTTGGATTATCTATTTGAATCGGGTACACATACAATTTGTGTTCAATTGATAAAAGGAGACTTAGTTAGAGAAGCATGTGTAGAGATAAATGTTGAAGTAGATGAAAATAATCCATGTCCTGATTTGTTTTTTAAACAAGAACGATATAAAGAGCCATATACATATAAGTTTTTTGCCAATTTTAGAGGAATACAAGAAATTGGTTATGGATGGTTTGTAAATGGAGAATTAGTTGAAGATTCTAGTGCTGATGAACGTAACTACTTAATTTATGATTTTAAAGAGCCGGGTGTTTACGAAGTATGTATTAAAACTGAAACCCCAGATTGCCCAGAAGGAGTATCTTACTGTAAAGAGATTATTGTAGAAGAACCAAATCGAGCATGCCCAGAAATCGCTTTTGAAAAAGAAATGGTTGCAGGAACTGTAAATACTTATGTTTTTGAATCTATTATAGAAGGAACAGATAATGTTTCAGAGATAAATTGGTTCATAAATGATGCTCGTATTGAAAATTCAACCGATTCACAATCTGGAAATCGAGTTCTGAGATATCAATTTGAGTCTGGCGTATATAAAGTATGCTTACAGGTGATCACTCCAGATTGCCCAGAAGGAGTTAAGTATTGTAAAGAAATAAGAGTAGGAGGAGCTTGCCCAGAATTATTGTTTGAATCAGAAAAAGATGGGGATAAGTCAGCGTATTATTTTTATCCTGGGGCATTCGACGGTATAGATGACACTACCTTAGAATGGTTTGTAAACGGAGACTACGTTGGGAATTCTCCAGAATTTCCCCACAACAATCCATTTTACTATGAATTCGCTGGTCCAGGAAGGTATGAGGTATGTCTAATGATAGAAACTCCAGAGTGTCCAAACGGTACCTCGTTCTGTAAGATTATCGAGATAGAAGGTTCTTGCCCAGAATTATCTTTTGAACTAGAACAAGATGGAGGTAATCCTGCATACTATTTCTACCCAGGTAATTTTACGGGAGTAGAAGACGTCTCCTCAGAGTGGTTTGTAGATGGAGAATATGTAGGTAGTAGTTCAGGTCAGCAAAATCCTTTCTACTATCAATTTAACCCAGGAACCTATGAAATATGCTTAGCCATTGAAACCCCTAATTGTCCTATGGGAGTAGAAATTTGTAAAGAGCTGGTGGTAGAATAATAAACCCAAAATAAAAATTGATAACAAAATGATAATTAAGTTAGTTTAGGTTAGATTAATTAGGTTATTTCCCCGGAAGATACAGCCATATGCTTTCGGGGATTTTTATTTACAGAAGGATATACTTTTTTGATTGTGATTTAATTTTTATACATTGATTGCCATTAGCTTATCAAAATCATAAGGGTAGGGTGGATACTCTAAATAAACGTTATAGATATATAAGCAGATAAACATTGAAGAAACTTATAACATACATAAGAGGATTTTTACTAGTGCTGGTCATGCAGCTTAGTTCCTGTGTGAATGATGATTCATTTTTTCCTGAAGAAACAGGAGGTAATGTTACATCAACCGTTGCAATGGTGTCTATTCTTAATGATATCGACTCCAGGGGTGATACCGTGGTAGAGAGCGAATTGTGTTTTAGTTTTGTATACCCTATAGTTTTAGGGTATAATACAGATTCTAATATCAGGGTTAATAGTTTTTCAGGATTACTGGATGTAATAGCCGGTCAAAGCAGTAATTTTAATATAAGTGGAATTCAATTTCCGGTAGAGATTAAATTTAAAGGAAATGATACTTCATTTAAAGTTGAGGACGAAGATTCGCTATATGATGTACTTAGAGAATGCCAATTACATACTTTCGGAGATGATTTTGTCTCTCTTTTTAGACAATGCTATAGATTAGAATATCCAATAACCTTATTTGATGATCTAAGGACGGAAGTAATTATTGAAAACATCGAAGCTTTTAATCGTTTTGTTTCGGGTCAAAGAGATAATTATCAGCCCAATTTCAAATTCCCTATAAAAATTTCTGTAGCACCAGATTTTGAAGAAACGACAATTTCAACATATTATGAGTTTTATAATATCATAAATACGTGTGTAGGTTGTCCCGATATCAGCTTTGAGATCGAGCAAATATCTAACACTAGATATCAGATAATTCCAAGTTTTGAAATTAAAGAAGGTTATGAGTTCTTTTTCAAGATTGATGGTGAAGTTATCACAGAGGTGGTAATTGACGGAAATCCGTTTACAAGAGAATTTACTTCCCCGGGAATCTATGAAGTTTGCATAAGAGTAGTCACCCCAGATTGCCCTGAAGGGAAAAAAGTATGCAAAGAAATTGTGGTCGAAACGGTATGTCCTGATCTTAGGTTCGAATCTGAAAGAGAACCGGAGACATTTTCTTATAATTTCATGGCCAATTTCGAGGGGATCAATGAGACTCAATACGATTGGGTAGTAGATGATCAAATTGTAGAAGATAATGATGGTGGAGTAAACGGTGACAATATGTTTATTTTTCAGTTCACTCCTGGGATTCACAATGTGTGTATAAGTGCAGAGACACCATTATGTCCCATTGGAACAGAATTTTGTCAAGAAATTATTGTATGCCCAGAGCCATTCTTTGTAACAGAACAACAAGGAATTACAAATACATACGATTTTATTGCTAATTTTCTTGGGATGAGGGACATCACGTATCAATGGACAATTAACGGAGAGTTTCAAGAAAACGATGGTGGAGCTAGCGGTGACAATATATTCTCCTTTCAGTTTGATCCAGGTTTGTCTTACGAGGTCTGTATTGTTACAGAAATAGCAGGATGCACAACCTCCAAATTTTGTGTGAATATCGATATACAATAGGACAAACTAGCGCAGAACTAATTTTTTAATTAGTTCTCTATTTAATTCTTCATTGAGGTTATCTATAATCTTTTGTTTACCATAACTTAACTCTTCCCTCAAGACCGAAGAGGTGAGTTGCACATACAAGGTATCTCTTTCTAACTTTATATTCTGAGTGTATTTGGTAATAGCCGGGCCCATTATCTTTTCCCAAACATCGCGAACAGCAACTTTATCTAACCCACGTTGTAGCTTATTATCTGTAACAAAATCTTTTAGAACTTCGCTTAGGCTTTGATGTTCTTGATGACGTTTGACCATTACAATGAGATCTTTTTATAAGGTTTATAAAAGTACATATTTCCAGCCTCATTTTTAATGATAATTTGGTTTTCTTTTGCAGAAATAACGGTCTCGATCCACGAAGATAAAGCAGTTTTATAATACATTCTTAAACTGTCGTTTTCTATTTTCAGAGTAAATATTTCACTATCCTTACTGGTAACAAAACTTCCGTCCAATTTTGGTTGTACTTTTTTGCGTATACCTAAAGAATCTTTTACTTCAAAAAAGTCAATACTTTGGTTAAAATTATATTTTTTTTCTGTTCCATCAGATAAAACGACCCGTTCGATTTCCCAATAGCCATTGATGTATTGCCGATACGCCTCAGGATTTGATTTTGTACAAGAAACTATAAACAATAATATATACATGATTCTTTTCATATCTCATAAATTCATTTAGTACTACACTACATATTATCGTTATTTGCCAGTTTAAAAATTTTATAAGATTGTGATATTCTTTTTACCACCTCTTCGGTGCGGTCGGCATGAGTATCACTTATAAAGAGTTGCCCAAAATTTTGATCATCTACCAATTTTATGATATGTTCTACCCTTTTCTCATCAAGCTTGTCAAAAATGTCGTCGAGCAATAGGATGGGGTTTACTTTACTTTCTTTTTTGATGAAATCAAATTGTGCCAGTTTTAAAGCAATTAGAAAAGATTTTTGCTGTCCCTGACTACCAAATTTTTTGATAGGATATCCTTCAATCTCAAAAGATAAATCATCCTTATGAACCCCTACACTTGTGTACTGCAACATCTTATCTTTAGCAAGGTTTTGCTCTAATAGGGTTAATAGATCAGTTTCAGATAATCTACTTTGGTAGGTGAGAGAAACTTTTTCTACACCAGAACTTATCGCCTGATATCTGTTTGTAAATATAGGGATAAATGTTTCTAGAAAGTCTGCCCTTTTTTGATGAATAATGCTACCATGTTCATGTAATTGCTGATTATAAATATCAAGCTGTGTCGCATCAAAGGTGTTATTAACGGCAAAGTATTTTAATAAAGCATTACGCTGTGATACCAGCTTCGAATATTTCAATAGGGTTGAAAGATAATTTTGATCACTTTGCGAAATAACACCATCAATAAACTTACGACGAGTATCACTCCCCTCAGTAATCAGATCTCTATCTGTAGGAGAAATGATCACCAATGGTAAAAAGCCTATATGTTCACTAAATGTATCATACACTTTTCCATTACGTTTGATCACTTTTTTTTGCCCTCTTTTGGCGCTTACAATAACTTTTTCCTCTCTATCATTTTTTTTATAAAGTCCATCAATGACAAAGAAATCTGTACTATGCCTTATGTTTTGACCGGTTATGGGGTTGAAATAGCTTTTTCCAAAAGATAAATGATAAATAGCATCAAGAATGTTCGTTTTTCCCACCCCATTATTTCCTACCAGGCAATTTATCTTATCGTCAAATTGAAAATTGACTGATTCAAAATTTTTATAATTGATTAAAGAGAGTGTTTTTAAAATCATAAAACATTGATGATCAAGGAGTCGTAACTTTTGTAAAATTCTTAATTAATCTGTGCAAATTATTGAAAAATAATAAATAGTTGTGCTTTTAATTATGAATAAAAATTTTATTTTTGCCCTTCATTAAAGAAAACTTATGGCAACTTATAAGAAACGAGGATATAAACCAAAAAATAAAGCTGAAGAAGTTGAGCAAATTGAAGACAAATCAACAACAGCAGAGGTATTTAATACCTTAGATGAGGGAGCCTCCAGAACTGAAGAATGGGTTGCGGCTAACCAAAAATATATACTTGGTATTGTTGGATTGATCGCTGTTGTGATATTAGGATATCTTGGATTCCAAAAATTTATTCAAGAACCAAAAGAGCAAGAAGCGGCAAATGAGATGTTTCAGGCTCAACAATATTTTGATAATGCGGTTAACGGCAATTCTGTTGTACGTGATTCGTTATACACACTTGCACTTAATGGAGGTGAAGGTAAATATGGATTCTTAGAGATCATTGAAAATTATGGTAGTACCAAAGCTGCTAATCTTGCTAATTATTATGCTGGTTTTTCTTACCTCAACATGAATCAATATCAAGAGGCTATTACGTACCTGGATAACTTTAAAAGTGATGATGAAATGTTAGGCCCATTAGCTCTGGGTGGTATAGGAGATGCGTTTTCGCAATTAGATCAGGTTGAAGAAGCATTAGGGTATTATGAGAAGGCAGCAAAAGCAAAAACTAATGAGTTCACAACTCCAAAGTTTTTATTAAAGGCAGCGATTACTGCGTTATCCTTAAATAAACCCGAAGTTGCCATTCCGTATTTAGAGCGCATCAAGGAAGAATTCCCTAAGAGCGTTGAAGCCAACCAGGCAGATGTTCATTTAGGGAGAGCGCTGGCAATGCAAAAATAGGGGGGTAGTTTAAAGTTTTTACAAGAAACTTTAAAACTAAAATGTAATATTTTAAACTTACATGGCTACAGAAAATAAAAATTTATCACAATACGATAAAACTACAATCCCAGATGCGAAGAATTTTCGGTTTGGGATTGTTGTTTCAGAGTGGAATGAAACTATTACACAAGCATTGTTTCAAGGAGCGTTTGATGCATTAATTGATTGCGGTGCCATAAAAGAAAATATTGTAAGATGGAATGTACCTGGTAGTTTCGAATTGGTATACGGGTGCAAAAAAATGCAAGAATCTTTTGATATGCTTGATGTAGTGATAGCTATCGGTTCTGTTATCCAGGGAGAAACCAAACATTTTGATTTCGTTTGTGAAGGTGTTACTCAAGGCATCAAAGATTTGAACCTTAATAGTGATATTCCTGTTATTTTTTGTGTTCTTACCGATAACACAATCCAACAATCCATCGATCGATCTGGTGGTAAACATGGAAACAAAGGGACTGAGGCTGCCATCGCTGCGATAAAAATGGCGCAATTACGCAAAGACGCAAAATTTTATAAATAGCTTTTCTTCGTTAAATATCTGTTGTAGGATGCCTTGTTGTTGATATTTTCATGTTATTGTAATGCTAAAAGGATTATATTACAATACATTTTTAAGTACCTTTGAATTTATTATGGGAATTTTCAAGACAAGAAAAAATAAAAGATTTAATTACTCTCCTCGATATTGGGATGACAAAGGAGAAGGA
The DNA here is from genome assembly GCF_042682765.1 of Aquimarina celericrescens. NCBI lineage: Bacteria > Pseudomonadati > Bacteroidota > Flavobacteriia > Flavobacteriales > Flavobacteriaceae > Aquimarina > Aquimarina celericrescens. Next base: position 141,715 of record NZ_JBHUHY010000011.1, on the reverse strand, counting down.
AACCCATATCAAATGGAGCATAAGTTTGATAAATTCAGAAGTACTGTAGGAAAAAGCGGAAACCTTAAAAACAGATTTTCTACAGCCTGGGACGAATTAAAGAATCATTCTGACAAAAAGGTGAATCTAAGGATTTTATGGATTTTTTTAATACTGCTTTTTATTTTTCTATATCTCATAGATTTTGATTTATCCATATTCTTTACCCGTTCTTGATGTCTGATATTATACAGCTGTTACCGGATCATGTTGCTAACCAAATTGCCGCGGGAGAGGTAGTTCAAAGGCCAGCTTCTGTAGTAAAAGAGTTACTGGAAAATGCTATTGACGCACAGGCTACGGTAATTAAACTAATTATAAAAGAAGCGGGTAAAACTCTTATTCAGGTTATTGATGATGGTGTGGGAATGAGCGTTACCGATGCCAGATTGAGTTTTGAACGTCATGCTACTTCGAAAATAAAAAATGCTGAAGATCTTTTTGAGCTTAATACCAAAGGTTTTAGAGGGGAGGCATTAGCCTCTATAGCCGCTATTGCTCACGTTGAGTTAAAAACTAAGCAGGATAATGATGAGGTAGGAACTGAAATCAAGATTGAAGGAAGCCAAGTTATTTCTCAAGAGGTTTGCGTGACCTCTAAAGGGACTTCTATTTGTGTCAAGAACCTGTTTTATAATATTCCTGCACGTCGTAATTTTTTAAAATCTAATACCGTAGAATTACGACATATTATTGATGAATTTCACCGTGTAGCAATGGCACATCCCAACATCAAATTTGACATGTATCATAATGGGAGCGAGGTTTTTAATTTACCAGTATCTAATGATCGTCAACGTATTGTAAATATCTTTGGGGGAAAAACAAATGAAAAGTTGGTTCCTGTTACCGAGGAAACAGATTTGGTTGCTATAAGTGGTTTTGTTGGAAAACCTGAATATGCAAAAAGATCACGAGGAGAGCAGTTTTTCTTTGTGAATAATAGATTTATAAAAAGTCCATATTTAAATCATGCGGTCAATGCAGCTTTTGAGGGACTCTTAAAAGATAAAGCACATCCTAGCTATTTTATCTATCTGCGAGTAGATCCAAAATCAATAGATATTAATATTCATCCCACCAAAACAGAAATTAAATTTGAGGATGAACATGCGTTATACGCTATTTTGCGTTCTACAATAAAACATAGCTTAGGGCAATTTAATGTAGCACCCATTTTAGACTTTGACCGAGATGCTTCTATGGACACCCCGTATGAATATAAAGGTAAGAATGCAAAGGCTCCCACTATTGAGGTAGATCGAAATTTTAATCCTTTCAAGGATGAAAAATTAGGTTCTGGCGGATCGGGTAAGAGCTATACTTCATCTTTTAAAAAGGAGCCCGTAGGAAGTTGGGAAAAACTATACGTAGGATTAGAATCGGAAATAACTTTACCTAAATCGTCGACAGCAGAAGAATTCTCCACAGTTGAATTTGAAAGTACAGAGGTTACGGGTTCTCTATTTAAGTCAAACGAAAAAAAAATTGGACATCTTACCACATATCAACTTAAGAAAAAATATATAGTCACTACTATCAAAAGTGGTATGGTTATTATCAATCAAAATCGAGCGCATCAAAGAATAGTATACGAAGAATTGTTACGAAGCATTACTATGGCCAATGCGGTTAGCCAACAATTATTGTTTCCGTTGAAACTTTCTTTTTCCAAGACAGAAATAACACTTTTGGAAACTGTAAAAGAACAGCTTCAAAATACAGGATTTGTATTTGGAGAGCAGAGCATGGGTGAGATTGAATTTACAGCAATACCCACTGTCGTTTCAGAAAAAGAAGTTTCGGTTTTATTGGAGCAATTGCTAAGTGACTTAGAGAATGAGGTGCCAGATACTGGTTTTTCACAAACAGATCTTTTGGCAAAATCTATTGCCAAAAGTGTTGCCATACGCACGGGGGTAGAATTGGCTCCAGAACAATTGCAATATATGGCAAATAGCTTGTTTGCATGTACAGAACCTACTATAACGCCTGATAATAAGCCTACGTTCATCACGTTAACAATAGACGATATTGATAAGAAATTTTAAATAATACATGGGGAGAATTACAGAAACAGTTAAGATCTTATTAATCATCAATGTTATTTTCTTTATAGGATCACTATCACTAGGAGATAAAGCATTTGAATGGTTTGCATTATGGTTTCCAAAAAATGAAAATTTTCAGATATGGCAGATAGTCTCGCATATGTTTATGCATGGGGGGACAGGACATATATTCTTTAATATGTTCGCTTTATACATGTTTGGAAGTCATCTTGAAACATCAATAGGTAAAAATAAATTTCTTTTTATTTATTTCTTCTCAGGCCTAGGAGCCGTTGGTTTTCAAATATTGTTTACCTATTTTCAATTTAATCCGGGGTATCAAGCCTATATTGAAGCAGGATTCTCTTCCGCAGAAATTAATTCATTTATCCAAGAAACTGTTTCAACTGGTCAGTTTAGGGTGTATCCTAATATTCCTCAAGAAATGACTGAAAGAATGATCGGAGCTTATGTGACCCCTATGGTTGGAGCCTCTGGTGCCATTTTTGGCATCTTGGCCGCGTTTGCCGTGTTGTTTCCTAATTTACCGTTATATATTATTTTTATTCCAATTCCAATTAAAGCAAAATATTTAATAGGAGGATATTTCTTGTTAGATTTGTATTCGGGTATTACAGGTCAAGCAATTCTTGGGCCTTCCAATGTGGCACATTGGGCACATATTGGAGGGGCAGTGATTGGTTTTATAACCATGTGGTACTGGAAAAAAAATTCGTTTAATCAACATCGTTGGTATTAATATGGCAGCCAATAATCTAACATATCAATTTAAGACCGCTAATATTGTCATTAAATTAATCGTAATCAATGCGATTCTGTTTCTATCTGCTACATTGGCTTCCTGGGTTTTCAAAACAAGTCCGGGTGCTTTAATGAGCTGGTTTGTACTTCCTGTTGATTTGGGGAATCTCATCATACAATTCTGGAGTGTACTTACCTATAGTTTCTTGCATTTCGATTTTTGGCACATTTTCTGGAATATGCTGGTGCTGTATTGGTTTGGACCCTATGTATTAAACTTATTTACAGAGAAGCGATTTCTTACTATCTACCTGTTAGGAGCCATCTGTGGTGGATTGTTATTTGTTTTTTCTTATAACGTATTTCCTGTTTTGTCGGGGTCATTGGCCTATTTAATAGGTGCTTCTGCTGCTGTTCGTGCTATTATGATCTTTATAGCAGCATACACTCCAAATGCCGAGGTGCGTATAATTTTTTTCAATGTTAAATTATGGCAAATAGGTTTATTTGTTGTTCTTTCTGATTTGATACAAATTCCTACTTCTGGTAATGCCGGTGGTTTAATAGCACATATGGGTGGTGCAATTTTCGGCTATTTTTATGCGATTCAACTTAAAAGAGGCAATGACATTGGGGCATGGTTCGAGAAATTAATGGATGGACTGGCGAATATGTTTAAACCCAAAAAGAAAAGTCCTTTAAAAACTGTTCATAAATCTAAAACTTACGCAAAATCTACCAAAAGAAGTACTACTTCTGCTAAGAAAGGATATACTAAAACTCCAAATCAACAACAAATTGATGCTATTTTGGATAAAATCAGCAAGAGTGGATATGATAGTCTAACCAAAGAAGAAAAAGACTTTTTGTTTAAGGCAGGAAAGGAATAAGGATGCAACATGGGTAAGTTGATTAACAAGGGTATCTTTTTGATAAATTCAATAGTGGCGTTTGCTCTGTTATTATCCTATTTATTACCTTATGTATCGCCCAAAACATTTCCCTTATTATCGGTACTTAGTTTAACTGTTCCTATTTTTATTGTCATAAATATTATTTTCCTTATTTATTGGATCGCTTTATTAAATAAAAGATTGATTTTATCTCTGGTAGTTTTAATTCTAGGAGTATCTCACATTTCGTCTTTATATAAATTAAGTGGTAAGTCTTCTGAAGAAATTGACAATAGTATCGCATTACTTAGTTATAATCTGCGTAGCTTCAATCGTTTTGATTGGATAAAATCAAGTACAATACCGCATGATATTTCAAAATTGGTTCTGAAGCAAAATACAGATATATTCTGTGCACAAGAGTTTTACAATAATCCAGATACAGATTTTTCACAATTCCCCTATAAGTTCGAGGATTTTAACAATAATAATGGAGAATTAGGATTGGTAATTTTTTCAAAATTTCCAATAGTAAATAAAGGATCTCTCGGTTTTGAAGAAACGGCAAACAACATCATCTTTTCAGACATTATTATCAAAGAGGATACCGTGCGTGTGTATAATATTCATCTGCAATCTCACAAAATAAGTTCAAATACCGATAGATTTGATAATACAGATTCTCAAAAGTTACTCAAAAGAGTACAGGTTTCTTTTGAAAAACAGCAAGAACAGGTAGAGATGTTGATTGCACATATGAAAAAGTCTTCTTTTAAAAAGATAATTATGGGAGATTTTAATAATACGGCATACTCATATGTCTACAATGAAATTATTTCCGAGGGTTTATTGGACACTTTCAAGAAAGGTGGAAAAGGATTCGGAAAAACTTTTGAGTTTGATCTATTTCCCCTTAGAATAGATTTTATTTTGGTACCAGAAGATGTAGAGGTCCTGGAGTTCAAAAATTTTGATGTGAAATACTCAGATCATTATCCTATTTTTACTCGAATAAAATTTTGAATTCAAAATATCTGGTAATGTTACTTCCCTTCTAAACGGATAGCTCTGTTAGCCATTTTCTTTTCCCATTCTGCTGAAAAAATAGCGTGCTTATTAGTTACCATCTGTCTCATTTTTTCTTTTACGGCTTCTTGTATTTGGGTAGGTAATCCATAAAAATTCTTATTGATCTTGGTGAGTCTTCCATCTTCTATTTCGCTATTCTGGTGTTTGATAGACATACGTTTCCCTCGATAATATACCATAATTTTCACCCTGCCGTCTTTATACGCATTCTGACCTCTTGTACCATAGACCAGTATGGGATCTACAAGACCATCATTATCAAGATCTGATAATTCTGAGTACTTATTCCAAAAACCAATAGAAGTTTCCCAATCGTTATCTATCTCATCTTGAACTGTAGATCTCTTTTTAAATTGATTATTTTTTTTGGTTACGTATACCGCGTAAATGTTATCATATAAAGTGTCTTTTTCTTCATTTACTGCTTTCATATGATCGGTGAGCAGTAAAAAATACTCACCAGACTCATCGTTATAGGAATACACCTGATATACAGGATTTGAAATTCCTAATTGGTTTTCTCTTCTTCGCGTAAAAATTGATTTACTTTCTTTTTTGGAAAGCCTGCTGGCAAATTTTGTATCCATAGGTATAGGATAATATTTGTCTATTGGTGTTGCTGGGGTAGTATCCTGTTTTGTTGCTTGTTGATCGGCGGCATCTTTAGATTCTTTGGATTGTTTTCCACAAGAAATTAAGGTTGAAAGTACAATGAAAAGTATAATTTTATTCATAGGTAAAATAGGGTTAAAAATTAAGTGTATTCATACAAATTTCATACTAAATGTAATCAATATTTTGTAAATGAATACGTTGAAACCGTATTTACATCATCCAACAATCTATCTGATCGGTAATGATATGCCATAGCAATGCCAATGCAATTACCCTAACTTTTGGAAAAAAGAATAAAATAATGTACCCTACAATAGCATAATAACTATGTAAAGGATGAAAATTAATACTGCAACGATTGGTATCAAAAATCGGAATAGCCAAAAGATGATCAAAATCAATAAACATTGTGGCTAAAAAAATAAGATATACTCTTTTCCATTGTTTGGGAAAGAATAAAATTGCAATCAGAAACGGAATAACGAGATGAAACCCATAATGAACAATAGGCCGAATCATTATAAAATAGTTTGATTCTCTAGGTAAGTTAATGCATTCGTTCCTTCATTAAATAGTAGATCCAGGATAGAAAGATTAGGAATAAAACCATGTTTTTCTGTAAATACCTGGGTATAGGATTCTAGATGGTATTTTTTCTCTTTTTTAGCATTGATTAAGCCTCTTAAATCGATTACATCTTTAGGTTCTTTGATATACTCATTAGTTTTAGTAAAAGACAGGTCGAATTGAAGACAATCGTGTATGGCTTGCATACATTCATAATTGAAGTCTAGTAAGAATTTTCTTTTTTTTTGAAATAAGTGAATAAGTTCATCTTCATAATATTCAAAAAACGGGGAAGTCCTATAGGCAGTTTCCAGAGATCTCCAATGTAAAATTTGCCATTCAAAATCATTTTCAATTTGAACATCTTTATAGAGTTGCCTCCCTTCTTTTCTTGTATGCTTAATAGGGATAGTAAGTAATAATGTACCGTTAGCTCCATAGATATAGGTACGATTGCGATATGTTTGTTTTTGATAATTGTCTTCATTTTCAAAAACAACAGATACTGATTGGGCTATAACCACATATTGCGCTATAGATCCAAAATACATGGGATGGAGTAAGGGGATATTCAATTCTCTTTTTTGATGTTATGCGCCTTTCTTTCTTTTACGGTATTGGTTGTATATAATCCATCCAAATAGTACGATTAAGAAATATTTAAAATAAGAAATAGGTTGTCCACTACCACCAACTGTTGTAAACATACGCTCCCATCGTATTTTATTAAAAAGTCCTTTGGCATTGGTATCCCAGCTAAACCATACAAATACGGGTTTACCTACGATATGATTTGCAGGTACATATCCCCAGGCACGACTATCTTCACTATTATGCCGATTATCACCCATCATCCAATAGTAGTCCTGTTTAAAGGTATAGCTGTCAATTGGATCACCATTCAATAATACCTGAGTTCCGTTTACAGATAATTTGTTATCAATACCAAGCTCTGATCCTTCGTATACCTCAATAATTCTTCTATATAAAGAAAAATTATTAAGATCCATTTTAATGGTTTTTCCAGCTTCTGGAATGTAGATCGGACCGAAATTGTCTCTGTTCCAGTTTACTTTACCATTATTAGGAAAAATACCATATTCTTTTTCTCCCTTAGGAGTTATATTTCTTCGCAAAGATGCCACACTTGGATGACTTTTAAATTTAGCGGCAGCATCTTCTGTCATTCCAGCAGCTCTAAATTCTGTTTGGCTGGTAAAACCAAATTCTCCTGGTTTTATATTATAGCGGTTGTATAGGTTTTGGGAATTGAAATTACTTCCTTTCGGAGTTCCGACATAAGAAAACTGTATTTGCGCACGGTCTGGTAATTCATTCTTTTCACCATTAATATAGACGTACCCGTCTATTACGGCTAGTGTATCTCCCGGTATTCCGACACAGCGTTTTACATAATTTGATTTTTTATCGATAGGTTTATAATATCCTTTATTGGATTGATCTCTGAATTTACTCACAGTATCAACAGGCCAGCTGAACACTACGATGTCATTACGATCAATATCTTGAAAACCGGGTAGTCTGAAGTATGGGTATTGTGGTTTACTTAAATAAGATTTTGTTCGTACTAATGGAATTGTATCATGAACCATGGGGAAGGATACTGCTGTCATAGGAGTACGAGCTCCATAGTGAAATTTACTTACGAATAAAAAATCTCCAACCAGCAATGTTCTCTCCAAGGATCCTGTAGGAATGGTGTAGGGTTGCATAAAATAAGTATGAACAATAGTGGCAGCAACCACAGCAAATAAAATTGAACTAATCCATTCTCCTACAGCAGTTTTTGGTTTTAAATCTCGATTTTCTATGTGGGACACATCTACCATATAGTTCAAATAAAATATGTAGAATCCAAGAGTAAGAATGACAAGAACTGTATCTTGAGTAGAATTTCTACCAAAACTTCTTATTGTTTCTACCCATATTACAGGAAGCATGATTACATTAATCACTGGGATGAAAAGTAATACCACCCACCACCATGGTCGATTTATGATTTTCATCAAAATCACAGCATTATATACAGGAACAGCGGCTTCCCAGGCTTGTCGACCTGCTTTAATATATAGTTTCCATGTTCCTAAAAAGTGAATAACCTGTAATACCAGGAAGAAAATAAACCATTCTGTAAGTATCATCTTTTAACGTATTTTGTAGTATAAGTACTTTTAATTTGTAAAGCGTTACAGTTTTTATAATCCTAAAACGTCTTTCATACCGAAAATTCCTTTTTTGCCCTGTAACCATTCTGCTGCAATCACTGCTCCAAGAGCAAACCCACTACGATTATGAGCCGTATGTGTAATCTCTATATCATCTACTTTTGATGAGTAGGTAACTGTATGCGTACCGGGAACTTTGTCAATCCTTTTTGAGGTTATACAGATAGTATTATGATCTCCAGTATCAAGTTTCCATGATTTTTTATCACTGATCTCAATGATTCCCTCTGCTAGAGTAATAGCGGTACCACTTGGAGCATCTAATTTTTCAGTATGATGAATTTCTTCCATGGCAACATCATACCCTTCTACAGTACTCATCATTTTTGCTAATTTCTTGTTGAGCTCAAAGAATAGATTAACTCCCAGACTATAATTGGATGAATAGATAAAACTCCCGTTCTTTTCTTTACACAAATCCACCATAGTCTCGTAATGATCTAACCATCCTGTAGTTCCTGATATTACAGGTACATTAGCATTAAAACAATTGGTAATATTATTTACTGCAGCCGCAGGAATACTAAAATCTATAGCCACATCTGCTTGAGAAACGTCGTATGAAGTATCGTCTTTGTCTACTTTAAGAACAATGATGTGACCTCTCTCTATGGCAATTTTTTCGATGGTTTTACCCATCTTGCCATATCCTAGTAATGCAATTTTCATTTTTTAATTGATTATTTTTGTGTCACAATTCTTTTTAAAAACTATAGTTGAATGAGACCCCATAGTTAAGTCCTGTATTAAAGTCATCAAAATTTACCTTAGGTTTGAAGGAAAGATCTTCAGTAATATTATATTGTTGTAAATGAGCTGTAACATTAGCGTCCACAATGTTTAAAAGATAGGCTGCAGCTGTGAGTAACAATGATAATTCCTGATCACGACGAAAACGATCTTGAAGATCAATTAATTGATCTTCAGTAAATTGAGGGAATTCATCGTCATTAAAGCCTGCTAATCGTCTTTTGTAGGCATCTCTTAAATCATTGTATCTACCATTATTCTCTAGATAAAAATAAACACCTGCTCCTATCGCGGCATACACAATAGGTATTTTCCAATATTTTTTGGTATATGCTTGTCCTAATCCAGGGAGTACTGCAGAATAAAATGCGGCACGAGCAGGAGCTAATGGCTCGTATGGTCTTATCTTTTTCTCTCTTTTTTTCTTCTTTTTAACGGCAACATCTTCGGTAGTAACTTTCAATTCCTCATTTTCTTGAGAAATTATACTTTGAACAGAAAAAAGTAATATAAAAATTATATAGGCGCATTTAATCTTCACTATTGATAAGTTTCTTTAAACGGTTAAAATCTTCTTCAGAGGAAAAAGGGATTATTAATTTACCACTTCCTTTGCTGGAAACTTTTACATCAATTTTTGCGCCAAAATATTCAGAAAAATCTTTTACTCCTTTGGCAATATGTTTTGGTAAAGCACCCGGAGTAGAAACGGCATTAGGCTTTTCTGATTTACTGTGTAATGACCGTACTAAATTCTCTGTATCACGTACAGATAAAGATTTACTAATTATTTTTTCGTAGATATCCAATTGTTGCTGTTGATCTTCTATGTTAATCAAAGCACGACCATGTCCCATTGAGATAAATCCATCGCGCATACCAGTTTGCACGATTGGATCTAATTTCAGCAGTCTGAGATAATTGGCTATAGTAGATCTTTTTTTACCAACTCTATCACTTAACTGTTCTTGAGTAAGACTTATCTCATCAATCAATCTTTGATATGATAAGGCTATTTCTATAGGATCAAGATCTTGTCGTTGAATATTTTCTACAAGCGCCATGGTTAATGACTCTTGATCATTGGCAATGCGAATGTATGCAGGAATTGTTTTTAATCCTGCTAATTTGGAAGCACGAAAACGACGTTCACCACTAACTAGCTGAAAGGTATTAAAATCCAGTTTACGTACGGTAATAGGCTGTATAACCCCAACTTCTTTTATAGAGGTAGCAAGTTCGCGCAATGTTTCATCATTAAAACTAGTACGTGGCTGAAATGGATTAACATCAATACTATCTAGCTCTAATTCTATGATATTACCAACTACTTTATCAGCATTTTTATCGTCAACTGATTTTATATCATTATCGGGATCTTTCAGCAATGCTGAAAGTCCTCTTCCCAAAGCTTGTTTTTTTGTTGCCTTCGCCATGAATCCTTAACTGTTTTTCTTAATTATTTCGTGAGCCAAACTTAAGTAATTACTAGCTCCTTTACTAGCAGCATCATAGTTTATTATACTCTCACCATAACTAGGTGCTTCACTTAAACGTATGTTTCTTTGAATGATTGTTTTAAACACCATCTCATTAAAGTGTTTTTGTACCTCTTCAACGACTTGGTTTGACAGCCTTAATCTAGAATCATACATTGTAAGTAGTAATCCTTCTATGTCGAGTTTTTCATTGTGTACTTTCTGTACACTTTTTATCGTATTTAAAAGTTTACCTAGCCCTTCTAATGCAAAATACTCACACTGAATAGGGATCATAACCGAATCTGCCGCAGTAAGAGCATTTAGTGTTAATAATCCAAGTGACGGTGCACAATCTATGAGTATATAGTCATATTGAGACTTAAGTCCTTGAATTGCTTTTTTTAACATATACTCCCTTTCATCTTTATCAACCAATTCTATCTCTATAGCCACCAGGTCGATATGTGCAGGAATGATGTGTACATTAGGAGAACTGGTTTCCATAATGGCATCTTCAGGCTTTAGCGTATGCTCTAGAATCTGGTAAGTGCCTTTTTCTATAGATTCTACATCCAGCCCTAACCCAGAAGTCGCATTGGCTTGAGGATCTGCGTCAATAAGTAATACTTTTTTCTCTAGTACACCTAGAGAAGCTGCTAAATTTACTGAGGTGGTGGTTTTACCCACGCCACCTTTTTGATTGGCAATCGCTATTATTTTACCCATAGGGGAAGATTTGGATTTAGGAGGTAAAAATACAATTTATTATATATTATAAAAATGAAAAATGTTAACAGAGAGCAACAAAAAAGACCATTCCCCTTTTAGAATGGTCTTATGAACTTTTAGGATTGTTAATAAATAATTATTTATTTTTTTTAGCGCGAATCATAGCCTCCAACTGATCCCACATTTCTTCAGGAATTTGTTCAAGCATATTAAATTGGCCTGCACCTTTTAACCATTCGCCACCGTCCAGAGTAACTACCTCACCGTTGATGTAAGCAGAGAAATCTGATACCAGATAAGCTGCCAGATTTGCAAGTTCCTGATGATCTCCCACACGACCAAGAGGAACTTGATTTTTCATATCAATTTTGTCCTTTAAGTCCCCAGGTAGTAATCTGTCCCAAGCACCTTTGGTGGGGAAGGGGCCAGGGGCAATAGCGTTAAAACGCATTCCGTATTTCGCCCATTCTACAGCCAGTGATCTGGTCATGGCGAGAACACCAGCTTTTGCAGTGGCACTGGGTACTACATAGGCCGATCCTGTCCAAGCATATGTAGTAACAATATTGAGTACAGTGGTATTTTTGTATTTAGTATCGATCCAGTGTTTACCAAAAGCTAATGTACAATTTTTAGTTCCTTTGAGAACAATATCAATTATAATGTCAAAGGCACGATGAGATAGGCGCTCGGTGGGAGAAATAAAATTTCCAGCCGCATTATTCAATAGTACATCTACAGTGCCAAATGCATCTAGAACTTTCTCTTTCATTGCTTCAACTTGATCATATTCTCGAACATCACATTGTACTGGTAAGCAGGTTCCCCCAGTTTCAGCCTCGAGCTCCTTGGCTGTATTTTGTAATTTTTCTAGATCACGCGAAGTTATGGCTACTTTGGCTCCAAGTTCAAGAAAGTACTTGGTCATCGATTTTCCTAATCCGCTACCACCGCCGGTAACTACTATGTTTTTTCCTTTTAGCGCTCCTTCACGAAGCATTTTATTTTTATAATTCATATAGGTACAATTATCAATATTTTTTTGAAAGTTACGATTTATATTTTAATACTATGCGCGCATAGTATTTTTGTCAGCTATTCAAAAGTAGAAATAAGAATTTCTAGGATGGTGATAGCTGCATCACTGATTTTGGTTCCAGGGCCAAAAACAGCAACTGCGCCAGCGTCGAATAAGAAATCGTAGTCATCGGGAGGAATCACACCACCTACAATGATCATGATATCCTCGCGCCCATATTTTTTAAGTTCTTCGACAATTTGAGGAACTAATGTTTTGTGCCCTCCTGCAAGTGAAGATACACCAACAATATGTACATCATTTTCAACTGCCTGTTTTGCAGCTTCCTTTGGAGTTTGAAATAGAGGCCCTATGTCTACATCAAAACCAACATCGGCATAACTAGTGGCAACTACCTTTGCACCACGATCATGACCATCCTGCCCCATTTTTGCAATCATAATTCTAGGTCTACGACCTTCTAACTCTGCAAACGCATTGGCTAACTCTCTTGCCTTATTAAAAGACTCATCATTTTTTATTTCTCTGGCATACACTCCCGTAAATGTTTTAATTTGTGCCTTGTATCTTCCAAATTGTTTTTCTAGAGCATCACTTATTTCTCCAAGCGTGGCTCTTAATTTTGCAGCTTCTACTGCTAAAACTAATAAATTTTGGTCAGTATCTAAAGCAGCCTTCGTCAAATTGGCCAGAGCAGTTTGCACCGCTTGCTCATCTCTTTTTGCTTTTATCTTTTCTAAGCCTTCTATTTGTTGTGCTCGTACGGCTTGATTATCTACTTTTAATGTGCTGATAGGATCTTCTTCTTCTAACTTAAATTTATTTACTCCAATAATGACATCTTGTTCGCTGTCAATTCGAGCTTGTTTACGTGCAGCAGCTTCTTCAATCCTCATTTTTGGTATTCCAGCTTCAATAGCTTTTGTCATTCCGCCCAGTTCTTCAACTTCTTGAATGAGTTTCCAGGCTTTTTCTGCAATATCATGGGTGAGGGATTCTACATAATAACTCCCTGCCCAAGGGTCTACTGTACGTGTTATATTGGTTTCTTCCTGAAGATAGATTTGAGTATTTCTAGCAATTCTGGCCGAAAAATCTGTTGGTAAAGCTATTGCTTCATCCAGCGCATTGGTATGTAAACTTTGAGTTCCTCCAAAAGCAGCGGCACTGGCTTCAATACACGTTCGAGCTACATTATTAAAGGGATCTTGCGCTGTCAAGCTCCATCCGCTGGTTTGACAATGTGTACGAAGCATTAAAGATTTTGGATTCTTTGGGTCAAACTGTTTAATTAATTTTGCCCAAAGCATTCTAGCCGCTCTCATTTTTGCTATTTCCATAAAGTGATTCATGCCAATTGCCCAAAAGAACGATAGGCGAGGGGCAAAGGAATCAATATCCAGACCCGCTTCTATCCCTTTTCTTATATACTCCAATCCATCGGCTAGGGTATACGCCAACTCAATGTCGCAAGTGGCACCGGCCTCTTGCATATGATACCCAGAGATACTGATCGGGTTAAATTTGGGCATATTTTTGGAGCAATATTTAAATATATCGCTAATAATTCGCATTGATGGAGTAGGAGGATATATATAAGTATTACGCACCATAAATTCCTTCAGGATGTCATTTTGTATCGTTCCTGATAATAGATTTTGATCAACACCTTGTTCTTCTGCAGCAACAATGTAAAAAGCCATAATAGGTAACACGGCACCATTCATAGTCATTGAAACTGACATTTTATCGAGTGGAATCTGATCAAAAAGTACTTTCATATCCTCGACAGAGTCTATCGCAACTCCGGCCATACCTACATCTCCAACAACTCTTTCGTGATCACTATCATACCCTCTATGGGTGGCAAGATCAAAAGCTACAGATAATCCTTTTTGACCCGCTGCAAGATTTCTGCGATAAAAAGCATTGCTTTCTTCTGCCGTAGAAAAACCAGCATATTGTCGAATAGTCCAAGGTCTGCGCACATACATCGTGGAATATGGTCCTCTTAAATATGGTGGGATACCAGCAGAAAAATTAAGGTGGTCTAAATTGTCAATATCATCCTTTGTATAAAAAGATTTTACATCAATTCCTTCGGATGTAGTGAAGATTGGATTTTGTGATTTGTTCTTAGATATTGTTCCTTTTGGTACTTCTAAACCTTGTATATTTTTTCTACTCATTATTTAAAGCTGCCTTTTAGAATGCTAAATTTAATAGCGTCGTAAAATTAAGCTTTTAGAGTGGTTTTTATAAAAAAAAAGAACTGTTTGATAAGAATAATATAAAAATAAGACATTAAAAAGCTTTTTCGATTACCATAAGTATTGAATAGTAAATATCGAATGCAATAAACTTTTTAATCTGATTGGTTCTAAACTTATTATCCGGGATATAATAAATTCTTTGGGCTATAATGGAGGTACTTACATTTCCATCTCCTTCAAGAGTATCAATAATTTCTTTAAAATCATCACTACCACTAGTGTTTTTAAGACATTGTATGAGACCGCCACGGTAATTAAATATCATAATTTCCTGTTCATTTTTATTACCCTGAGCCGACGGATTAGATTTCTTGACGGCTTCCTGATTTTCATACTCACTTAATTTAATCCAAAGTGAATTCTTACCAGTAGCTGCTTTCTTAAATTCACGGGTTAATTGTATTGAATTACTCGAAGGAAATTTTCTAAGATCTAAGGATAGACTGGCTACCTCGGCCAAAAAAGTTCTATATGTTTTAATAGAATCATTCCCAAACTTATAATAAGTAAATAGGTCTTTTTCAAACGATTCGAAGGCCTTTTTGGATAGACCACTTGCGTCAATAGTAAGACAATCGATTCCTGATTGGGTATATGAAGTAAAGGATGATAAAAGCAATACTATAAACATCGCTTTTAATCTAATCATTAGGGGCATTGATTAAGATTTAGTAAAGTTAATGTATAGGCTAAGTTTTACAAATTTAGCCGCAAGTTAGTAATTAGTTAGCAAATATTAACATTTTGTTAAAGATTTTTCTCTAAAAGCTCACTCAGTCTCCTTGTTATCACAGGTTCAAGGAGAGTTTTTCTAGGTTTTTTCTCTAGAAAAACTGTTTTTTGAAATTCAGGAATAACCTCTTTGGTGTTTTGATATTTATTAGAACCTGTTAAAATAATCTTTTCTTTATCGAAAAGTTCTTGTTCTTTTTGAGCGCTCTCTTTTATCTTTCGCTGTATATTTCCGGATTTCAATTGATTCAAGAACCCACCACCTTGCTCAATATTTTTGAATAATGTTAGGGCATGTTCTGCTAATTGATGAGTAAGAGCTTCTATATAATAAGAACCAGACGCAGGATTTTCTACCAAATCAAAGTAGCTTTCATTTTTTAGGATCAATAATTGATTTAACGAAATCCTTATGCCAAAATCGTTTTCCAGATTATAAATATCATCATAAGGAATATTATATATGGTATCTGCTCCTCCTAAGATAGCACTCATACACTCGGTAGTAGTGCGAAGCATATTTACATTGTAATCCAAAATTGTTTTGTTACGATGTGAAGGAAATGCCATTATAAAGCACTCTTCGATAACATTATATTCTGAAGCTAAAGCACTCCACAGCATTCTAAGTGCACGAAGCTTTGCAATTTCGAAAAAATAATTTCCGCCTACGGCTACTTTAAACGTAATTTTGGTTTCCTTAAATGGATTCTTGTTTTTATTTTCAAAATGATTTAAATATTCATTGGCATGTGCTAAAGCGTATGCTAACTGTTGTGTCATTGTAGCGCCTGCATTTTGATAGAGACTTATGTCTATACTCAAAGTACCCTTTAACGATGGGTATTTAGTAATTTCTTCTAGGGCTTGATGATCTTCCATTAAATTTTTAAACCAATTGCCTGTACTTGCAAGTCTATTTATAATATCAGTAAAAAGATAAATATCCAACTTTTTAGTTTTGGCGATATCATTTAAAATATTGATATATGATGTTGAAAGAAATTCGGTTTTTATAAAAAGAGGAGTTTCAGCGGTAATGTTTTGTAGAAGATCCTTAGGATTCACCTCTTCTTTTTGAACTACAAAAAAGATACTTTCTGCTCCTTTTTGAATAGCTTTTATTGCCTTTCGATTTCCTTTTTCGGCCTCTTTTACCTCTATCTTGATAGAATTTCTCCAGTTGGAAGGATGAGAAACGGGATTATTTATTTCGAAAAGATCCTCGTGATTATAAAAAGGTTTAATGTCTATACCTTCTAAAGATTTGAAAATTAAGGCTTCATTATAATCTGCACCTTTAAGATCAAATTGAATTTTTTGCTTCCACTGTTTGGCAGAGACTTCATCAAAACTGTCAAATAAGGGTTTAGTCATTTTTTTTGGTTTTAGGAACGCTATCTTCGTATTCGATGATGTAAATCTCTTCATCGTCACGTTTCATAAAATATTCTTCTCGAGCAAATTTTTCAAGCTCACTACTATCTTTTAATACTTTGATATCTTTTTGATCCTTTATGATCTCTTTTATGTAATATTCTTTATTATCCTCTAGTTCCTGAATTTCTTGATCCAATTCACGATGTATAAGCCATGAGTTAGTATCCAGAAAGAGCATCCAAATCACAAAAAGCAATACAATAAGCACATATTTATTAAGAAATATGGCAAATATCGGTATTAGTGCCGGTTTGTTTTTTAATTTTTGTAAATAACTTTTAAGCTTCAATTTACTTAAGGTGATGTTTGCTGTAAAGGTACAAAAGTTAATTCAAGCGTTCTTTAATAATGGTGCGTACAATATCAACCGCTACATTATTGTAATTATTGTTAGGGATGATGAGATCGGCAAATTCTTTGGTGGGATCAATGAACTGCTGATGCATAGGTTTTAAGGTGTTTTGGTATCGATCTAAAACTTCATCCATATCTCTACCGCGCTCTGCAATATCTCTTTTTAAACGTCGAATCAACCTTTCATCACTATCGGTGTGGACATAGATTTTAATGTCAAACATATCTCTTATTTGAGGATTAGTGAGTATTAGAATCCCTTCTACAATAATTACCTTGCTTGGTTTTGTACTATGGGTTTCTTTGGTACGATTATGTTCTACAAAAGAGTATACAGGCTGATCTATCGTTTCTCCTTTTCTTAATGCGGCAAGATGTTTTCCTAGTAGTTCAAAATCTATTGATTGAGGATGGTCAAAATTGATTTTTACCCTTTCTTCATAAGTTAAATGACTGGTATCTTTATAATATGAGTCTTGTGAGATGACACATACTTCATTTTCTGGAAGTTCATTTACAATTTGATTAACGACTGTGGTTTTTCCACAACCTGTTCCTCCGGCAATACCAATAATGAGCATTTTTTCGTTTTTTTGGCAAATTTAGAAATAGTTATTGAGTTATTTAGTTTTTGAGTATATGAGTTTTTGCGAATACATAAATATTCGATTATTAGCTTCATAATAAGATAAACAGGTAAACGTAATTTATAATGGATAATATAGTACTCCAGAAGACGAATCCCTTTGGGCTCCAGTTACAGACTTTAGACAATTGACTTCATTGATATCTCGTAATACACCCATAAAAGCAAAAATCATCGCCTCCTTAAAATCTATAATTTCTACTGCAGGCGTTATAATTTGTGCCATATCTTTTACTTTATCTTGAAGAGTTTCGATCAAAAACTCGTTTTTCGCACCGCCACCAGTGACTAATACTTTTGCATTTTTCTTTTGAGTATTCTTGATATCCATTCCTATTTGCGAGGCAATATGATATACTGAAGTATGTAATAAGTTTTGTGCTGTATCTTGGGAATTATCAATGATCGAAATCATATTTTTTTCAAACCACTCATATCCCAAAGATTTTGGATAGGGTAATTTATAATAGGGTAATGAATTTAGTTGCTCTAATATATCATTATTAATTGCTCCGGTAGCAGCAATTTTACCTCCTTGATCATAGTCAAGATCAATTTTTTTACAAATATGATTAAGAAGCATATTCACTGGAGAGATGTCATAGGCAATTCTTTTTCCTTCATCTTCAAACGAAATATTGCTGATTCCGCCTAGGTTTAAACAAAAATCATACTCTTCGAATAGTAATTTATCACCAATAGGAACTAGCGGAGCACCCTGACCGCCTAAGGCCACATCGTTGGTTCTAAAATCACAAATTACTTTTTGCCCACTAGCGTTTGCAAGATGTTGTCCAGATCCTATCTGATAGGTAAGACCAATTTCGGGTTGATGAAAAACAGTATGCCCGTGACTGGCAATAAAATCTATATTTATTTGGTTCCTGTCGATAAATTTTTTGACTTGTTCTCCCAGCCAATTACCATAGTCGTTATGAAAAGCCAATAGTTTTGAAGCTTCAAGGTGCACCGTGTTTTTTAATTTTTCTTTAAATTCTGAAGTATAATCAATACTTTCAGTTTTTTCTATCGAAAAAGACCAGGAATCATTTTTCCTTTCAAAATGGCAATAGGCAATATCCAAGCCATCTAGAGATGTTCCAGACATTAAACCAATAACCTTATATAGTTGTGTTTTTGACATAGTGCAAGGTAAAAATTATTGATAACAAGGTATCTTGATCATTAGTTACTTCGGTAATATCCTCAATCGATAAACTACAATTGTTAAATACTTCAATCCAATCTTCAAGAGTTCTGGCATACCATGCGTGTGGATCTTTAAAAGTACCAGGAAGTCCCTTCCATGAATCCTCAATCCATTGGCTGCTGTAGGTTGCCTCTTGATGCTTCAAAAAGTATGGATGTAACGTTTGGATGATTATTTTGCCATTTGGGGTAAGTATTCTTTTTAGGGCGTTCAACAAATCCTGAACTTCTTCTTTTTGATATAAGCTAAAGTTAAATACTATACCATCATGAGGAGATTTGGGTATTGCGGCTCCACTTATAATTTCTTCATAGGTTAGCTTGTAGAAATATTGTGGTCCTTTTTGCCGTGCATTTTCGATAAGAGTATCTATAGCGTCGATGCCTACTACTTCTGTAGCTTGATCTGATAATGCCCGGGTAAGCCAACCCTCACCACAGCCTACATCAAGGATTTTTGTAAAAGAATGCTTTTTAACCTGATTTACAATCGCTGGATTAGTATAAACTCTCGACAGAATAGTCCCATTGTCAATCACACGGATCCATTCCTTTGCATTGGTCAACCAAGATTCAAAAATTGACGTGTTTGTCATCTTCTACCAATTTTAAAGTGTTACGGGAATATTTCCATTGGCCTTTTGTTTACCCAAAAAATGTTGCCCCGCTACTTCTTGAAATTCTTTGAAATCCTGATAAGCAAGGATTATATTTTCAATCTGTGCTATATTCAAAACTCTTAATACATATGGATTACCAAATAAATATAAAGTTACTTGGTTCGATTCACTGAGGTTTTGAATATAGTCTATCATTTTCCGCTCAAGTCCAAAATTATGTATAGGTTTCACCGAAGGTGGAAATAATGCAATAAGTATATTCTTTGTGTTATATTCTGAAATATCTTCTTCGTGATATTCGTATTTTTTAAAGTTTATATGACCTTCAATAGTATCAAAGAAAGTACATATTGGTTTTCCGATACAAATAGCTTCAAAGGTTACGGTTTTAAATTTTTCTAGGGTTTGGGGCGAGCCTTTTATCATGGTAATGGTCTGCTGTGCAATTTTTTGATTTAACACTGAATGTACCTTCGATGTTGCAGGCGCGATACTTGACCTCTGAAGCGAAAATGCTTTTTGTTTCATTTTCCAAATTCTATTGAAACTAGCTTCAACTTGATGATCTGAGGCTTTTTTTCCAATCATCTGAATCCCTTCCTCTACATGTTCCGAAAAACACAAGATATCGTTACCTGCATCAAAGGCTTTCCATTCCAGAAGTCCTTTTTCTTGGTATAGCTTAGACACACTGTGCATATTTAATGCATCAGAGATGACAACACCTGTAAATCCTAACTCTTCTCTTAGCAAACCTTTACTAATATCTTTGGATAGGGTTGCAGAAATGTGTTGCCCGTTACTTAAACTGGGAATTGCCAGATGCCCTACCATGATACTGTCTATACCAGATTCGATGGCTTTGATAAACGGATAGAGTTCCTGATCAAAAATCTCGGCTTTGGATTTATTGATTACCGGAAGCCCGAGATGCGAATCTACGTTGGTATCTCCGTGCCCGGGAAAATGCTTAAAACAACTTAACACTCCTGCTTCTTTTGTGCCATTATGAAAAGATAAAGCTTTTTGGCTTACCTTCACTTTATTTTCGCCAAAGGAGCGATATCCAATCACCGGATTATCTGTATTCATATTAATATCAGCAACAGGGGCTAAATTTATATGTATACCTATGTTGGCAAGATCGTTTCCTATTTGTTTTCCGGTCTGGAAAATAAGCTCATTTTGATGGTCTGGTAAGGCTCCTAAAGTAAGTGCATACGGATATTGTGGTGTGTTTTCTACGCGCATGGCCAAACCCCATTCGGCATCAATGCTCATTAATAATGGAGTAGGAGCAATACTTTGATAATGTTCTATTAATTCTTTAAGTCTTTGAAGACTGTTTTCATTTCGTGTTATTTTTTTCTTCCCTTCAAAATTAGTAGCAGCACTTGCCCGACTATGAAAAAATGTGAGTCCGCCAATATGAAATTTTTTGATCAATGTTTCTAAACGTTGAATTTCTTCTTGGGAATCATTTATAAAAGCTGCCGGAAAGAAAAACTGTCCGATTTTTTCTCTTTTGGAGAGGTTCTCTAAGTTGTCTTCGAGCATGATCATTTAGCTTTTGTCTTTTTTTCCGTAATCAACAGGATATTTAATGAACCAGGTAAGTAGGATTCCAGGTATTGCTGAAATCGCTACCCAAAGAAAGAAGCCTGTATACCCCAGAAATTCCTGTATGATTCCGCTTAGCATACCAGGAAGCATCATCCCCAATGCCATAAAACCGGTTGCAATGGCATAGTGAGAAGTTTTTGAAACGCCTTCGGCCACATAAATCAAAAACATTAAATAGGCGGCAAATCCAAATCCATATCCAAATTGTTCTATGATCACTACCGATGTAGCAAAAACTACCGAAGATGGTTGCCAAAATGCCAATAATGCATATAAAAGGTTAGGAAGGTTTAACGCTAGGATCATGGGGAGCATCCACTTTTTTAGTCCATGCATCGAAATGACAATGCCTCCTAAAATTCCACCAAGGGTTAGCGCAATAATGCCAAATGTACCATAAATAGTACCTACTTCTGCCGTGGATAATGCTAATCCGCCGGTTTCTGTGCTGTCCAATAAAAAGGGGGAGGCCATTTTTACAAGTTGTGATTCTCCCAAGCGATATACCAAAATAAACGCCAGCGAGATCCAGATGTATTTCTTTTGAAAGAAAGTTATAAATACATCTATAAAGTTGATTTTTTCTTTTTCAACGGTACTTATATCATTTTCTACTTTTGGAATGGCGAATAAATTAACCAGAGTAAGTACAATCATTAAGACGGCTATAATGATCATAGTAAATGACCATGCTTTATGATTATCACCATAAAAGCTTTCCAGAAATCCGGCGAGTACAACAAGCAATCCTTGTCCGGTGACCATGGCTAATCGGTAAAATGTACTGCGTACTCCTAAAAAAAAGGATTGTTTTTTCTCTGAAAGGGCAATAAGGTAGTATCCATCTGATGCAATATCGTTTGTTGCAGAGGCAAATGCCGCTATCCAAAAACAAGCAATGCTAAGTATTAAGAAATTATTGGTGGGAATCGTTAGCCCAACACCTAAAAAAGCAATCGCTACAAGCAATTGCATTCCCAGAAACCACTTACGTTTGGTGCTTTTAAGATCTACAATCGGGCTCCATAATGGTTTTATTACCCAAGGTAGATATAACCAACTTGTATAAATACCAATATCGGCATTACTGATTCCCAATTTCTTATACATGATAACGGAAAGAGATATAATAATCACATAAGGCAATCCTTCGGTAAAATACAATGCGGGTACCCACGCCCAGGGTCTTTTGTCTATCTGTTGTTCTGTCATGAATTATTTTTTAGCATATGTTGATAGACACTTACTTGTGATCCATCGATTACTATTGCATTAACAGTCTTTTGATAATATTCTACAGGCCCCACACCTCCTATAATGGCATATCCATATCCTAGTTCCTTCAATGCGAGCAGAGCTTTAATTAATAATACTTTTCCGATGCTTTTACCTCTTTCTTTTTCTATAATTCCAGTTGGGCCAAAGAAGTTTTTGGCAGTACATTCATAGCAAGAGAACCCTATTATTTCTTGTCCTCTCTGCGCTATGAAACAACTTATCGGAATTCTGGAAAATGCTACGTCAACTTCATCTGCCCAATTACTGCTAAAATATTTGCAAACCCATTGTGTAACTATGGATTTTTCGGGAGCAATGGGCCTTCTAAAGATTACCTGTTCTTTTTCTTTTAAAACCTTTTCAGTATTAGTGATGTCCGGAAGTGAAACCAGCCTTACAAGCATATCATTCATTAGCTTCGGTATTACGGATTAGCATAGTATTAAATTGATAAGGGGTACTCTCCCTTCTATAAATATCCAAATACGTAATGGTAATGGGTTTCTTGTTTGTTGTCATAGATATCGGGACTGTTATCACAATATGTTCGTTAATAATTTTGGGAGGAAATATACTCATATTATTCTTGGAATGATAAACTATTACAGCACGTAAGGTTGTCGTTGTATCATTTTTGAAAAAAAGTGTTACAGAATCTTTATAGACTTTTCTCGAGGAAAATTTGGGGGCAATGTCGATTCTTTTCTCCTTAACGTGAGAAGGAGGTAGGGATGGCTGTTGATAGATGTTTTTTGATAATTGTGCTGTAATATCATTGTGTTGATGAAGTAATGATTTGGCACTGAAAAATATATTTCCAGAGATATTATCGGCTTTTCTTGCCAGTTTTATCTGTTTAGATAATTGTTTTTTCTTATTCCAGGCCCTATCAGGGTTATTTCTAACTTTATAAGCTCCATTGCCGATATAGATATTAGTGCTGTTATTGTTTTCATTCCACCATCGAACTAGTTTTTTGTAAGAAGCTTTCGGATGATTAAGACTCCAGTAAACTTGAGGAGCTAAATAATCGATCCACCCTTTCTGCATCCAGGTCAGTGGATCGGCGTACAAATCGTCATAGGTAGTTTGCCCAGCTTCGGTATCAGAACCTGCAGGATCTACCGATTTATTACGCCATACCCCAAACGGACTAATACCAAATTGTACCCACGGTTTTCGAGCTTTGATATTTGTATGGATACTGCGAATTAAGGTATTTACATTTTCTCTTCGCCAATCTTCTATAGATTGGTCAGACTTAGCATACTGCTGATAGGATAGCTGGTCATCAAAAACTTCATCTTTGATTTTGTAGGGATAAAAATAATCATCAAAATGAATGGCATCAATATCGTAATTTTTAACAACTTCATTAATTACAGAAACCAGATGTTGTTGTACCCCTGGTAATCCAGGGTTGTAATAATATTTTTTTCCATATTTGATCATCCATTCAGGATGCAGATGATAATCATGGGTTTGATCAAGAATGCTTGTGTCTAAATCAAAAGTGGCTCGATAAGGGTTGAGCCATGCATGAAATTCGAATCCTCGTTGATGAGATTCACTGATCATCCAGGTCAATGGGTCGTAATAGGGACGTGGCGGCACACCTTCTTTTCCTGTTAAGAATCGTGACCAAGGGGCTAATTTTGAAGGGTACAAAGCATCACCGGCTGTACGAATCTGGACAATAACTGCGTTGAAATGTAATTTTCTGTAAAATTCTAAAATCTCAATAAAGTCGTTTTGCTGCTTTTTTATGGAGTCTTTTCCACTTTTTGGCCAGTCGATATTAACTACCGAAGCAATCCATACTCCGCGAAATTCTCTTTCCGGGGTATTTTTTGTGTTTTTAATCAAGCTTCCGCAGGAGAAACAGAATATCATTAAAAAGAAATAATATGCTTTACAATACTTCATGTAAACTTTAAAAAAGGCTTACTCGATATCTTCAAATATAAGTAAGCCTATATTTTATTTGATAAATTATATATTCAATTAGATCGCAGGATCATCTGGTGTGTTGGGATTGTTATTGCGCTCGGTATCCGGATATGGATAAAAGTTTCTATTTCTCTCATCTGAAAATACCTGTGAGGCAGGACTTGGCTGTGGCCTATTGAACCTTCTACTATCCTCTAAACTCATCCCTGTTAAAAAAAGTTCTGCTCTTCGGTTTTGGTATACCTCCAGCAATAATTCTGAAACAGTAAGAGGGCCCATATATTCAGGAATATTGGCATTAATACCTAGGGGGTCATTTGTATCTGTCCTTACTTCATTAATAGCGCTCACAGCTGCAGTAATATCTGGATTGGTTTTTCTCAAATTTGCCTCAGCAATAATAAGATTCATTTCATCGGGGATATATAGTGGTATTGATTTATCGATAGCATCGAAAAAACCTTTTAGTTCTTCAATCGGCAATTGATTTTGATTGGTGGCGTCGTCTGGCTCTAAATAAAAAGATAATCTACCATCAGTACCTTCAAATACAAAAGAATCGGGTAGACCAAAGTTGTCTCTAGGTTTAAAATTAGGAGCTCCTCCTTGAATTACCCTATTCCAAATAGGATTGAAATTTTGATCATCATATGTAAAAACTGATGTGCTAGTTAGATCTACATTATTTGCACTAGTTATAGCAGCATCATAATTGCCTGCAAAAAGGTTAAATCGCGCCAACATGGCAAGAATACTGTTCTCTAGATCAATCTCTCCTTTTAGAATCTCATCAATAAATTCATCTGAAATAAGATTATTTTGTATTTCAGATAATGCTTCATTAAGCAATCGTATTGCCTCTTGATATCCTTCAATTCTGGAAACAAATTGAGCCTGATTATCATTACTGGTTTGTATAATCACATTTTCGTAATGTTGGCTCAGTCCCCCAATACATATGGCTTTAAAGAGTTTGGCGTATGCAATTAGTCCACTGGCTGTACCGTCTTCTAATTCTATCGTGGGAGTGGCGTTAATGATATCTTCGCTAAGTTTCATTACTCTAAGCAAATTGAACCAAAGACCTTGTACGTTTGAGTTGAAGTTTGGCAGATTTGCACCACCATCTTCTAGTTCTATCATATTTTGAAAGGTAGTGGTGATACCACCTTCTCTAGTAGTTATTGCAGGGGTTTCAATTATAAAACGTAATCCATTGGTGGAGTATAATTGCCTCATTCCTACAGTAGCAGCAAAAATACCTTCTCTAGAGGAGAAGACTTGTTCGTCGGTTGCAGAATTGGGATTTTCAAAATCTGTTTCACAAGAAATCAGCAATGTAACAGCCAATAAGATTAATGCGTACTTGCTCTTTATAAATGTTTTCATGATTGTTTTCATTTTAATTAGAAACTTGCGTTTACACTTATTTGATATGTTCTCGGTATAGGAACACCTGCAAAATCAAAACCTCGTACGCCGTTACTTTGTCCGGCAGTATTAATTTCTGGATCCCAACCTGAGTAGCTATCCCATGAGATTAAGTTTCTACCAATAAAACTTATTTTAAGATTATCGATACCTAAACTTTTTGGAGTAAAGTTATAGCTTAACGCTACTTCTCTAAGTTTAACAAAAGAACCATCTTCAACAAACTCTTCAAAAATTCCGGCTTGAACGCCACCCGTTCCTTTAGGGATTTCACCGGCCAATTCACGACCTGCCTGAGCACCTCCGCCAAAAATGGCATTATCTAGTAATCTGCGGTTCCAGTTAAAAACATCATACCCTTGTACGGCATCCAATTGAATCCTTAGTCCAAGATTTTTATAAGAAAACTCATTAATCAATGATCCAAACCATTCAGGGTTAGGGTCTCCGATAACTTTGCTCAAGGTTGAGCCAGAAGGTTGACCATTGCTGTCTCTTATAGGAGTTTGTGTTGCAGCGTCTCCTCTTTCTACCTGTGGAAATCCATCGGGGGTCAATAATAGACTACCATCAGGATTTCTTGCATAATATTGTCTATAGAATACACCCAAAGGTTCGCCTTCTATAACAAAATTAGTACCAAAACTACCTCCCAGCGGTATTTGCTCTGCCGGAACATCAGTAACCTCATTTTCATTTTTGGTAAAAGTTGTAGTGATATCCCAGGAGAAATCTTTTCCCTTAAAAGGGGCAAACCTCAGCAAGACCTCAAAACCTTTATTTTCTAAGCTACCAATATTCTCGAATCTTGTCCCAAAACCTGTGGATGGAGAAAGCTCTCTCTCAAGTAGCAGATCTGAGACTTCTTGTTGATAGTATGTAAATTCAAGTCCTACGCGGTTATTGATAAAACTGGCATCTATCCCAAACTCAATTTCATCCTGACGCTCTGGAGCTACATTTTCGTTTCCCTGCTTGGTATCTGGTACTAATCCATTACTGCCTGATATTGAAATGGGATCAAAGACCGATAAGCGAGAATCAAACCCTAATGCGGTTAGATTTCCTGCCTGACCCCAAGAAGCCCTTAGTTTAAATGTGTTTATGGCACTACCAAAAGTGTCTTTCCAAAAATCTTCAGAAGAAATTAGATAGGAGATACTTGCTTTTCCAAATACCTGATTTCTTTCGTCTTTACCAAATACAGAGGCTCCATCTAGTCTGATCGCACCGTTGATAAATAATTTCTCTTTGAAGCCAAAGGTTTGTTGTAAGAATGTACCCCAGTACGATATTTCTGTTCTGGATTCCCCTTGTGTCAATATTTCTCCTGCGGTAGGCACTTGCACAATAGGAACAAGTCCTGTAGCGCTTATAGCAACTGATTCTGTTTTTTCGTATTGCCAAGAACCTCCTAGAACAGTAGAAGAAGTAATCGCAGATGAAAGGTTGGTATTATAACTAAAATTGAGATCACTATTATATTGAAATACATTAACATCTGCTCTTCTAGAGAATCCATCAGGTTGTGTAGATGTATTTTCTCTAGGAATAAATGCTTTTCCAGATTGGTTGTATGAATCAATCCCTAACGTATAATTAGAAGACAACTCATCGGTTAGTTGTGCTTTGAAACCAATATTCGTTATTGTTCGATTTGTGATTTGCCCAAAATCGAACCTATTAACAGCTTCTGCAGGATTGGTCCTGGGAACTAAGAGTGATGTTACAGGGTAAACACCACTTTCATTAGGAGCAGGGTTTATAGAATTATCTGAAAATAAAAAACCTGTAATCGCTCCATAAGCAGAATTAATGCCTCCGTTTGGCATATCTTCACTTTCACTTCGAATATAATTAAGTCCAATATTTGCAGTGATCCAATCAGCAAGTTTTTGTTCGACGTTAACTTTAAAACCAAATCTTTGGAAATTGGTGCCTCTTACAATCCCACCATTATCCAAAAATGAACCAGACATGAAATACGTAGTCTTATCAGTACCTCCCGAGGCAGATAGAAAGGTTTCTGTACCTGTAGCGGTGGTATAAATTTCATCTTG
The DNA here is from genome assembly GCF_042682765.1 of Aquimarina celericrescens. Lineage (NCBI taxonomy): Bacteria > Pseudomonadati > Bacteroidota > Flavobacteriia > Flavobacteriales > Flavobacteriaceae > Aquimarina > Aquimarina celericrescens. The sequence continues at coordinate 113,838 of NZ_JBHUHY010000011.1, read as the reverse complement.
ATAATTGTATCGCTGCGCAGGTAACGTATTCAAGTTGTTTCTATCAAAAGGGTCTTCCCAGGATAAGGGCACTTCGTTATAATCAATTTCTTTGCGAAGCTCATTAATTCTTATACTGGTAGAAAAATTGATTCTAGGTTTCCCTGTTTTTCCTCTTTTGGTGAATATTTGTATGACCCCGTTACTCGCTCGAGATCCGTAAATAGCTGCAGCTGCAGCTCCTTTTACAATTTCAATTTTCTCAATATCATTAGGATTAATATCTGCAAGCCTGTTTTGACTATTTCCCCCAAGATCTATAAGGTCATTAGATGAATTATTTACAAATACTCCATCTATTATATATAATGGATCAGATGAACCCGCAATAGTACTTGCACCTCTTAGACGTATGCTAATACCCCCGGCAGGATCACCAGAATTTTGTTGTACCAAAGCTCCGGTAGTTTTACCTGCAAGAGCCTGATCGATAGCAATTGCCCCATTATTAACAAGCTCTTCAGCTTTTACAGAGGAAATAGCATTACCTAATGTTCTTTTATTAACTCCAAATGAGCTACCCGTAACAATCACTTCGTCCAGGCTTAATAAATCTTCAGTAATCTGAAAATCTTGTATAATTTCTGTTTCTGAACCTAAGTTGATTGTGATTTTTTGAGTAGAGTATCCCAACGAACTTGCAGTCAATTGATATTGCCCAGATGTCGTTGAAGCAGTGAACGTATATTTTCCGTCAAAGTCTGATACACTTCCAGATGAAGAACCCTCAATATATATTGATACTCCTGGGACTGGTATTCCAGTGGCTTGATCTGTAACCGTTCCCGAGATGGTGTAAAAATTGTTCTGCGCATGTACTGCAGCATATAATATCATAAATAGCAATAGACTTACTATTTTCTTTACGGGCATTCCCCGTAATAATTTGCCCCTATTTCTCATATAATTGTGTTTAGAATTATCTCATACTTTTTGAACTCAAAATGTGTTCTTAGAATTTGTATCGCACAAATCCCTCAATGGCTTCGTACTCTGGAAGCCCAAGTTTGTTATACTTTGCAGCAGTAGATTTGTTTCGCTCTTCTGCGCGTTGCCAAAATTCGCGATCGTCATTGCCAGGAAACATAGCACTATCCTTTTGGGATTGATGCTTAAATATTGCACTGCGTTTACGGGCCATATCTTTGGGTCCAATGGGGACTGCCATCTCCATATCAGAGATGTCCCATTCTTGCCAGGCGCCGCGATATAACCAAACATACGTAGTATTGATCCATGGAACATTTTCCTTAACAAGTCGATCAATAGCTTCGTAAATAATTTTGAGGCAAACTCTATGGGTGCCATGAGGATCAGAGAGATCTCCTGCAGCAAAAATTTGATGGGGTTTTATTTTTTGTAATAAATCATAGGTAATTTGTATATCTTCTTCCCCGGGAGGTTTCTTTTTAATGGCTCCGGTTTCATAAAACGGAAGGTTTAGAAAATGTGCATTTTCTTCTAACACATCACAATACCTGCAGGCAGATAATGCTTCTCCTTTTCTTATCAATCCTTTAAAATTTTGAATTTCGGGAGTATCAATATCTCCAGGGGACTTATTTTTGATAAAATGCCGTACTTCTTTTAAAAGCGTAGAAAGTTCTTTACTGGCTTGTTGGTTTTTAACGACATCCCTTGTAAAATCGAGAAAGCGTATTACTTCATCATCAAATACCGCAATATTACCAGAAGTTTGGTATGCGATATGCACATCGTGTCCCTGATCTACCAACCTTATTAATGTACCTCCCATAGAGATTACATCATCATCGGGATGCGGACTAAATATTAATGAAGTTTTTGGATAGGGTTCTGCACGTTCTGGTCTATTGGAATCATCAACTCTTGGCTTCCCTCCGGGCCAACCTGTAATGGTGCGTTGTAGTTGATTAAATACGCTTAGGTTAATCTCCTCTGCAGAACCTATTTCAGCAATTAGGCTACCCATACCAAATTCATTGTAATCTTCATTGGTAAGTTTTAATAATGCCTTATCCAGCTTTTCTGAAAGCCAAATAGCAGCTCTTTTAATCAAGGTATTGTTCCAGTGACAATCAGAGACCAACCAAGGAGTCTTTACTCGGGTAAGTTCTGAAGCTGCAGCCTCATCAATGATAAAAGTACAATTGTTATGTTTTTGAAGGAAAGTTGCCGGGATGAAGTCAGTGATTTCTCCTTCGATAGACTGATTGATAATATTGGCTTTTCCTTCTCCCCAAGCTAATAAGAATATCTTTTTGGCGGCCATGATAGTTCCTACACCCATTGTTATGGCTCTTGCAGGGACATTTTCTTCTCCAAAAAAATCACTGGCAGCATCAAGTCGGGTAACTTTATCCAAACGTATCAAACGAGTTTTACTGCTTATCGATGATCCAGGTTCATTAAATCCTACATGTCCTGTTCTACCAATACCTAATATCTGAATATCGATTCCTCCATAATGTTGGATTAGGTTTTCATAGGCTTCACACGCTTGTTTTATTTGATCAATAGGTAAAGTGCCATCGGGAATATGAATATTCTTTCGGTCAATATCTATATGGTCGAAAAGATGTTCGTTCATAAACCGAACATAACTTTGTAATGATTCTGGATGGATAGGATAGTATTCGTCAAGATTAAATGTGATTACATTTTTGAAACTTAATCCCTCGTCTTTGTGAAGTGCTACCAAATATTCGTATACTTTGGTTGGACTAGAACCTGTAGCCAATCCCAGAACTGTGTGCTTGCCAAGATCTGAATTTTCTTTAATAAGTTTGGCTATTTCGTTGGCTAGATAGCGTGATGCTTTTTCAGAACTCTCGTAAATCGATGCTTCTATTTTTTCATATTTCTTTGATTCTGGATCAAGAAGATACTCTGGTGTGGTATCCTTAGAAAGCATTTCCATGAGCAATGGATTTTATGTGTGAAAACTATGTGATGTATAAGCCTCTACTAAAATAATAGTATTAAATTTAATATTTGCATTATTTTGCCGTTTTTATTTCCTATTTTATTAACAATATCAGGTTAATTACTATATTTGTTGTTAAAATATAGCAAAAAACTGCAATTAGAGAATATGTATGCTTAAAGAAGAACGCCAACGCGTCATTGTTAATGAGGTACGAATCCACAGTAGGGTTTCATTATCGGATTTGTCTGATAAACTGGATGTATCCATAGATACCGCCAGAAGAGATGTTAAAGAATTGGATGCACTGGGAACTTTAAAAAAGGTACACGGGGGAGCGGTATCTCTTGGCTTTGCGCTGCATAATTATAAAGAGCAAAATATTTACCTACACGAAAAAAAATCTCGTATTGCCGAAAAAGCCATTTCTTTAATTCCGAATCGCAGCGTTATATTAATTAGCGGAGGTACTACAAATTTGGAAATGGCGAGGGTGTTACCTTCTAAATTAAAAATCACAGTTTTTACACCAAGCTTACCTATAGCAATGCAACTTATTTTACACCCTAATGCCGAGGTTATTTTTATTGGAGGTAAACTATCAAAAGAGGCGAAAATTACGACTGGTGGAAAAGCAATTTATGATATATCACAAGTTAAAGTAGATATCGGTTTTATAGGAACAGGGTATATTGATTTCCAAAACGGACTTACAGAATTTGATTGGGATGTGGTACAAATGAAAAAAGCAATGATTGCAGCTTCAAAAAAAGTAATAGTACCTACGATATCAGAAAAATTAAATACATCACAGTGTTATAAAACCTGCGATTTAACCGAGGTTGATACTTTAATCACCGAATTAGAACCGAATCATCCTAAATTAAAAGAGTTTAGGGAATTTCCTATTAAATTATTATGAGAAGTTTTTTAGTGCAAAAACTGTTACACCAAGACAAGCTCCCTAACAAGCCAAATCATTCTTTAACTTAATTTACATTTTAGTAATGTATTGAAAGTCAAGTGTCTTTGGATTAATTTCAGGTAAAGACTTTTTATAGTAAAAATCGATGATTTGATTTTCTAAATAAGATTGTATTTTTTCAATTTTATTGGAGTTATAAAGTTTATAGACCTGTACAGCTTCCGTTTTCTTGAATGCCTTCATAAGTTCGTCTGGATTCTTAACAATGTCTATACCTTTATACTTTTCAAATTTCCTCTTCATCCATCGATGACATAATAATTTGGTTTGACTATCGGCAAATTCTTTTTTAGCTTGATCAAATTTCTCGAGGTTGGTTACATCTTCTTTTATTTTACGATCCAAAATCACCTTGGCTTTTGTAAATTCTCGTTCAAATTTAAAGTCAACCCTATACATGTCTTTTTTTACTTTTTTTACTACTGCATTGAGGCTGTTTTCATAAACTTTTGCAAAATCTTCATAATTATAAAGAGCGTCCAAAAATATGATAGCGTGTTTTTTGTAATATTTTGGTATGGCTTGTTTTTTGGTTGCTGTAAAAAGAGTGTTGAGTTCTTCTTCTATTACATCAGGAATGCCTACAAATTTTGAGTCGTTTTTTAAGGCCTTTAATTTTGAAGTTATTTGAAGCCTGGTACCTTTATACAATTCTGATCGATATTTAAATCGATATCTATTGGGAGAAATTTCTTGATTTTGGGCAGTAACCAGAGATAGGTTTAAAAGCATTGTACAAAATGCCAATAGCCTTATCAATAATTTGGTTGATACTAGTTTAGCCCTCATTTGTGCGGTAATAATAGAATAGTGTTAATAACGCAAAATCACTACGGGTTATTTCTCTATACTTGCAACTTCTTCGACTGTTACCATCTTTTTTTGAGTATTTCCCCAACTGTTCATAATATAGTTCATCACATCTGCGATTTCTTCATCTTCAAGACCTAAAGGTGTCATGGCACTGTTATAAGATTCTCCATTTACTTTAATAGGTCCGTTTAAACCATATTTAATTGAATGGATACTCTCTTTTCGTTTATTGACTAACCAATCAGATCCGGCAAGTGGTGGAAATACCTTCGGGGTTCCTTTTCCGTCTGAAAGATGGCACTGCATACAGAAATCGCTATAAATTTCTCTACCGCGTGCAATACTTTCTGATAATTTAGATTCCTGGATATCTGATTTGAAGTCAGATACATAAACATTCTTTGTTTTTTCTTGCTGGGCTGCAATGGAAATAGTCACAATACTCATAATCATCCCTACAAGAAAGAATCGGTTTAAATTTTTTTTCACTTGGATAGTTTTTTAATGCTTTATATAAAACTGTTATTTAGCTTCTGGTATTATTTTCACTATACCTTTGTTTTCTACAGCTACATAGATAAAGCCATCTGGCCCTTGTCTCACATTTCTAACGCGTCCTATGTCTTCTAATAGTTTTTTTCTACCAGTTACTTTGTCATTAGTTAGCTCCACCAATTCTAAATACTGAAATTTTAGTGAACCAACAAGCAAATCGTTTTTCCATTCAGGATATTTATCACTGGTAACAAAATCCATCCCACTTGGAGCGATAGAAGGTACCCAATAATAAAGGGGCTGTTCCATACCTTGTTTTTGGGTCATATCTGTGATTTGAGTTCCACTGTAATTGATACCGTATGTAATTACGGGCCATCCATAATTAACTCCTTTTTTGATGGGATTGATCTCATCGCCCCCTCGAGGACCATGTTCATGCACCCATATCGTACCATCTGGGTGTATAGCCATACCTTGCGGATTGCGATGCCCGTAAGAAAATATTGCTTTTTTAGCATTTTTTTCATTTACGAACGGATTGTTTTTTGGGATACTACCGTCATCATGTAAGCGGTAAATTTTACCACCATCTCTAGTGATATCTTGTGGATTTACATCTCGATTTCCTCTATCTCCAATACAGAAATACAAAAACCCATCATTGTCAAATTCTATTCGAGATCCAAAATGATGTCCTTTAGTAGTATTGGGAGTCCCCTTATATAATTTCTCTATATTCGTTAATCGATTGTTTTCTAATTTGGCTCTTATTAAAGCAGTATTACCACCTTTTTCTGTGCCTTCTTTAGAAGAATAAGTAATGTAGATCCAACCATTTTCTTTATATTTTGGATGTAATTCTATGTCTAATAAACCTCCCTGATTTCTATTGTATACTTCGGGAACATTGCCTATAAAAGTTTTATTTCCATCCTTAAAATGAATAAGTTCCCCACTTTTTTCTGTAATAAGCATGCTTCCGTCGGGTAACCATGTCATTCCCCATGGAATTTGTAATTCTGGAACAACCAGTTCTGTTGTATAATTTTTTGGATCGGCTTCAAGCGCAATGTCATTTTCCTTTGTTTCTTGAGCACAGGCTGAAAACACTGTCGCCAAAAGAATTAAAAATGAAGATAATTTCATGCATTTAAATGTTTTTAATTAATTGAAAATAAATAAATTAAAAAATTAAGAACGTATGTAATCGCTACGCTCTCACATTAAAAATTTTAAACATTTCCTTTTGTGAAGAAACTTTTAAAATTTATTAATGTTCGTTTCATCTGATTATTTTTTAGTTGACAAAGAGAATTTGCATAGTACTTGTTTCAACTAAAATTGAAATTAGTAGTTACATCTATTTCTTGTACAAATTTTCATTCTATCAGGAAAAATACGATAAAATATTATTTATAATCTATAATTTATGTTAATCCCTCCATAGATATTGAAAGGTAATCCGGGATAAAAATATCTGGGAGCATTTCCTCCGAATCCCCTGGCATTGATCTGAACTTGAGATGCGTATTTTGTATCTAAGATGTTGTTAGCTCCTAGAAAAATATTATAAAAAAGATGTTTTCCTAAGCTATTCTTAAAACCAATTTTACCATGTAATAGTTCATAGGAATTACTAAAAACAGAGTTGGCATCATTGACGGGAATTTTTCCAACGGTTTGAAAATTAAGATTTCCGTAAAAACCTTTTTCAGATAGAAAATCAAGACCCAAATTTATTACTTCTGAAGGCACACCGGTAAGATCGTTCCCAGAAAAATCATCATCCAGATCTACAAATTCGTCGAATGTATAGTCGTGAATAGAAACATTTATGAAGAAATTCAATTGGTAAGGTATTCTTTTAATCACGGTATAGTTTATTTCTGCTTCTAGACCATTATGAGTAGTTTTTCCAGCATTAACAGCAAAAAAATTATCTTCTGTAGTTCTTCTCGAAACCAATAGATCACTAACTCTAAGAGTATAAAGGGATAATGAACCTCTCAATTTATTAAAGAAAGTGTATCGAGTTCCTATTTCATAATTCCAGCCAATTTCTGGTTTGATATCTGGGTTAAAAATACCATCAGGCAACAACGTTTCTGCTGTAGTAGGTGTAGAGAAACCATGTGCTATGTTTCCAAATAGAATAATACTTTGATTGAGTTCGAAATTAACTCCAAACTTAGGCGAAAATATAGGGTCGAAATCATATTGGCCAGAACTATCTTCACCATCAGAAAGAAATCGATCTTCAATATCAAAAAAGGTTTGGTTAAGGTGAAGTCCTAAATTGAATCGAAGTTTTTTATTAAAGATATAGTTAGCCTCACCAAAAAGATTATAGTAATAACGTTTTTCGTCAAGATTAGAAAGTTGATCGCCTTTTACACTCCCAGTGCCCACCGGAAAGTCTTCATAAAGATTTTGAAAAGTTTTTCCGTTGTAGGTGTCAAAAAATAGTTCTCCGCCAAGAGTCCAATTCAATTCTTTTTGTAACAACTTACTATTACTTAGTACCCTAGTTCGAATTCCTACAGTTTTGGTACTCTCGTCTAGAATATTAAAAGGTCGAGGCTCATCGTTATTTCTGAAAGAAGTAAAAACACTAGTATTTTGAGTAAGTTTTTTAGTATAGCTATGTTTCCAGGAGATTCCCAGTATTCCGTAGTGTACCTCTTCAAACGCTTGAGATCGTCCCCAGGTAAATGCAGCTTGTCTTGGATCTGTATCATAATCTTCTTGATTCAAAGAACTCGGGATCCCCGCTTCAAGATGAACGTAATTTGCCAATATTGAAAAGTGGTTTTTCTTTCCCAAATCAAAACCTGAGGTAAGTGTTACTGTGTTTCGATCATATGTATTGTTATCTCTATATCCATCGGTGTGAGTATTACTATAAAGAATAGTTAAACTAGAATTTTCTTCGCTTACAGAAGCTTTGGCAAGAATTCTACGCAATCCATAACTTCCAAAAGTAGACGATAGATAGCCTCTTTTAGAATTATCCATGTTGTACTGTGGTTTTAGTAATATTGTTCCTCCTAATCCCACACCATAACTACTGGAAGAAGGTCCTTTATGTATCTCTATGTCTGATAATGCTGCGAGTTCTAAATCCTCTATCGAGGATTCTCCATTTCCGTCGGTTAGCGGAATATCACCAAAATAGGCTCTTATATTTGCTGTGCCGAATAGATTTCGGGCTCCTATACCTCTAATTGTGATTCGATTGGTATTTGGGGTTCCACTTTGCATAAATACACCAGGGGCACGATTAAGAATTGGATGCAATTCCAAAGGATTTCCACGGTTTATATCTTCAGAAGAAAGTAATGATACTGATTCAGGTGATTTTTTATATTGATCAGGAATAGAAAGGTCATTGATGATTACTTCTTCCAGATTGGTTATTTTTTGAGTCAGAGTAATTGTAATTTGATCACTTTTGGTAATTAGTATATACTCCATAAAATAGCCTTCTTTAGAAACTTCAATATTGCCTAAAGTAGTGATGGTAAAAGAGCCTGTTGCGTCAGTAAATACCTCCTTTTCAGAAGTTTTATCAATAATTCTTACATTTTCTACAGGAGCATTATTCGAATTATCTAAAACGATTCCCGTAATTTGAAATTGTGGGAATACCGTAAAAGTTGATGCTAAAGCAAAGAGTAATAGGATTCTTTTCAAGATTTGTTTTTGGCCAAATATCGGAAACTAAAGATAAATGGTTATAAAAATCATGATTGTGTTGATAAAAATTTATGAGTTTCACTTATCTATATTTGTTGTTTTTTAGTTATCACACTTTGACTTTGCTTAGTGTAGGTATGGAATCGCCATTAATCATTCAAGTAGATATTAGCTTTGTTGTTATGGCTCATTTGGTAATTTTATTTTATGTTTGTATAACTCAAACGTAACTCAGAAACATAATAAAAGGTTAAAAATTATCGTTTCTTTACACACTTCGTCTACTCAACTTTAATTCGTTTTATGAAAAAAACAATGCTATTTGTGACGTTAATGGCGTCTACTCTTTTTTATGCTCAAGAAAAAATTGAGTATATCAACTACGACAATCTCATAGATAAAATTTCTGAGTTGGAAGAAAAACAAGAATATTCTAAAATGGTTGAATATCTTGATAAAATTAATCCAAATGACTCATTGTATGAGTCTACACTGGTAACAAAATCATATTATCTTCTTGAGCAAAAAAAATATGAGGATGCAATAAAGGTGACCAACAAAGGATTAAAAATTGTAGACGGTGAAGAAAGGTATTCATTTCTTCTTAATAAAGGGGTTGCATTTCTCAGATCAGAGCGTTTCGAAGAAGCACTGAAGCTATATGATGAAGCTATTAAAGAGTTTCCAAAAAATCATATACTTTTCTATAATAAAGCTATAATTTATGAGAAGCTAGAAAAACCTGGAGAGGCTATCAAAAACTATATTCAGGCCATTACTCTTAATCCTTTTTATGCAGATAGCCATTTGCAGTTAGGTAAAATCTGCTATTTAGAAAAGAAGATCAGTCAGGCTTTAATGGCGCTGGATATGTATCTTTTGTTACATCCAGATGGAGAAAAATCATTTAGCATGTTAAGTTCTTTGAATACTTCTGTGTCAAAGCAAAATGAGGCCAAACCCAAAGGGTTTATAATATCACCAGATGATGAAACATTTGAGGATATCGATTTAATAATTAATAATAGAATTGCTCTTAATACGAACTACAAAATCAAGAATAAGATCAAAATTGCATTAACGAAACAAAATCATGCACTTTTTGAGCAGTTAGAAGATTATGAGGGTAATGATGGTTTTTGGGATAAAAAATATGTTCCCTTTTACCAGTGGATTTTTGAGAATGATCATTTTGACAACTTTACATACACCATTTCTTATTCTATACAGAATCCAGAGTTCAAGAAAATTATTGATAAAAACACTTCAGAAATTGAAACGTTCATCGATTTGGCGTACAGCAAATGGGAAGAAGTAATGAGTGTGAATAATAAACAGGTGTTTGAAGGTAAAAATCAAATGGTATCGCATGTATTTGATGAATATACATTGCAAGCTGTCGGCATAAGCAAAGAAGGGAAAAAAATTGGGAATTGGGAAATTTACAACGAGCAAGGAAGACTTACCGGGAAAGGTAAATTTGATGAAAAAGGAAAAAGAATAGGAGAATGGATATGGTATAATGATCAAGGTAAAATTTCTGATAGAGAAAGCTATACCAATGGATTAATCAACGGGAAATATACTTCTTATTATGATGATGGAAGGATAAAAACAGAATGTTATTACAAAGATGGAACACTAGATGGTGAATATAAAACGTACAATGACAAAGGAGCGTTGGTTGAGAAAAAAGTATTCTCTAATGATAAACTCGATGGCACATATAATTCTTACTATCCACTAGGCGAATTTACACCAAAGTACCAATTAAACTACAAAAATGGCGATCCAGATGGAGAATTAGTACAGTACCACCCAAACGGAAAAGTTTTCAAAAAGAGAACCTATATAAACGGTAAAATCAATGGAACCGAGCAAGAGTATTTTAATAATGGCGTGCTAAAAGCAGAGCGTAATTATGTTGAGGGACTTTATGAAGGAGCGTATATAACTTATCATAAAAATGGCACGAAATCTGAAGTAGGAACTGCATCGAAAGGATATTACGACGGCAACTGGAAAGTATATTATCCCGACGAGACCATTATGAAGGAGTTTACTTATAATATTGGAGAATTAGATGGTATTTATAAAGAGTACGATATCGATGGAAAGTTGCATAATGAGTTTGTTTACAGAAATAATGAGTTTATCGCATATACATACTTTAAAAAGACTGGAGAAATTATAAAAGAGGGAAAAAAGAAAAAAGGAACGTTTTATTATCAGGGGTATTCTCCTTTGGGCGATATGGAAACAGAGGGCATGTATGATGTAAAAGGAGGAAAGAAAGACGAATGGAAATATTATGAAGACGGAGTTTTGGTAGATAAGGGAACATATACAGATAATATGTTACAAGATAAATATTATGAGTTCTACAAATCTGGTAAAAAAAAGGCTGTTACCGAATATAAAAATGATTCTCTAGTAGGATATTATGTTCAATATTATAAAAATGGAAACATAGCCAGACAAGGTTGGCATAAGGATGATGCTAGTCAAGGTACTTGGATTTCTTATTATAATGATGGTAAATTGAAAGAGAAGAATTTTTATCATAAAGGGCGATTGCATGGTATTCAGGAATCATATAGTGTTGAAGGTAAGTTATTTTCGACCATGGTTTATAAGTTTGGGGAGTTAGTTTCAGAAATAGTTCATAGACCAGATGGCAGCAAATTTCAGGAAATAAAATACAATCAGGAGGAAAAAGAATATACCATATCTGTAAATCATTATAACGGTAAAATACGGTCGTCTACCGACTATCTTTATGGTATTAAGCATGGAAATTATGAGAGATATAATTTTGAAGGAAATAAAATTATTGAAGGAACATATTTCAACGGTAAATTTCATGGTACCTGGACATGGTATTTTGACAATGGTCAGATCAGTATGCAAGGAGACTATGATCAGGGTGAAGCTACAGGAGAATGGAAAGAATATTATGAGGATGGACAATTAGAAAAAAAATATAATTTTGAATATGGAGAAATGCACGGTATTTCTAAAACATATACCGAGGAAGGCAGCCTTACTAGAACAATTCAATACAAGAATGGTAAAATTCATGGAGAGAGAAGATTTTTTAGCCCTGAAGGTAAATTGCAGTTGATAAGATATTATCATAATGATAAAATTATAGGGTATAGCTATAATGATGAAACCGGAAAACTGAAGCCAATGATTGCTCTAGAAAATTTTACAGGACCTGTTAAAGCTTACTTCGATAATGGAAAACCATCTATTGAAATGGAGTTTAAAAATGGCATATTCGTCAATGAATTCAAGGCATACTATTATTCAGGTCAATTAGAACGACATGCAAACTATAAGAATGGGGATAACCATGGTACCTATACTTTTTATTATCCAAATGGCTCTCTTAAGAAGGAAATAAGTTATAATTACAATCTTTTACATGGTAAATACAAGAAATACCATACCAATGGTAAACTAAAAGAAGAGAGAAACTACGTACACGATAGTCGTAGTGGAGCAACTCAATATTTTGATGAAAATGGGGAGCTTGTTATAGAACAATTGTATTTTAACGATATTCGAGAAAAGTAAACAATGATTATGAAGAAGATCTTAATTATTCTAGGGATGATCTTGCTGTCGCCCATTTATGTTAAAGCACAAAAATCACCGGTATACGAATTGTACAAAACAAAATATCCTAATGCTCATGCAGTTAGGTTGTTAGAAGAAAGAAAAATCGATATTAGTTTAAAAGACGATGAGATTTTAATCACTCAGGATATCTTAGAAGAAGATTTATATTTAGATCAAGCTGCTACTTATGGTTCCAAAAGATCAATTAATTACTCTTCATTTTTTGATATTGAGTCTTTAGAAGCTTCTTCGCTACTATACGAAAATGGTAAATATAATGAGTTAGAGGTTAAGGATTTTGTAGAAAAAGATGAAATGGATCGATCTTTTTATGATGATAGTAAGTCAATCAACTTTATTTATCCAGGTTTACAACCAGGAGCCAAATCAAAGCTTAAATATAGAGAAAGAATCAAAAACCCAAGGTTTTTGAACTCGTTTTATTTTGCTGATTTCAAACCTATTGTAAAGAGTAAGGTCACCATAAGTGTGGATAAAGATATTTCACTTAAGTTTAAAGAATTTAATACTAGCGGAGTAGATATCAATTTTACCGAAAAAGAAAAAAGAGGAAAGAATATTTATACATGGGAGGCTAACAATATTGATGAATATAATTTGGACTCTGGTGCGCCTAATTTTAGAAATACCTTTCCTCATATCATACCAATAATAACAGAATATAAGACAGAAGGGAAAAATGTAAAACTGCTAGAAAATGTTACCGATTTATACAATTGGTATTACTCCTTGGTTAAAAATATTAACACAGAAGAAGCTGATGAAGAACTTAAGAAAATAGTAACTATTCTGACTCAGAATAAGAAAACCGATTTAGAAAAGGTAAAGGCCATTTATTATTGGGTTCAAGAGAACATAAAGTATATAGCTTTTGAGTATGCTTTGGGTGGTTTTATACCACGAGAAGCAAATGATGTTTTTAATAAGAAATACGGCGATTGTAAGGATAACTCCAGTATTCTTTACAAAATGCTTGATATAGCAGGTTTAACCGGTAATCTTACCTGGATCGGAACAAGAAGTATTCCCTATAAATATAATGATGTACCTACACCAGCAGTAGATAATCATATGATATTGACTTATATGGATGGAGAAGATATGTATTTTTTGGATGCCACAGGCCGATACATTCCTATAGATATGCCTTCGTCTTTCATCCAGGGAAAAGAAGCGTTGATTTCTATTAGTGAGAAAGACTTTCTAATTAAAGAAGTCCCTATTGTAGATTCACAACGAAACACAATAATAGACTCTACTTTTATAAAGATTGAAGATAATGTTATAAAAGGTTTAGGGAATTTCAAATTATCAGGATATCCTAAGATAGATTTTTTTAATGCTTTAGAGGCACAGAAAAATGAAAAGGATGTAAAGGATATGTATATACGTGAATTTAGAAAAGGAAACAATAAATTTTTGGTAGATGATTTCAAAGAAATAAACAAATATCATTATGACAAGGATTTTATAGTTGAGTATACATTTAATATCAAAGATTATGTAAATAGTCTTGAAGATGAAACATTTGTCAATCTAAACCTGCGTAGAAATCTAAGTGAGTTTAAATCAAAAGCCGATCGTAAAAATGATAAAGAATATCGTTATAAGTCTAATGAAAAACTCATTACTGTACTAGAGATCCCAGAAGACAAAGTAGTTGAATATATTCCATCGAATTTTAATATATCTAATGACCTTTTTAGTTGCTCCATAACTTATACTCAACAAAAAAACAGGATCATCTATGAATTTAATATCGATCAGAAATTTATACTTCTTACACTCGAACAGCAAAAAGAACTAAATAAGCTTATTAAGAAAGTAGAAAAAAACTTTAAGGAAGTCATCATTTTAAAAAATAAAAATAATTAAAAAATAACAAATGAAATTATTGAGGCCAATTATATGTGTACTTAGCTTACTAACAGCCAATATTTTTGCTCAAGAAAAACCTTATCATGAAGGATACGATTGGGAAGAAAATCCTATAGCAGCTATTGACTTAGAAAAATTCAAAAATGAAGATATAGTAGCCTTCAAAGACAAAAGAGCAAATGAATTCTTCTTTATAAATAATGATGCATTGGTTGAGTATTCTTTAATTCATAAGATTTATTGGTTAAATTCTAACGATAAGATAGAAGAATACAATAAAGTATATCTTCCATATTCTGAAGGTTCAGAGATTGTTAAAAATAAGGCAAGGGTGATTACCAAAGATGGTAAAATAAAAGAATTGGATGATTCAAAGATTTTAACAGCAAAGGACGACGAAACCAAAAGAACATATAAATATTATGCCCTCGAAGGGGTAGAAAAAGGAAGTTTCATTGAGTATTATTATGTCGTTAAAAAATATCCAGATTATACAGGGAACAAAATAACATTACAATCTGATTTTGATAAGCAAGATGTTGATTTTGATTTGTTTGCTCCCACAAATTTGATTTTCACCTCAAAAAGTTATAATGGTCTTTCAGAATTGACAAAGGATACATTAGACACAAAGAAAAATCATTGGAAACTGCATCTTGATAATCTTGAAGGATTGGAAGAAGAGGAGCAAGCTCCTTATGATGCATCACGTAAATATTTGATTTATAAATTAAAAAATAATACAGCAAATCCTTCAAGTGAGATTGTTTCTTATAGTATTGTTTCTCAGAACATTTATAATTCTTTATATCCTGAAATTGAAAATAAAAAAAGCGACAAGATAAATAAGTTTATAAAATCAATTGAAGGTGCAAATGAGGAGGATCTTACCATAAAGATTAGAGCGATTGAAAATTATATTAAAACTAATGTATATCTTACAGAGATAAAGCGTAAAGATCTTGAGGATTTGGCAAGCATCATAGCTAATAAAGTTGCTAGCGAATCGGGAGTTGTAAAACTATATGCTGCTATTTTTAACGCTTTAGGCATTAAACATCAAATTGTTTTTACTAGTGACAGAAGAGAACTAAAGTTCGATAAATCATTTGAAGCATATAACTTTTTACAAGAGTATTTGATTTATTTTCCTAAAATCAAATTATATATGGCTCCGACCAAATTAGAATCCAGACTTGGCTTTCCTCCTGGTTATCTTACCGATAATTATGGGCTTTTTATAAAACAAGTAACACTGGGAGGTTTTACTTCTGGAGTAGGTAGTGTAAAGTATATTAAACCAGTAAATTATGATAAAACCAATTATAATTTGGTAATGAATGTAAACTTTGATAGTGAAGACCTTACCATAACAAATCTAAAAATGGATCGCACTATGGATGGTTATTATGCCGTTTTCGTTCAGCCATTTATGGACATCGCAAAAGAAGAGGATAAGAATGAAATGGCAGAAGGAATCATTAAATCTATCAATGAAAATGTAGAAATCATAGAAAAGAAAATGTTCAATGATTCTTCCAAAGATTTTGGAAATAAGCCATTACAAATTATTGCAGATTTAAAGTCTGAAGAATTTGTAGAAAAAGCTGGGAATAAATATTTATTTAAAGTAGGAGAGCTTTTAGGTCCTCAACAAGAGATGTATCAAAAGAAGGCCCGCAAGCTCCCTGTAGAAAATGAATTCGAAAGAAGCTATGATAGAAAGATTATTGTCGATATTCCCGAAGGATATCATTTTAAGAATCTCGATAATATCAACATGGACGAATCGTATACGAAAGATGACGAAGAATTATTTATGTTTAAGTCTACTTATAAATTAAAAGATAACCAACTGGTTATTGCCATTAAAGAATATTATAATAAAAATATTATCGAAGTCCCTATTTATGAAGAATACAGAACCGTTATTAATAGTGCTGCTAACTTCAATAAAGTAACACTTATATTAGAGAAGAAATAAAAATGAAGAAATAAATTTGGTATTTATAAAAGAGGTGAGGCGATAAAGTCCACCTTTTTTGTTTATACTAAAAGCTATATTTTTAAAGACATAGAAATCCATCCTGGATCATAAAAAAAACTGGTATTGATTGTGTCTGTTTAATTCAATATTGGTGAATTACACCTAGTTCGTAGTATACTCATATTCTTTTAGAATTGCGATACTCGTATATTGTAAAGCTTTTTGATGGGTGGCTTCGAGAATAACTAGAGGTGCTTTCCCTGCTTTTTTGGCTTCTAACCATCTTGATACACATAAACACCACTTGTCTCCTGGTGAAAGTCCTGGGAAATTCCAATGCGGAATAGGAGTAGAGAGGTCATTTCCCAGCGATTTTGTATAGGTTAAGAATTCTTCAGTTACAACAGCGCAAACAATATGAGTTCCAGTATCCTGTTTAGTGGTTCGACAGTATCCATCTCTGAAATAACCTGTCAACGGATTTTGGCAACAGGATTTTAAAGGAGTACCCAGTACATTGAGTTCTGTTTTCATTTTAGCTTCAGGAGTTTGTAGTACAAGGTTATAAGTAAGGCAAAAAAAGCTTGGTCAAATAGAGATTAATGTGGGTTTTTTTAGCTAAATCGTATCTACGTGTGGAAATCTGTAGTCATATTCAGTTTTAAGCCTGGTGAGCTTTTGAAAGAAAGATTGATTTTCTTTGTGGGTGCGATTGTTTTTAAAATGTACAAATTTACCTTGGGCGTGGATACTCATGCCGTTGGTTTTATACATATAAAACTGATAATAAGGGATAACCCAAACAAAATTTCTTAGTCCTTTATTAATCGCTACTAAAATGCCATTGGGTCGCAACTCTATACTACCATAACTTAAATCAGAAACCGTATTTAAATATTTACTCAAATTAGGACTGACCTCATCAATGATCATTCTCTTAGAACCAATTCCTTTCATTTTAAATGCTTGATAAAGCGAAAATGGTTTACCGACTAGGTCATTAATAATTTTCTTGATTTCTTTGCTATTATATGTTGTTTCTAAAACCATTTAATCGCTATGCGTTTTTAAAAAATACCCAACCTCGATAACAGGCAGCAAAGTATTCTCTTCGGTTAACTAATTGATCTTTTTACTAACCTAATTCCTTATTAATCCCTACACTATATCCAATAGAAACGATCAAATTTAAGTAAGATCAGGCATTCCTTTAAGTCTTTTTTCTATTCTTCTTTTCTTTTCTGTAAGACGTTTCATTAAATCCATAAGTTCTGCGTCTTTAGTTTCTTTATAAATCTCATTAATACGTAGTACAAGAGACTTGGCTTCTCTTGAAGCGGCTACTCTGTCACTAGTACTCATATTACTCATTTTCCTATTTTCAAATTCTAATACTTCTTCAATTAATTTCATTCTTTACTGTAATTTATTGGTATAAATATACAATTTGTTTAACTAATAATCAATACAGTTAAACAAAAATTAACTTCTTTTTAAATCTTAGTAATTTTTTATAAATCAGTAGATTATGTGTATTTACTTTTTTTTGGTCGGGGTTAGCAGAATTATTGACTTGATCAACATATTTTGAAAATCAAAAAGTCACATCCTGATAAAGCTGGATAGCTAATTAAAATGACAATTTATTTGATACTAACTTTTGTTTTATTAGCACAAACATAAAAGACTTCAATATATAATTGTTCAGTTTACTTCATTATGGTGGAAAGAATATACAATCGTCTAGTAAAGATATGTAATTGGATCAATACCTTAAAACAACTATATTGGTATGCCTTACTTTAAAAAATTGGAATGGTACATCTTACAAGATCTTAAATAGTTTTGTTTGTAAAAAAATTGCAGAATATATATGTTTATTTTCGATTAAACTTCTGATACTTATGAAATACATTTATTTTATTTTAATTCTAGTAGTGACTGCTTGTACCAAAGAATCACAAACAGAATTATCACGTTGGGAAACTCGAAGTGCCAATACCGAGATTATTAGAGATGATTTCGGAGTCCCTCATATTTATGGAAAAACTGATGCAGACGCTGTGTTTGGTCTATTATATGCTCAATGTGAAGATGATTTTAATCGTGTTGAAAGAAATTATATTTGGGCTATCGGTCGACTGGCTGAGGTGGAAGGAGAAGAAGCACTTTATAGTGACCTTAGAGCAAGATTATTTATGACCAAAGAGGAAGCTATACAGCGCTATGAGACTAGTCCCGAATGGTTAAAAAAACTTTGCGTAGCCTTTGCAGACGGAATCAATTATTACTTGTATAAACATCCAGAAGTTAAGCCAAAATTATTGACACATTTTGAGCCCTGGATGCCGATGTATTTTAGTGAAGGATCTATAGGAGGAGACATCGAACGTATATCTACAAAAGATATTCAGAAATTTTATGAAAAAGAACCCTCATCGGTTTTAGCAAATAAAATTAATGATGGGCTCATACGCCTTGCAGATAATGAGCCAAGAGGTTCTAATGGATTTGCTATTTCAGGAAAATTAACAGCATCAGGCGATGCTATGCTATTAATTAATCCCCACACCTCATTTTTCTTTCGTGGAGAAGTACATATGGTAAGTGAAGAAGGCTTAAATGCTTATGGAGCTGTTACCTGGGGACAATTTTTTGTCTATCAAGGATTCAACGAAAAAACGGGGTGGATGCATACTTCAACATATACCGATGTCATAGATAGTTTTATCGAAACTATTGTAAAGAATGAAAATGGATTGAAATATAAATATGGTGATGAACTTCGACCTGTTAAGACATTGGATGTTACCCTTAAATATAAAGAAGATGGAGTAATTAAAGAACGTAACTTTCCTGTGTATCGAACACATCACGGTCCAATCACTCATGCAATTGATAAAAAATGGGTAGCAACGGCGATGATGTGGGATCCTGTAAAAGCCTTAACCCAGTCTTTTACTAGGACAAAATTAAATGGACATAAAGAGTTTAGAGAAATGATGAATATACGAACAAACTCTTCCAATAATACCGTATACGCTGATGCAGAAGGAAATATAGCCTATTACCATGGTAACTTTATTCCGATAAGAAATGTAAAATATGACTATACGATGCCAGTAGATGGTAGTGACCCATCTACCGATTGGAAAGGATTACATACGGTAGATGAATCTATCACGGTGTTTAACCCTCCTAATGGATGGATACAAAACTGTAATTCTACACCTTTTACAAGTGCTGCAGAATACAGTCCAAAAGCTGAAGATTACCCCAGATATATGTCACGAAATCATGAAAATTTTCGTGGTGTGCATGCAATACGATTATTAGAAAAAACTAAGGGATTAACTTTGGATAAATTGATTGATCTGGCCTATGATCCCTATTTACCGGCATTTGAAGTATTGATTCCGGGACTGATTGCTGCATATGATACATCTTCGAACCTTGATCAATCTTTAAATGAACCTATTGAAGTATTAAGAAATTGGGATTTTGCGGTGTCCGAAGAATCCGTGGCTATGTCATTAGCTCATTATTATGGCACTCATTATTTACAAGAGGGGATAGCTCCTGAAAAACTCAGTTTTATGGAGCGGTTAAATTACTTTAGTGTAGCATCTCCAAAAGAAGAGCGAATTGCTATTTTTAAAAGAGCAGTAACCAAACTAACTGAAGACTTTGGTAGCTGGAATACTAAATGGGGCGATATTAACCGTTATCAAAGACTTAATGGAGCGATCAGGCAACCTTTTGATGATAATAAACCTAGCATTGGCGTAGGTTTGGCTTCAGGCAGATGGGGAGCGCTGGCATCATTTGGTGCTAGAGCTTATGAAGGTACCAAACGCATGTATGGGACATCAGGTAATAGCTTTGTTGCTGTGGTAGAATTTGGTGATAAGATAAAGGCAAAAAGTTTACTCGCTGGTGGTCAAAGCGGACATCCTGATTCTCCGCATTTTGACGATCAGGTTCAACGGTATGTGGACGTAAATTTTAAAGATGTCGCTTATTACAGAGAAGACGTAGCAAAAAGATCAAAAGCCGTTTATCATCCTGGTAAAGAGAAGTAATTCTTGTGTTATTAAGTTTGAAAACTTGTTATATAAAGCTAAACAATTCTCTACTCAATAAATACCACCTGATAAATGATCGATACAAACATTATTTGATTGTAAAGAGGATATTATCTCTTGGATTTGTATCAGGGATGTAATCATTCCCTAATTGTATTTTTTCAATTCCCTTCATTGTCTTGACTGTGAGGATCATGTTGTCTTTTTCTTGCCAAACCTTAGCAGAGTGATGAATATTTTGTGTTGTTTGATCTTTAAAAGTTATGGTTACGTCCAAAGGCACAGGAAGATCTCCTATTTTTTTTACAGTAATTTCATATACATTATTTCTTTCTTCTACTTGGGTAATACCCAAATCGGGATAACCGTTTTCAAAAAACCACTTTTTCCAAAACCAGTTTAAGTTTTGCTGAGATGTTGCATTTACATTGTAAAAAAAATCTAATGGAGTAGGATGTTTTCCTTTCCATGTTTCTATATAAGTGGCCAAACATTTCTTGAATAATTCTTTCCCCAGTATATCTTGCAAAACATATAATCCTACAGCTGGTTTCATATAAAAATTGAAATAGGAAGTTCTGCCTTTTAGCATGGTAGATTTGGTAGTAGATGCAATATTCGTATTAGTGCTTGCATAGGAGCTCATATTTCTGGCATAACGTGTTAACCGATTTAATGAAGGTTCTTGTTTTTGCTGATACTCGTATGGGATCATTGCTGCAAATGCTTCATCCATCCAGGCATGTTCTGTTTCATTGGTCAATACGTAAAATGGAAAATAATTATGAGCAATTTCATGGGCAGTGACATCTACGGTTCGGCCTCTGTTATCGGCCGAGGGATCATTTGCAATCATAGGATACTCCATACCACTGGCTCCGTTGGTACCATTAAATATGGTCATCGTTGGAAAGGGGAAAGGGTATGGAATTTCGTTTGAAAAGTAACGAACAGATTTTTTTGCTAAAAGCGCTACTTCGGTAAAATCTTTAGACTCAATCGGATAGGCAGTTTCTATAAAAATAGTATTTCCGGAAACCCCCTTTAATGATGTTCCATCCCAAAGGAAATGATCGCTCACACCAAAAGCCACATCAGAAACATTATTCGCTTTAAACACCCATTTATTATGAGACGTTATATGTTTTTCTGACTTGTAATCGTCTGGATGTACTATCGAAATAATATCATCGCTTTTCTGAGCTAGTTTATATTTATTATATATGTTTGGTGATAATACTTTTTCTGCATTTTGCAGCAGTCCAGAACCCCAAACCAGATAGCCATCAGGTACTGTAATCGTATACTCATAATCACCGAGATCATAATAAAATTCCTGTCCCCCAGTATGTACATTTTTGTCCCAGCCATTGATATCATCGTACACTGCAATTTTTGGATACCACTGTCCCAGAAAGAAAGAAGTTTCATCTTTTGCCCCCATTCGGATATTACTTTTGGTAGGAATTGAAAAACTCCAGCTTAATTCAATATTAATCAATGCTGAAGGGAATATAGGTTGAGTAGGTTTTGCTAGTATAAGAGTTCCTTCTGTACTATAATCCGTAATAAGTTCGTCGCCAATTGTAAGCCGTTTGATCAAAACTCCAGAGTGAATATCATCTGGATGGACTGGGTCATCTCGACGACTTCCTTTTTTATACAAATTTTGAAAAACGTGAAAAACGATCTGATGGAGTGTATCCGGGCTATTGTTTTGGTACTTTATTATTTCGGTACCAATAAGTTCTTTTTTTTGAGGGATAACTTCTGCATTAATCGTGTATGAAGCAGTGTTTTGCCAGTATTGTGTGCCAGGTATTCCTTTGGTTGTTCGAGTTCCTCTTTTAATGGCATCAGAAAAACTCTTACTCATAGGTAATTTTTGTTGACTTACACCAACAAAAATTAAAAGAAACATAAAACTACAGCATAGTACCTTTTTATAGAACATTTTTAAATTTTTTAATCATTTAAGATTCATATACCTGATTCTAGGTGCATTTTTCATGAGCACTGTACCTGTAAATCTTAGTGCTGACAACGCTCAATATTATTCTAAATTCTTTTTGACCTTCGCAAATTCAACTTTTAAATGTTCAAAACGCATTTCGGCTTCTTTTCCAGGTAACTGATCTGCATTACCGATCATATGATACAAATACATAATCTGATCAACCAGCATTGGCTTTGGGTAAGCGCCATCATCATTTTTTAATTGTTTAAGTACTTTTTCTACTTTTTTTAATCTTTCTGATGATTGGTTCTTTTCTTTCAACTTAATCACTTCGGTTTCCAGAGTGTCTTGAAACTTACGTGCTGTTGTAAGAAGTTCGCTAATTTCTTGCTGCTTTTCAATTTGCAAAACTATATCTTCTTTGGATACCCCATTGGCTTTTACCCTGGGATCGATTAAAAGTTCAAATGTTTGTTCTATAACTTTAGTATTGGTGCTTAATCTAACGGTGTAAATTCCTGGAGCTGCAATGGGTCCATTTTGAAATCTTCTAGAAACCTCTTTTGCCCATGGGCCGGAATGTCTTAAGTTCCAATTAAAACGATTTAAACCAGGTGTGTTGCTCAACGATTTATCGACTAGATAAATGGTTTCATTGGTACTCATTGTACTTACAACATTTTCAATTAATTTTGGTTTGGTCGTATCACTAACATATGTCGCAATAATTATTTTATTAGCATTAAGAATATCTAGTTTTACACTAGTTTTATGATCTTTTGGTATATAATAATCAATAGCAACATTAGCTTGTGGATACACAGGAAATGTAGTTTGGCCATTACGTATCTTCGGGTAACGATATCTTATCGTATTATCCGGTTTAAATAACCAGGGAGAACTTCCTAGTTTATTGATTTCGGCTTGTCTTAACGAAGTGATATTATCCAATATCCAAAAAGAACGACCCATAGTACTTACAATAAGGTCACCACGATAAATTTTAATATCGGTTACCGGCGTAACCGGCAAATTTTGCTGAAATGATTGCCATTTTTTACCATCATCGAATGAAATAAACAATCCAAATTCTGTGCCCGCATACAATAGGCCTTCTCTTATAGGGTCTTCTCTTATTACCCGCGTTGGAAAATCAGTAGGAATACCATTACTGCCAGTGGTAATTAATTCCCAGGTTTTCCCATAATTCTCAGTTTTGTAAATATAGGGCTTTTCATCTCCCAATTGATATCGTAATATAGATACGTAGGCTTTTGCCGAATTATGAGAAGACGGCTCAACAGCATCAACCCGACCACCTTTTGGTAATTTAGATGGGGTAACATTTGTCCATGTTTTTCCTCCATCTTTAGTAAGTTGCACTAGGCCATCATTCGACCCTGTCCAAATTAATCCTTCTTTAATTTTAGATTCTCTGATAGCGTACAAGGTGCTATAATATTCTTCACCAGTAATGTCTCGGGTAATGGGGCTACCAGAAATAACTTGTTTATCTTCTTCGAATGCTGTTAAATCTGGTGAAATTGTTTGCCAGGTTAATCCCTCATCGGTCGTTTTGTGTAGATACTGTGAACCGTGATAGACGGTATTGGGGTTATGTGGTGATATATGAATAGGAGCTACTCGCTGAAAGCGATATCGTAAATCTTTTGGATTATGGCCATAGATATTGCTTGCACCAACATAGTATCCTTTTTCAACCCCTGTTCGTTTATCAAAAACATTAAAACGTCCCTTACAGTTTGAATATACTATAGAATGATTTCCAGGTTTGGGTACTGCAGGTCCAGTTTCGCATCCTCCGGTATTTATAATCCAGCCAACTCCGGTATTTTGGATGGCACTTGGCGCAAAACTTGGTACTGCGATAGTAGTATAATTATCCTGTTGACCGGCATACAACCAATACGGGTATTGGTCATCAACTTCTACCTGATAAAGTTCTGCTGTAGGTTGGTTAAACTGGCTTGACCATGTTTTACCCCCATTGTGAGTCACATTGGCACCACCATCATTGGATTGAATAAATAACTCAGGATTATCTGGATTGATCCAGATATCATGATTATCCCCATGTGGAGGCTTCATCTTAGTCCATGTTTTGCCCCCATCGATAGATTTTAACATTGGGTTTGCCATTGAATATACTATATCAGGGTTTTTAGGATCAACTTCAACGTTGGTATAATAAAAGGGTCTATTTACTAAACCTGCTTCATTTGATACCTGTACGAATGATTTGCCTTGATTTTCAGATTTATACAAACCCCCTTCTTTTCCCGGTGCCTCAATAATAGCATATAGGATACTTGAATCGACTGGTGACACTGCCAAATCTATCTTTCCTATTAATCCTTGAGGCAGGCCTTGACCTAGTTTTTTCCAGGTTTTTCCACCGTCTACTGATTTATAGATACCTCCTTCGCTAGCATCACCCCCAGAAACGATAGTCCATGGTTTGCGCTGAGCTTTCCATGCTGCTGCATAAACCACCTCAGGATTACCTGGCAATAATTCTAAATCAGCAAAGCCAACTTCATCAGAAATAAAAAGAACTTTTTCCCAAGAGACTCCACCGTCTATAGTTTTGTAAATACCACGTTCAGAGTTGGATTTAAATGCATTACCAATAGCTGCAACCCATACAATGTTATGATTTGTAGGATCTATTTCTACGGCACCTATATGTCCGGTATTTTTTAAACCTATATGCTGCCATGTTTTTCCTGCGTCAATTGATTTATACATTCCTTTGCCGGTAATAACGTTACTTCTGAGACCGTCAGAACCAGTACCAACATAAACAATATTAGCATCATGATGTGCTACGCCAATATCACCTATTGATGGCGTTGCGAAGTACCCATCAGAAACGTTCTTCCATGAGGTGCCATAATCTTCGGTTTTCCAAACTCCACCCCCTGAAGCTCCAAGATAAAAAGTTGAAGGTGTGGTTGGAGCCCCAGTAACTGCTGTTACACGACCACCTCTTCCGGGACCAACAGTTCTGTATTGCAATGCGCTAAAATTCTGTGCTATTATCTCTTGGGAACCTAAAAAGAGTAATAAACAAAAAATAATGTCATTTGTTATCCTCATAAATTTGTTTTTATGCTCGAGTTTATCATTAAATGGAATTGTTTTATTCATCACTTTACAGGACTAATTATTTTTTTTAAGAGTAGGATAGCTAATTCCTAATTGTTCTAAATATGAATCGTATTTATTTTCATCGTAATAAAATTGCTCTAACTTCTCTCTGTATTGGTTCATGATGTCTTTATTTAAGTAAATTGGCGGCTTATCATCAGCCGAAATCATGGGTTTATACTTTGCTTCTTTACTTTGTACATCATTAAAATAATTCCATGCTTGTTCTACCAGAATTGGTTTTAGTAACAGGTCAAGTATAGTCATAGCCTCTACTTTTGCTCCTGAGGTGGCACCTTTGTGAGCAACAGGGGTGGCCATAGCAATTGCATTGCTCCAATGATGTCCTTGCAAACCTGGTATATTTGAAGGGTATCTGAGTGTCACTGTTGGAACTTTCCATGACACGTCTCCAATATCATCAGACCCCCCGCTTACAGGTCTTTTAAGGGGAATTCCTATTGGTGAAAGTTTTGTATTTAGGCCATCTGTTTTTTTTGAATTTACTTCCTTTTGAACTGCTTTTGCAAGCATCTGGTCTTCGTTTGACCATTGTGGCAAGCCTATTTGCTGTATGTTTTCATACATTTGCTCAGCAATAATCTTATTAAAATGTCGTGGCCATGCCGCTCCAACAATTTTAGAGGTCATTGCAGTATCAGTCATTAGGGCTGCTCCTTTAGCTATATTGTTTGCGTCATTATACATTTCAATGATTCCTTCATAGGTGATATCCCGAAAGTAATACCATATAGAGGCTTTTGACGGGACAACATTAGGTTGGTCTCCTGCATCGGTAAAAATAGAATGCGACCTTTTTAAAGGGTGCAAATGTTCTCGTTTATAATTCCATCCCACATTCATGAGTTCAGCAGCATCAAGTGCGCTTCTCCCTCTCCAGGGTGAACCTGCAGAATGTGCAGCTTCTCCATCAAAGGTATACTCTACAGATATTAGCCCAGTACCTCTTGCCTGACCCCACGAGACGCTTAAGTTACTGCTCACATGAGTAAAGATGCAAACATCAATATCATCAAAAAGACCATCTCGAGTGTACCATGCTTTAGAACCAAGCAATTCTTCGGCTATACCAGGCCAAAGTACTAAAGTACCTTTTATATCTTCTCGTTCCATTAGTTGTTTTACGGCCAGGGCAGCAGTAATATTTAGAGGTATTCCCGAGTTATGTCCCTCGCCATGCCCTGGCGCTCCATCGACCATTGGTTTGTGGTAAGCAACCCCAGGGTATTGAGAAGCTTTTGGAATACAATCAACATCACTGCCCAATGCGATAACTGGACCTTTACCATTACTCCATTTAGCAAACCATGCTGTGGGTATGCCGGCAACTCCCTTTTCTATTTGAAATCCGTTTTTCTCTAATATTTGGCTTAAGTATTTGGAAGATTCAGTTTCTTGAAACCCTAATTCTGAAAAACTGAATATTTTATCTATCATAACTTGTGTTTGCTTATGATTAGATTCAACTAATTGCGCAACTTCAGATTTCAATTTTGTAATTTGTTTTTTTGAGTATTTTTTTTGAGCGACTATTTGATTAAAACTACTTAATAATAGTAGCACACAAAAAAACAGAGTTGATTTTTTTAGAGGTGCTTTCATAAATATTGATAATTAAGATGTTAATTTTTTTTGACTTTTTTAAACGGTAATAGTTTTTAAAACACGCTGACCTATAGTCAACCTATTTATTTTTTACGAGCATTATATTTATCTAATATTTTAAGTGTTTTTTCGATAGGTAATGCGTTCATCATTCTTCCTTTTTGCCCTTTCATATCGGTTGCCATAAAAAGAGAATTATAAATCGCCTCTTCGGTAGCTTCAACTGTTGCCAGAAAAAGAGGAGACATGTGGTCATTGGAAATTTCTAAAACGGTTTTTTCCATTTTTTTTGAATCATATGGGATACGAAGTTGAGAATGAGTACTAAAGGCTATGCTATAATCACCACTACCATTAGATGAAAAAGACCCTACTTTACCAAATGCCAGAAAAGAACGTTTTGCCAGACGTTTTAAATTTCTGGCTGATAATGGAGCATCAGTAGCAATAATAATCATGCACGAGCCATCAACCACATAAGGAACATCCTGAGCCATATAAAAATTATTGAGTTCTTCTCCTACAGGAGCACCATTGATGGTAAGAATGCCTCCAAAATTGGTTTGAACAAGGACACCAATCGTATAACCTCCTTTATCTTTTGGAAGTACTCTGGATGAAGTCCCAATACCTCCTTTAAAGCCCAAACATCTAGTTCCTGTTCCTGCGCCTACATTTCCCTCGGCAACAATTTTGGTAGTTGCTGCATGTATAGCTTCGATAACGTGATTATCTTTTACGTGCCGCCCTCTAATATCATTCAGCCATCCATCGTTGGTTTCCCCTACTACCGGATTAACCGACCTAATCTTGGAATTTTCATGGGTCGATAGCGTGTAATTTACGATGCTATTGGCAACAAGAAAAGCATTGAGTGTGTTAGTTAAGGCTATTGGTGTTTCGAGATTACCTAGCTCTTCGATTTGTGTAAAACCAAGTGCTTTACCAAAACCGTTACCTACAAATACTGCTGCGGGTACTTTTTCCCTGAAAACGTTTCCCTGATGAGGTATGATTACCGTGACACCAGTACGTATCGAATCTCCAACTATCAATGTTTTTTGTCCTACCGAAACACCATTTACATCGGTAATAGCATTCCATTTTCCTGGGGTAAGGATACCAGGTTCAATACCAAAATCTCTAGCTCTTTTCCTTTGATTTTGGGCTTGTAAACTTAAAAAGAAACCAAAAATAAATATTAATAGCATTGACCTGTGTTTCATTTTTAATAAAATTATTGTTTGTTATTTTTATTCCTCATTTTTTGCTTTTCTTAAGACTTTTCCTGCCTTTATATTTTGAAATACTCCGTTATCAATTGAAAGTTGTCCGTTGATCATCACATAATAGATCCCCTCTGGGTACTGATGTGGTTTTTCAAATGTTGCTTTGTCAATAATTGTTTTTGGATCAAAGATTACAATATCCGCCTTCATTTTTTCTTTAATAACTCCCCTGTCATTTAAACCAAGGGTTATCGACGGAAGTTTTGTCATTTTATATATTGCCTCTGATAAGGAGAGTACTGATTTTTCTCTAACATAATGCCCTAAAACTCTTGGAAAAGTACCGTACCACCGTGGGTGCGGATGTCCCATTCCGGGTTTGACCAGTCTTCCATCAGAAGCGATCATGGTTTGCGGATGCTTCATAATTCGCTCTACATCACCTTCATCCATGGCATGAAAAACACACGAAGCACCTCCTTTTACCTGAGCTTCTATTACGAGATCTGCACCATTTTCTACAGTTGGTTTTAATCCTTTTAACTCGCACCAATATTTCAAAGTCTTTCCCTCTAGTTCAGGCATCCATTTTACCTTGGCAAATTGTATTCTGTTTAGGTCACTGCCTCCACGATCATTTAAAATATTGAAAATAATTCCAGACTTGATACTATCTCTTAGTTTTGGGTTTAGCACTCTTTGTTTAAAAGCATCGTTGCCTCCGGCTCTTGCCCAACTTGGAATTAATACAGATATCCCTGTATAGCTGGCATTATATGGGTATTGATCCATTTTAATATCAAGTCCAGCGACCCTGGCAGAATCTACCATGGCCAACGTCCTGATACTTTTACCCCACATGGGTTTTCCAATTACTTTATGATGTGTTAATATCACTGGGATATCCGCTTTTTCAGAAATGAAAATAGCTTCTTTTACCGCTTCGAACAACCCTAATCCTTCTTCTCTTAAATGTGATGTATAAATTCCTTCTTCGGCTGATGCAGCTTTTGATAGTTCGATAACTTCGTTTATTTTAGAGAAAGCTCCTGGTAAATATTTTAAACCAGTAGATATTCCATACGCTCCTTCTTGCATCGCCTGTTGTATTTGTTCTCTCATAAGATACAATTCTTGTTGAGTAGGAGCTCTGTTTTCTAACCCCATCACATTTTTCCTAACCGTATTATGGCCGATAAGGTATGCTACATTCATTCCAGTGCCAACTTTTGTCAATGTATCCAGATATTTTCCAAGGGGCCAGGGACTAGACCCATCCGGACCACCTAAAGCTGTAGTTACTCCTTGTCTAATATGGCTTTCACAGTTTGGAAGTTCAAGGATAGGATCCAGGTGAGCATGCATGTCGATAAATCCGGGCGCAACTACCATATTACTGGCATCGATAATACGCATGGCCTTTGATTTAGAAAGATCTCCTATTTTTTCGATAACATCATCCTTTATGCCTATATCCATAGGTATTGCATCACTTCCTGTACCATCATAGATAGTACCATTTTTTATAATAATCGTATATACTTCTTGCTTAGAACAACTACATAAAATAACTGTAATTAGAAAGAAACTAAATAAGATATTTGACTTAATCATTTCTGTTTTTTTAGTGCTAAAAAGGCTTCCTGAAGCTTTTTGGTTATTGGACCTGTATTATTTCCTTTATAAAAAGAGTATTCATTTATTTGCTGCACAGAAACTATCTGTGTTGTTGTTCCTGTCAAAAAAACTTCGTCCATTAGAAAGATATCTTGTTCTTTTACTGCTTCCTGTCTAATTTCTATGCCTAAATCATGACAGAGCTGTATCACAATTTGTCGGGTAATACCGTCTAAAATGAAATTATTGGAAGGGTGGGTGTACACTATATTATTTTTTGTAAAGAAAACATTACAATGTGAAGCTTCAGTAATAATACCCTCCCGTATCAGAATAGCTTCGTATGCTCCATGTTTCATTGCATACTCGTTTACCATAACATTGCCTAACAGAGATGTCATTTTAATATCACAACGACCCCACCTATAATCTAATGTAGTGACCGCTTTTATGTGTTTTTGATTGATTTCTGGAAGTTCAAAAGGCATGATATACATCATTACTGTAGGTGTTACTTCTTTGGGGTAAGCATGTTTTCTTGGAGCAATACCACGAGTAACTTGTATGTATACCAAACAATCCTTAAATTCTAAATCTGAAACTTTTCTTAACCTCTTAATATCATTTAAAAGAGAATTAACATCAAAATCTATATTTACTTTTTGAAGGCAATCTGAGAGACGTTCCAAATGAGCATCTGCATAAAAAAAATCACCGTTCACTTGTGTCATCACTTCATAGATACCGTCACCAAATATAAAACCTCTGTCAAATACAGATATTTTGGCATCTTTATGATCTAATATTTTGCCGTTTAGATACACTTTTTTCGGGTAGCCATTCATTTGCTTTGAGTTAAGTTTTTTATTTAATATAATAATACGTATTAATTAATGTAACCTGGAACAGCGATTGTTGCCATGGTGTGTAATCCGGGTGTTGCTTTTAAAACACTTTTAACACTATTTATAGTGATCGCACAAGTAGCAATATCACCATTTATGCCTGAATCAATTTCTGATACAAATGAAGGAACTCCTTTTATTGTTATTCTATCAAAAGATCTGGGTTCCCCGATTGCTGCTTTAAAATGCATTTCAATTTTGCTGGTTCCGTTGACATATCCGTGTGATATTTGCTCTACGCCGCGAGCATTACCTTTCTTAATATTCATTGATGTAACGTTTATGTTCTCTTCTGCAATGACCGGTTTAAGATCTTCAGTAACTTCATCTAGTTTTACACCTATACTCTGCGCTAAGAAATAAACAGACTCTTTTAATCCGACATGCCTTAATGTGCCTGTAAGTTCTTTCTTTTTAAAAGCCTCTAAGTCAAGTCCTGCTCCGATTTTTTGTTGAAAAGGGACTCTTCTGGGTGATGCATCCTGAATACGTTCTACCTTAATACTCTCAATGTTTTTACATACTGAACTTAATACCGCGGGTAGATAATCCATTAAAAAACCAGGGTTTACACCAGTTCCCAGGCAAGCAATATTGTATTTCTTGCAAATAGCATCTATTCTTTCGCTTATTTTAGGGTTTTCCTCCCAGGGATAAGATAACTCTTCACAAGTTGATACTATAGATATACCATGTTTGGCCACATCTTCTATTTGTGATTCTAACTTCCGGATATCGGATACTGTGGTTATGATAGCTACATCAGGTTTTTTAGAGAGTTTCTGCAGAGCGTTATCAACAGTATTTTCTATGAATACGTTAGAAGCTTTTCCGTTAATAAATTCCCCGAAATCCTTTTCCTTTAAATCCTTATTAATGTCCACAGCAGCAACAGTTTGTATTTCATTTTTCTCATCAATGTATCTACCTATTTGCCGACCTAACGGACCCAATCCTATCTGAATTATAGCAATCATATATGTTATCGTTTTTTAATGGTCAAATTATTTTACAATATATTACCTTGCAAAGTATAACTTGCTCTATAGTTTAGAGCATACCAATTATTTTTTTTAACGCATAACAGTTTTGAACGAAAAATTAAATAGTATTCTCTTTTCTCATGGATTTAACTATCAAAATAATGAGCAGAGTCTTTACGAGAAATTGTTTAGTTCTATTGCAAAAGCAATCATTGAAAAGAAGTTAAATAAAGGGTATAAATTACCATCTACCAGATTACTTGCTCAGGATTTAAATTTGTCTCGAAGTACTGTGCTTAAGGCATATGAAATACTTTGTATAGAAAAATATATTAGTGCCGTACATGGTTCAGGTTATTTTGTCAATGATATACAAGCTAAAAAGATAAAATATAGTCTGAAAACACCTGTAAAGCATAGTCCAAAAACTAATGACGAAGTTCATGTTTATCCTGAAATTTCGAAGAGGGCTAAACAGTTTCGTAGATGTGTAAGCATAATGAACCGAAGCGAACATAGAGGTATTGCTTTTAGACCCGGTTTACCACCCCTTGACATATTTCCAGTTCGGCAATGGCAACACTTAATGAATAATTACTGGAAAGATGTCACCTATTCTGATTTATCGTATCGAGATGCACTTGGTCTGGATGGGCTAAGAAAGAACATAGCTAATTATTTAAAGATTTATAGAAATATTCAGTGTGACTACAAACAGGTCATTATTGTAACAGGATCTTTACATTCCTTAGCTATTTTAGGAGATTTACTTTTGGATGAAGGAGATGAGGTGATCGTTGAAAATCCTACCTATGCTAATGCTTTAGCTATATTCAAAAGTTTAAAGGCAAAAATTATTCCCACACAAATTGATACTGAGGGGATGTCTTTAGAAAGCATCAAGAACATTAAATTAAAGAAGCCTAAACTAATATATACTACACCTTCAAATCAATATCCTACAGGAATTCAAATGAGTCTTAAAAGACGTTTGGAACTCCTAGATTGGGCCAATAAAAAAAATTGTTTGATTATAGAAGATGACTATGATCATGAGTTTAGTAACTGGAACAATCCTATTACTTCTATTTTTGGTTTAGATACAGGGAACAGGGTGATTTATCAAGGAACCTTTAACAAACTTTTGCACCCTTCAATTAGATTGGGATATTTAATTGTTCCCACTAATTTTATAGATGACCTTAAAGCAATGTATGAGCAAACCTTAAGGTTTGTTTCTCCGGTAACCCAGAAGGTGATGTCTGATTTTATAGAAAAGGATTATTTAAATCAGCATTTGCGAAAAGTTGTTCAAATTTCCAATGAACGTAGAGCCTTTTTTATAGATTGCTTTAAGAACTGTTTTGAAAAAGATGTAAATATTCACCCTTTAAATAATGGTCTACATCTAATTGCAAAACTACCAGAATATATGGATGATGTAGAAATTTCGAATTTTTTAGGAAGTCAGGAGATTGTAGCATTTCCTTATAGCAAGTATTTTATAAAAAACAGAAGACAAAATGGTTTAGTCATGGGGTTTTCATCAGTTAGTAAACCTGTTATTAAACAAAATTTGGAAAAAATGGCTCGACTTTTTAATGATCATTATTCACTAAAAGGCTAATCATGAAAGTATTACAGTCACTTTTTTAAACAAATCAATGTCCCTTATAAATTCGCTTCGATTTTTTGCTACTAATTAACACTAAATAGTTTTTAAAAGATTAAAAATTTCCATTAAAATTGTAATTACTTGATTTGGCAGAATATTGTATTTTTTATATCGGTTAGGTTTAATTAATGATTTGTAAATTAGTAAAGTCTTTTGAAATAGTGTTTTCTTCACCTCTATGGGTTTCTTTATTTTTGTTAGTTTCCTCAGATATATTACTCGACAAAAGTCGATTTTTTTTCAAGTACGAGATAGTATATTCTAAGCATACTATCTATGGTTTAAGTTATTTTGGACAAGCTTATACAAAAACGTTTTGTTTAGCAAATAAGATTGGAATTAATATACTGTTTATCCAGTATTTGTTTATATAACAGAATGTAAATTACATTATTGAGTACAAACTTGTTATCACTTATACCGACATACAATAGATGATATCAAATACGTAATCTCAATCAGCTACAGTTATTTTAGAAACTAATTGTGAACGATTATGCAGTTAGACCTTAGCAGTTTGTAGTTAAGGGGTAGTTACTTTGTAAATGTATATTTAATTAAAGAAAGAGTTTGTGATGTACTACATTTAAGTTAACCAATTGAATTATTAACTAAAAATTTTAAACGCATGAAAAATCATCATCTTAAAACTATAGCGGTTTTATTCATTGGGCTACTGTATATGGTATCCTGTGAAAAGTCAGATCTAACTACAGAAACGAACCAAATTCTTGAAGTAGACGAAGTAAACAACAGTAGTGTAGCAGAGCAAAATGAAGGATTCAGAAGTACTACGGGTAACCACGGAGGAGGGGTATTAGAAAACCCCGAAATATTGGTAAAACCTGTATTAGAGATGAGTTTTGATAAGGATGTACCCGAGGAGGAGGTTAGGCGTCAGTTTGATGCGGCGGTACAAAATCATAAAAGCAAACAATCCGGTCGACAAAACAAAAATTCTACTAGCAAAGAGTTTGTGTTTTCTATTCGGTTAAAAACCGGGAAAGAGGAAGAGCTTAACCAGAGCCATACCTTTGGAGATGTGGCAGCACACATTACGTTTGAGACCAATGCTGGTTATCTCGTGACAGATGGTTTACGTATTGATGAAGCTGGTAATATCCCTGGTGAAACTAGATACCATTATGGATTTAGTATGCAGGTGAATGAACCTGTAGAATGGGTTAGAGTTGTAAATGGCGTTTTACATCTAAATGGGACTGATGGGTGGCTTGTTAAAGAATTTGGATGTTATATGTTTAATGCGTCTTGGGATCAATTCTCTTATTTTAATTCGGTTCGAGATGTTTGGTTAGATAATACAATTGATGCACCAAATGTTTGGGATTCTTACTATACTGGTGATATAGGAGAGGAAACGATATACTTCTAATAGGGTCAATTTACTTTTAATGTTATGTTAGAAAAAACGGCTTATTTATGATCATAAACCATTTTGTATGGGTTTTTTGTACGATAATGTGTGTTAAGACATAAGAGAATTACTTGTTTTCGATAGCTCTGCTGATCCCAGTCAAAGTACATTTTTGCTTAGGCAAAAACACTCAAACTGAGGTAATTTTCTTATGTCGAACTCACGCTAAAATACTGAAAAACCTTATAGATATAGGGTTTTGTATATAAGAATACATACAAACCCCGGAAAGGGGTGATATTACCAAAAAAACAGGTTTTTCTTTTTTCTTACTATAAAAATATAAATCTGCCTATCCAAGATATGTAAGTTAGAGAGCTTCTAAATTGCAAAGTTATCTTTTAATTAGTTTGTTAGTAGCGCTGTCAAAGCAATTTAATTAGTGTATTAGGGGGTTATGCCAAACTTCCGTATAGTTTTTGCGAAGTTTGAATGGAAATTTTTTACAGAAGGGAATATTAGATTACTACTACCCAATTTTTTTTAAAAAATCTAGTGTTTAACAAGTATCCCATTAAAAATGTTTATTGAATAACAAAATCCTTTGGTTGCTACACTGTAGTAACGATTGCTCATGAAACAAAATCAATGAAAACTTACGTTAATCTAAAGAAAATTGTTGTTTAGCGATTAAACATAATATTGAGCCAAAAAAAAATTAACTTATAAGATTTTAAGATTAATTAAAACTTAGTTATAATATTTAACTTCGTATGTAGATCAAATGCGACAACTAAATTATTTAATATTTATACTATCTTTTTTTAGTTACTCACAAGAGTTACCTCCTATCCAATCTTATTTTCCTAATGATTACCAGGGAGAACCCCAAAATTGGTCTATTACGCAATCCTCGGGTAAACAAATTTATACTGCCAACAATAAAAGTCTACTTGAATTTGATGGGTTTATATGGCAGCAGTATCCTTCTCCAAATGGAACTGTAATTCGTGCGATTAAGGCTATTGCAGATCGAATTTATTTGGGAGCCTCTATGGAATTTGGATACTGGGGTAAGAATGATTTTGGATTACTAGAATATACCTCAATAAGCGACAAGATAAAATCAAAACTAGTTCAAGACGAGCAGTTTTGGTCTATTGAACAAATAAATAACCGAGTTTTATTTCAATCGTTTGATAGAATTTATATATATGATACTATTACAGAGGAGATTACAACTATAGAGTCTTATATTGCGATAATTTCAATGTTCGTAGTTAACAGTAAATTATATTATCAAGAAGTTCAGAAAGGAATTTTTACTTTAGAAAAAGGTCAACCAAAATTAATTATAGATGTAAGTTCAGAATTTGACCCTCAAACCAAAGTAATTAATATCGCAGAAAAGGATGGAGGCCTAGTTTTAATTACGAATAATAAGGGATTTTACTTTTTTAAAGATCAACGTTTACAAATTTGGAAGACTCCTTCTGAAAGTTTTCTAAAAGATGTAACCATTTTTAGTGGTATAAGAGCAGAAAATGGTAATTATGTTTTAGGAACAATTTCAAAGGGGTTAATAATTCTTTCTGAAAATGGAGATATAATTCATTCTTTTGATCAAAAAGATGGTTTAAGTAATAATACGGTGTTATCCACTTTTGAGGATATTGAAAATAACTTATGGCTTGGCTTAGATAATGGAATAAGTTGTATCAATATCAATTCTCCTGTAAAGATCTATCAAGATCCAGATGGAAGCATAGGTACAACCTATGCCTCTGCAATTTTTGAAGATGATTTATATTTAGGCACCAATCAAGGGCTGTTTTATAAAAAGAAAAGTTCTAATGATAGCTTTAAACTTATTAAAGGTACTGAAGGCCAAGTTTGGAATTTATTTAAGTACCAACAGGTACTCTTCTGTGCTCATGATAAGGGAGTTTTTAAATTGAAGAACACAAAGTTAGAGAAACTAACTTCGCATACGGGTGTCTGGGGGTTTAAAAAAGTTTCTGGTCATCCAGACATGTTATTATTTGGAAGTTATTCAGGCCTTGGGGTACTTGAAAAAGAGGATAAAAAATGGAAGTATTCTAAAGATATTGGTGAATTTAATTATTCGGCAAAATATTTAGAGATTTACGATGATAAAATATGGGTAAATCATGAGTATGAAGGATTATTCAAAATAGAAGTTGATCAAAGTTTTGAAAAAGTTGTAAACCTTTCAGAAATTAAATCAGTAGAAAAAACGCCGAATTCTGGAATTACTACATATAATAATGATTTATTTTATGCTAATGAGAAAGGAATCTATATCTATGATAAGATTTCAGAAAAATTTAAGAAAGATAGTCTCTTAAGTAATATCTACAGCAAGGGAGATTATACTTCTGGTAAATTAATTAACGACCAACACAATACATTGTGGAGCTTCACTAAAGAAAATCTATCCTTTATAAGAGAGAGTGAATTTACCGGAGACTATGAGGTTCATAACATTTCTATCCCTAAAAGTTTACGAAACGAAATGGTAGGTTTCGAGAACATGCTTTGTTTAGGAAATTCGCAGTACTTATTAGGAAGAACCAATGGATATTTGATTTTAGATACAAAAATGATTCAACCTACAGATCTTCAGATTCGTTTAAATCAAATTTCTATAAAACAAAGAGGAGGAAAATTCGAAAGAGTAAAGTTAAATGGAGGACCAAAAACGTTCAAATCTGGTCTAAACATGTTGTACTTTCGTTTTAGTGTTCCTAACTATGATAAATACATAATTCCCAAATATCAATATAAGCTAAAAGGTTTTTATAATGAATGGAGTGATTGGTCTACGAAACCAGAAGTAACTTTTGAGAACTTACCATTTGGAGAATATTCTTTTGTCGTTAGGTCGAATCAAAAAAAGGATAAAGAGTTTACTCAAGTGTCTTATGATTTCGCAATCGAGCGTCCTGTTTATATAGGTAATCTGGCAATTTTTATTTACACTTTGATATTTGTAGTACTGCTTATTGGCGTGCACAGAGCATATAAAAATTATTATCGAAAGAAAGAAAAAAAGATCATTGATGATAACCAAAAACAAATGAACTTAAAACAACTTGAAATCGATCAGGAAATAATGCGCTTAAAGAATGAGAAATTGATCCAGGATATAGAAAATAAAAACAGAGAATTAGCGAATTCGACTATGAATATTGTAAAAAAGAACGAAATTTTAAATTCGATAAGAAAAGAACTTAAAAAGATAAGTTCAGGTAATGGTAGTTCGAGCATAAAAAACATAGAACAAATAATTAAAGATAATTTAAATAGTGGTGACGATTGGAAACAATTTGAAGACGCTTTAAACAGTACAGACAATTATTTTCTGAAAAAACTAAAAGCCAAACACAAAGATTTAACCCCAAGCGACCTTCGTTTTTGCACCTATTTAAGGTTAAATCTCTCTTCTAAAGAAATAGCCCCGCTTCTTTGTATTTCTTTGAGAAGTGTTGAAATCAAAAGATACCGGTTACGAAAAAAGCTTAAACTCAATCAATCAGAAAATTTAGTTAGCTACATTTTGGAAATTTAGATGGTTTTAAATCAGAATTGGTATTGTTTCTTTAAAACTAGTAAACTACCTCGGGGCAAGCCCTCGAGGCATCAGTTGGAAACTAACTTTGATTTCGAGGCAAGCCTCGGAGCATTTAAATCTCGATTATCGAGTAAACAAAAAATGAAGGCGAATTTTAAAATCCGCCTTCATTTTGTTTATACGGTATATTAGATACCTACCGTTTTCAAAATTAAATATGTTGTTTAAATAAGACTAAGCACATGTTTTTTTATGTATTTTGAACAGTTAAATTATTCTAAACTTCCTATTAGTTATCCTAAAATACTACAACATTACCTATACGCTGACTAAAATTTAAATCTATTACTTAGAATACATTCTCTTCTCTTAAAAAGGTAGGTTTTTGATTAAATCATAAATAACAAAGGCTAAATGGTATTGATATAACGGTTTCTATCTTCTATGGATTTGACATATGTTGAGGTTTTATATTAA
Organism: Aquimarina celericrescens; assembly: GCF_042682765.1. NCBI lineage: Bacteria > Pseudomonadati > Bacteroidota > Flavobacteriia > Flavobacteriales > Flavobacteriaceae > Aquimarina > Aquimarina celericrescens. The sequence goes on along the minus strand of NZ_JBHUHY010000011.1, from coordinate 74,694 downwards.
AAGGCTATTAAAGATTATCTCTAATTTTGGGATAATCATTTACTCCGGATTGAATGATCCAAAAGGATTAATAATATCAAACGTAACACACAAACTCATCATAATGAATACCATCGAACTAACTTTTTTAATTAGGGTAATTGGGTGTACTCAATTATCCTATGCCCAACAAGAACAAAAAAATTACAATTTTGTTAGCAGTTTTTAATATCAAATATTAACAAAGCTTCTTCATATTTTCTTAGCTCAATGGTATCCATCATTCCTATTGAGTTCACTCAAAAAACAAACTTTAAACAATTGGATTATGAAAAAAATAATTAATGGTATGCTGATAGTCTGCCTGTGCCTATTCAGTTTAATGGGCAGTGATATCAGTGCTCAAACCTGGAATTTAGTTTGGCAAGATGAATTCACTAACGGGATTGGACCAGATTGGGTTTTTGAAACTGGCACTGGCAATGACGGTTGGGGAAATCAGGAGTTGCAATATTACAGAAGGGAAAATGCTTCTGTAAGAAATGGAGAGCTTATTATCACTGCAAAAAGAGAAAGTTTTGGAGGGAGGAATTATACATCTGCAAGAATGAAAACCCAAGGCAGAAGATCTTTTAAATATGGTAAAATTGAAGCGCGAATAGCGTTACCTTCTTTTACGGGTTCCTGGCCAGCATTTTGGATGCTGGGTAATAGTATTAGTTCTGTAGGTTGGCCATCTTGTGGAGAAATAGATATCATGGAACACGTCAATAACGCCCCTGATATTCATGGAACCATTCACTGGCGAGATCATAACGGTAGCTATGCATCCTTCGGAAAGCAAACTAATACCGATGTTACTCAATTTAGATTATATACAGTAGAATGGGATGAAAATGCCATTACGTGGTTCGTTGACGGAAGACAATATAATAAAGTGAATATTGCCAACGGTATTAATGGTACCAGCGAGTTTCACGAAGAATTTTTCTTGTTACTTAATATGGCCATTGGAGGATGGTTTCCGGGTTTTGCAGTTGATAATGATGCGTTTCCTGCAGAAATGAGAATAGACTGGGTGCGAGTGTATCAAAAGGGGGCAAATCCAAATCCTTCTTCTCCTGTAGTTTTGTATCAAAATTGTGATTATGGAGGATATCAAGCAGGTCTTACACAAGGAACATATACGCTTTCTCAATTAAGGTCTCTTGGAGTTAGAAATGATGATATTTCCTCTCTCAAGGTAGCTTCGGGCTATCAGGTTACTTTATATAGGGATGATAATTTTTCCGGAAATTCAATTGTGGTTGGAGGTGATGATAGCTGTTTGGTCAATGAGAATTTTGATGATGTGGTTACCTCAGTCATTGTATCACAAGGCTCAGGTAATTGGTCCACCAGAATTGAAGCAGAAAACTATTCGAATATGTCAGGAATTCAAAGAGAACCCTGTTCTGAAGGTGGTGAAAACATAGGATATACAGACCCCGGGGATTGGTTGGCCTATAGAAATATCTCCTTTCCGCGTTCTGGGGCTTATACCATTGAATATAATGTAGCCAGTGATGTAGATGGAGGTCAGTTTTCTACAGATCTCAATGCAGGAAATACTGTATTAGGTGAATTAAATGTACCAAATACAGGAGGCTGGCAAAACTGGACGACTATTTCACATACGGTTAATGTAAACGCCGGAACGTATCCATTAGGAATTTATTCCAGAGTTGGAGGTTGGAATTTGAATTGGATTCATATCACAGAAGGAGTTAATAATAAACAAGGAGACCTTGCGATCAACAAAGAAGAGATCTTTTCCGTTTATCCAAATCCAACAAAAGGAATACTTCATGTAAAAGGTGCAGAAGAAGGAGATACAATGATTATTTATTCCGTCTTAGGAAAACAAGTGCTTAAAACATCAAAAAGTAAAAATCAAATCAATGTAAGTTCACTTCCAAAAGGGATTTATGTATTGAAGAATGACACAAACAATAAAACTTTAAAATTTATTAAAAATTAAAGAAATGAGTAAAAGAATCAATTTTAATAATAGATGTTTATCTAAACTATTTTTGGCCATCATGTTATGTTTTTCGGCCTTTACAATCATGGCTCAAAGACTGCCTTATACTATAGAAAATAATTCGGAATTTCAAGATAATGAGGTTTTTGTGGCCGTGGTAGGCGAAGAACTACCTGGAGGAAAATTTATTTGGGTAGACCCTGCTAATGGTCAAATAAACAGAATGAGTAGATCAGACAATACGATCCAAGGGCCTATAATTGGCGGAAATCAAGGTCCTGGTCTTAATGGAAAATATGCAAATTGTTTTAGGAGATTAACCGAAATTCCAAACAAAACGATTAATATCCCTCAGATCGCGGGGTGTCGTATCCTTATTTCATTTAAAAGTCAAATGTATTTGTATTTTTTTGGATATGATGGAGCTCCAAGTGGATATGCAGGTGCTAACCTTGCTAACCCTACAGATCCAAATCAAGGGATCACTTTTGAGGTAATTGAACTTACCTTTAATGAATTTGGGATTTTCAATAATACCTCAAGAGTAGATGCGTTTCAATACCCCATTGGTTTAGAAGTAGAAGGCCAGGGCTTTTTTAAGAAGGTAGGAGAGCTAAAAACCAGAAATGAGATTTTTGATCGATGGGAACAACAAGCACCTGTTCCTTTTAAAAGGTTATTAGATAGAGAAAAAGGTATTATTTCATTTCCAATGAAAGACGAAAGTTTCCCAAAAGATTATTTAGATAGTTATATAAACGCCATTTGGAATAAATACAAAACACAGGAAATCTATTTCAACTCCGGAGATGCAGGAAGATGGAGAGGAAGTGTACAGCCAAATGGTCATTTTGTTTTAAGAAGAGAGAGTGACGGCCAGACTGCTACTATATTTGGAAAACCTTCGACTTTGGAAGCCATGGAAGGAAGCGGTGTGATGGCGCGTGGTGATCGTTGGGATCTTGTGATACAAGCCCAGTTTGTTGCAGCCATTACTCGTCATGCCATCGACCTTAATTCTCCGTCAGGTGAATTTCAAGATTTTGGAGACACTTCACGGTATTACCAGGTTGAGCCTTATAACTGGTATGCTAAATTTTTACATCAAACAGATATCAGTTTTGAAGGACAAACCTATGCCTTTGCCTATGATGATGTATTTGACCAATCGGCAACCATAGCTACACCGAATCCCATCAGAGCTAAAATCACTTTAGGTCCAATTAATGGAAATGCAGAGTCTTTTAATAAGAGAATCGAGGCAGAGGATTATCAAGCTATGTCTGGTGTTCAAACCGAACCCTGCTCTGAAGGAGGATTGAACGTAGGATACATCGATGCAGGAGATTGGATGTCTTATGGTACTATTGATTTTCCATTTACCGGTACTTATAGATTAGAGTATAGAGTTGCTAGTGCAGTCGGAGGCGGAAAGCTAAGCTCTGATCTAAATGCAGGAGCTACCGTGTTAGGTGAACTGGATATTCCTGATACTGGAGGATGGCAGAATTGGATTACAGTTTCTCAAAAAGTAAATATAACATCTGGAGCCTATCCTTTTGGTTTATTTGCTCAATCCGGAGGTTGGAATGTTAATTGGATAAACATACAGTATTTAGGAAGTTCGAGAATCTCTGAAGATAATTCTAATAAAAAAGAACCCAATATTCAAAATTTAAAAATTTATCCCAATCCGGTGAGTACAGATTTATACATTGCAGGAGCGGATACTAATACTAAGGTAACAATTGTAAATCTTTCTGGTCAAGTTATAGAGGTTCAGAAGGAGATTAATGGATCCCAAGTTGTACTTGATATTTCGGGAATTCCCGCTGGAATTTATTTTCTTAAAATAAGTCAAAAAGGTAAAACGGCTAAAGCGTTCCAATTTATAAAGAAATAATAGAAAATTTTAAAAATTGGGTGGCTCATCTTTTAAAAATTTTGAGTCACCTTTTTTTTTGATTTTAGGATAACATAGCAGAAAGATACTGTATTAAATAGTATTATTTTATAAAGAAGACATATATAAAGTGACCCCAGACTGTAAGTACCCCTAAAATTAGACTGTAGCGGATTTTAGGGATACTTACACAGCTTTTTAAAAGTGAAAAAACAATACAAAATTATTGACACTCCATTTGTAAAAAATTAAATCTCGCAGGAACACACTCTTTGTACGTATTTGCCCACAAATATATTGAAATCAATCTTGAAGAAAGTTTTTTAGTAGAAAGGCTCTAGTTAGTCTTACTTGATTAGGTTACTTCAAATTCTAAAATTTTGACACGAATTCATATGCATAGAAATAACAAAAAGTACCAGAATAATATTATAATTATCGTAAGCAAAAAAAAACTTTCGCACTTTTCAATTCATCAAATAAACTTTTCTCCTTTTAAGCCTATACATATGATCTATCTGAGGGATGTTCTACATATTGACAGGGATATAAGCCCTCTTTATATTTTTATATTTGAAAATCCAATGCGTATAAATTTAGTACTTATAGAGACTTTAAAAACACGATATATACATTGTAAGTTTGTGATATGCTGCGATCATATCGGGAATACGTTTTTTGATGCTCTTAATAAAGGAGTAAATCACTTTTTACATATTGATGATTTTGTAAATTATCAGGGATATATAAGCAACACAAGTAAAAAAAAATTTTATTGTAGTCCTTTATTATTAAATACACCTAAAAAAAAAAGAAAAGAAGCTGATATAGAACAGCGAAGATATCCTGGGCTAACCGACAAAGAAGCCACGGTAATGAAACTTATTGCACAAAATAAACCTACAAAAGAAATCGCCCAAATCACTAATAATAGCTTAAGAACCATTCAAAATCATAGATTCAACATACGTAAAAAACTTGAATTAGTAGGTTACCATGCTTTGATACAATATGCTATCAAGCATTATTCATAAATAAAAATTATGCCGGAGTATCCTCTTATTTGATACAGTAAAAATTTGTAAAAAGGATCAAAAAACAGCTGGTGTCGATTCCGTTCTAAAATTGTGTTTCAAAGAGCAGTTGCTTTTTTCTATTTCAAAGCATAAAATATGTGCAGAGCTATACAGAAACTTTACATTGAAGAAAAAGACAAAACCTGCTCCATATGTCACAAGTCGTATAGTCGATATGCAAACGCGCAGATTAGCATAATTTTAGGGTAGCAGTGGTATTACTATTTGAAATATAGTTTTAAAGTTTCTGACAATATAATATAGCTTGATTGCCTGTATGTTTTTATGAAGTCAGAAATATCTATTTTTTGTGATAATTCCCAATAATTAAGAGAATCATAAATTAGTTAACATCGTCTTAATTTTTGTCACGTTACGCTTAAAAAAAACTTTTAAAAAAAAAGTTGTTTTAAGAACAAAGAAATAAACCAAATGGATATGATCGACTATTTATCATCAATAGTAAAGTTAGACGATACTGCAAAAGATAAATTTTTAAGCATATACAAGCAAGAACACTTAAATAAATACGAACATTTTATCGAAGTAAATACTGGTAAAGCTAAGCTTGCTTTTTTGAAAAAAGGCATTTTGAGAGCGTACAGGATTAGTGCTGAGGGCGAAGAAATAACAACAAGGTTTTTTGTGGCTCCATGCTTTGTATTCGATTTTGTTTCTTTTAGAAAAGAAGTTTCTTCAAAGATAAATATACAATCCCTCACATCAGTTGAATTGCAGACAGCATATGTTGACGATTTTTTAAAAATTAGAAATTGCAATAATGTTCTTGGTAAAATTCATTTAAGGTTATTAGAAGAGCTTTGTTATTTTCACAAAGTCAGAGAAACTTCTCTGATGCTTGACTCTGCTACAGAACGATACCTGGATTTCATAAATACATACAAAGAATTATCAGAAAGAATTCCTCAACATTACATTGCCTCATATTTAGGTATTAAACCACAGTCTTTAAGTAGAATCAGAAAGAAAATTTTAGAAAATAAATGGTGACATGATAATTTTTTCTTGTTTTTAACCTAGGTGAATATTTGTTTAAACTTTAAAAGATAATTTTATACAAAATAAATCTAAGTCCTCTTAATCAATTAGAGTTGAAAGAAAATTAGAAAGATAAATATGGTATAACGCATAAGTATGTAAGACAAGACAACAATGTGTTATGTACAAGAAAATATAAGTACTTGTAGATGTAGAATTCTCATAAAAGCTAGACGTAGCTATTATTGTTTAAACAGGATTTAATCCTCGGAAATTAATAAAAAAACCTTAAAACCCTTTACAAAAATGAAAAATCAAATTTTAAAATTTTGGTGCTTTACCGTATTCATCGGTATGATGTTTTCAGCTTGTAATAAAGATGAAATCATTGAAGAAATAAGTATAGAAGAAAATACATTGACACAATCAGAAAATCCTGAATACCTAGAAGTGACCGAAGAAATGGTCATAAAATTTGCAAGTTATGGCTATAATGCAAACTACATAGAGAAAGTTAATGATGGTTATATTATTGAAGATGATATAAAAATTGATGATTGGTTGTTTGGAAAAATAATGTCTTCCGATGTCAATCAGAAACAATACACTTTTAGAAATATCGCTGAAAAGTCAAGCTATTCTGTGAATATAACTACACCTAATGGAGAAAACAGAACTTTTATTAGACCAATATTTTATGAAATTGATAATGTCAGTATTAAAGATAATGAAACCAAAGCGGTTATAATTAACTCCTTTGAAGAATGGAATAAATTAGCAAATGGTGTTAGTACTGGCGTTAGATTATGGTTTTACTTCTTACCTATATCAGAACTAGATCAACCAGATGAATGTTTGGATTTTGTAGGGCGTTTTCTTAAAGATAAACTAACTAAAAACGGAAAATTAGTTCCCGATATGAGAATAGTTAAAAGCAGCGGTAGACAGAGTAATGCTACTGCAACAGCCCCGTCTGATTTAAAAAGAGTAGGGCGCGAGATCACTATATGGGATAATTTCTATGCTTTAGGAACTGTTCCTCCTCTTTCTCCAGCGTTGAGAGCTGAATATAAAAAGTTAGTTTTTATGCATGAAATAGGTCATACACTAGGATTAGCGCATACAGATTATAGAACGAGAAATAGCTGTAGAAGATTAAATGCACAAGTCAGCGGCGATACATTCGGTATTATAAATCCGACATTTATACATATTCCAGGTACGCCTCAAGATGGAGATGATCAGAATAATGATTTTTCTTTAATGAGCGCTTGTGATCCGGGAGGCCCAGAGCACATAGAGTTCTTAGGTTATTTTAACGACTTCGACAAAAAAGCCATGATAAACAGATTTTATTTACCTGATGGAGAAACTAAACTCCTATCGTATGATTGGTTAAACGAAGGTACATCAGAAATAATTATAGCATCAGCCGACCTAGAAGGTGTTTTACTACCTCAGCCAGATCAAGATAATTGTTTGAGAGAATGGATCGCGCAGTCTGGAACTCAAACCGATTTACTTAGTAACTGTTACTTAGTAACAGCTATAAACGAAGATCAGGATAATGACGGCTTGTTCGATAATGATGACAACGATAATGATGGATACAATAATGATAAGGACGAAGATGATGATAACGATACCTTATTGTCTTGTGACGAAATAGATGATGGTGTACGAATCGCAGGACTCTTTCCGGATGATGATGTATTAGATGGTTTTGATACAGATAACGATGGTATATTCAACATTTTTGATAATGATGACGATAATGATGGTATCCCGACGGCTTATGAAGAAATTGATGGAGATTTCAATCCTCGTAATGATGACCATGATAATGATGGTATTCCTAATTATTTGGATGCTGATGATGATAATGACGGTGTACTGACCGCATTAGAAGACACTAATGGTGATGGGAATCATCATAATGATGATCACGACAATGATGGATTACCGGATTATCTGGATAGCGATAATAACGGATAAGTATTTAGATTGAATTTGCCAATAAGACCTTCAGGAAATAAAACGGTGTAATACTATTTTCCTGAAGGTCTTTTACTAAAGAAGAAAGAACTTTAAGCATTACAAATTGAAGTGGATAATAAAGATTTTTTATACAAAACCTTGAATGTCTTTTTAATAATAACCCTTAAGATTTTCCTTCGCGACAAAAATCAAACTCTTAGATTTTGTCGATCAATTTTCAAAACATTTTTGAACTATCGTACAACAAAATGTTTATTAAAATAGCCGAAATTATTCGTATACTTGATTTTCTCTGCCTCTACAGTAAATTACACAATGCGTTTTTGCATCTTAATTTTTTTGTTTGTTTAAAAAATGGGTTTTTAACATGTCACGTTTTTGTTAATTCTTCCTTATAACATTAAAAGGTTCAATAGCAAAATGTTTTTTCTTAATACATTAGTCTTAATTTACAATATATTATTAATATTATTACGTTTGGCTTAATAGATTAGAATGGAGCATAAAAATTTTGGACTTAGTAAAGTTTCTTTTGAAAAATTAGTTGCCGACCTTAAAAAAAATGATACTATTTTTTTTGAGCAGGTTTTTTTGAAACAATTTGATGAAACCATAAAATATTTAAGAAGAGAGTATACCGCAGATTATGAAGATGCTTATGATGCTACAATGGATACTTTGCTAGAGTTTAGAGCAAGGTTTGTAGACGGAAAATTATCCTATGGAAACCTGAGGTTCCTCTTTACAAAAATGGCTTCACAAATGTTTATGAGAAGTAAGAATAAACATAGCACCGATCTCGATGATGTTATTTATATGATAGTAGAAGAGGAAGAAGATGATCTTGAAGATGGATTGGGGTTGTTTAATAAGGCTTGGGAAACACTCGGAGAATCTTGTAAAAAACTATTGACTTTTCATTTTTATGGTAAGATGAAATTAACAGAAATAGCAATAGAATTTCAAAAAACTCCAGAAACCATTAGAAAGCAAAAGGAACGTTGCGTAAAAGGGCTAAAAGAACAACTTGGACTAAAAAGATAAAGTGATGAAAAATAAGTTAGAAAAGTTAGTAAGTGGTACTCTTTCTGAAACAGAAGAAGATTCTCTGTTACAGGAAATTATCCGCAAAAAACAGGATCGTGCCCTTAGAAATAGATGGGAGCAGGAACTAGAGAACAAGCATGGTATTAAAAAGGTAGAGGATTATGGTGTACGAGTCATTTCATACAAGAAATACGTAAGTGCCTTTGTTACAGTTGCAGCCTGTTTTGCAATCTTCTTTGGGATACGGTTTTTCAATCAGGAATCTACCGCAGAAACCTTGGCAATAAATTACTTACATGACCAGGAAATCCTGCACGCCGGCTCGTATAAGGGAGCAGCGAAAGAGGATACCTTCCGTTTTGAAGCCATGAAAGCATTTAATAGTAATGAGTATGAAGAATCCATAATCAATTACAATAAATTGGATCATAAAACTGAAGAAGACACCTATTACCTTTCATTAGCTTATTTACTGGGAGGGCAGTATAATGAAGCGGCCTTAAATTTTGAAAAATTGAGCGTATATTCTAAGGATTATGAACAGGAGATCAATTGGTACTTGGCATTGTCCTATTTGTTAAATGGACAAAACGATAAGGCTAAACTGCGATTACGAAAAATTAACGATAACGAATGGAATTATAACAAAGCTCTTAAACTATTAAACTCACTAAATTAGAATTGAAAAACAAAAAAAAGAAAAGGAATTATGAAAAATCTGTATCAATTATTTCTGGTAATACTTTTTTTAAGCGGGCAGCTTGATATATTTGCTCAGCAAGTTAAGGGGAATGATATTCTCAATGGATCCTTAAATACATCAAGAGACGAAAGTGATGAATGTGATTGCGATTGTGACGATGATGACGATGATGACGATGATGATGATGATGATGATGATGATTGTATCCTTAAACACCCATCATTGTATTTTGTAACGCTAGATCCTGCAATTAGCGGGCAAGAGGTGGAAAACTTACTTGATAGGCTCAATTCTGAAGAAATATGGTATCGCCCCGAAATCAATTTACGTTTATGGAACACCATTGCATTTCCATATACCAATGCTCAGGGTCAAATAATTACTAATATTGATCAACAAGTACAAGGAGCCAAAGGAAGAACCGAGGTAGAAGGAACAGATTTTAATATAGGAAAACGGCTACCTGTAATTACCAGTTCTAATGTAAATAGTTGTTATCCGTCTATCGTCCCCAATCAAAATCTGGGACAAACACCTGTAAAAATAGCTATTTTTGATACCGGCTATACTCCGGTAAATGTAACAAGTCCTGATGGATATCAATTTCAAATCCCTTCTTATACAGGATATGACTATATTGACGACGATGAAAACCCAGAAGACACGAATGGGCATGGTACGCATATTGCAGGAAGTATATACCATATATTGCGAAGTCAAGGAAATACCGGCAATATTACTTTTGATATCCGCAGAACTCACGATGCCACGGGACAAGGGTTTATATCAGACCTAATTATTGCCATGCTTGACGCGGTAAACGAAGGGGCACAAGTGCTAAATTTGAGTTTGAGCTACAATGACGTGAACGGTAATGCTATCGGTCGACCATTACAAAAAGCAGTTACCTATGCAGAACAAAAAGGAGCTCTGATTATTACCGCAGCGGGTAACGCAGCTCGTAATAATGATACGAATGAAGTGGTTTCTTATCCCTCTACCTATCCTAATAGTAATATTCTCTCGGTAGCATCTGCAAATTGTTTAGATAAAAAGAGTGCTTTTTCAAGTTTCGGGGTTCGTACGGTAGATATCGCTGTTCTAGGCGAAAATATTCCAGGACCATCTCTTTCAGGTACCATAGCCTATCAAAACGGTACATCTTTTGCGGCGGCAAATATTTCTGCCTATGCCGCGATTTTGGGTTCTAATCAACAGGTTTTTAATCAGGTTCAGATTAAAAATGCTTTAATGAATACTGTAACACAAGTACCGGATTTTCAAAACAAAATCCTCTCAAAAGGAATCGCTAATCTGGATGCTGCATTATTGGCCCTAAGTAATAGAAGGTTATCAACAGAGCAAAGTTCGCCGGTTTCGACACAATTAGATAAAATTATTGTGAGTTGTTATCCCAATCCTTTTAATGACCGACTGGAGGTTTCTATAGAAGGAAACGTAAAATCTAGCATCAACGTTACCGTTTATAATCAGCAAGGAATCAGATTGCTTCATCAACAATGGAATGATGAAGATTTGACTCATACAACATATCCGATTGAAGGAGTTGAAAACTTACCATTGGGATTATATGTAATCAAAATTCAAACCGGGGATCGGTTCAGTATGCATACATTGGTCAAGCAATAATCGAATAAGTTACCAAAAAAAATACTTTCCTTGCACACAGTACGCAAACTAAGTTATCCTTATTATTTAAAAGCTCTCCCTTTTTTGGGAGAGTTTTTTTAAACATACATTGCTCAAAAATATAATGTAGGGAGTTCCATTCTTGGTTTCTAGGGTAAAGCGATTTTTTTTTGATATTTTCAAGAATTTATCTTGAAGCAGTTCATTCCTTAAAAAGTAGTTTGCATCGATTCCCAATTGTCTGGTTTAATATAATACAAACGCTAAGAAATTTACAAGTCATTTTTGCTTATATAGTCTTGTATCACCTATAAAAATGTATTTCGTACCACTTTCCCTAGCCAATTTTTGTATTTTCGTATGGCACAAATCAATTTGTTTACCTCACTATGTGTTACCTGCGGCTTGGCTCTTTGCTTTTTTTATACTGGTTTTTATTCGGTATAGGATATACCTATATTATTGCTCAGTCACCGGTAGATCAGGTTTTCGATACCTATTATGAACAGATAAACCAAAACATCCGCGACGGAAATTATCAATTAAACACCGAAATGATCAAACAATGGGAGCAACAATTACAGTTTCAACAGTTGGATTGTAGTCATAAAGGGAAGTTGTTTCATAAAATAGGAGTGTCATATTATTTGATGAAGCAAGAAAAGAATGCGATACACTATTATGAAGAAAAAGCCTTAAAAATTTGGGAAAACTGCGATGAAATTACCCCTTCTGCGAAGGCAAACACAATCTACAACATTGGAGTTGCCTATCAATATCTCAACAATATAGATAAGGCCAAAATTTATTTTGATCAATCGTTGTATTATTTTGAAAACGATCCTTCTTACCCTAGTGGAAAATTAGCTGCAAAATATCAGGGAATTGGCAATTTTTATTATCACTTAAACGATTTATATAGAGCAGAACTTAATTATCAAAACGCTATTAACCTATATAAAAATATAGAGGGTAGTACAGATCAAATGTTTGTTGTCCTTAATGACCTTGTGCTTCTAAACTTGATTTTTGATAATTATGGAAGGGCTAAAACGTACGCATCCCAGGCTTTTGAGTTATATAAACAATTTCCTGATCAAGTAACTAATCTTCATATATCCTGGTTGTATCTTAATTCTGGAACGACTTATCTCGAGTTAGGAGAGTATGCAGTAGCCAAAGAAATGGCCAATAAGGCATTAGAACTTCTTGATAAAGAGGATGAGCCGTATTACATTGCTATAGGACTTGAGTTATTAGCCCTCATTCAAAAGGAAACCAAGGATTTTGACAAGGCAGAAGAGAATATGCTTAATTCACTACAAATGCGAAAAATGATAGCCGATAAAGATGGCGATATTTCAGGATTGATTCATGGGTATGAAAATCTTTCTGAAGTTTTTTTAGCTAAAGGAGATCGAAAGAAAGCTACAGAATATGTAGATAAAGCATTAAAAATGTCTGTTTTATTAGGGGATTTTGATACACAGAATTTCCCGTTGATAAGCAAGTCCAAAGCAATGGATGATTCGCAGTTAATTCGATTGCTCGAGTTAAAAGCAAAAATTTATAAATCGTTGTATACAAGCTCAAAGCAACAACACTTTATGGAAAAAGCCTTGTTGTCTCATTACAAAATTGATTCCGTTTTAAACCGTAGTATACTTTCTTTTCAGTTTGAAAGGTCCAAACTAGATTTTTTAGACCTTAAGTATGGCCACTATAGCAGAGCTATAGAAAACGCTTTATTATTACACCAACTTAGCCTTGATCCGCGATATCTAAAAGAAGCATATTATTTTGCCTCCCGCACCAAATCCATAGTGCTTCAGTATGAACTGAACCAGGTGCAGGCTTTAGAAAACAATATTTCTGAAGAAAAAAAGGATCAGGAAAAAAAGCTCAGGGAACATATGAACAGTCTGCAAAAATTGTTGCAGGAAGAAACCAAACGCAAAGACTCCATACTCGGAGCGTATACCAAAGCGCAATTCGATTTAGACAGGTTTTTGACAGAAATAGAAAAAAATGATGCCAAATACTATAACGAAAAGTACGCTTTTATTAAGGCTCCCGATCTTGAAAAGATACAAAGCCAGCTTCCAAAAGGACTTACAGTTGTAGAGTTTTTTTTAGGGGACAGTTCTTTGTATGGTTTTTGGATCACAAAAAACAGATTTTTTCCAGTTATAATTCCCTTTGACAAGGTTTTAAAAGAAAACTTGGAAAAATTTGTTTCTCAATGCAGAAACCCTAATGAACAGATATCCAAAGACATTTCAAAAGAGCTGTTCGGTAAACTACTCAAAAAGGGATTAAGCGAATTGGGTGAAACGGTAAACCGGATTTGTATCATACCAGATGGAGCTTTATATGAATTATCCTTTGAAGCGTTGAACAACACCAATTCTGAAGAAGAATCTCTGGTCATCGAAGATTATACCGTTTTTTATTCTTATTCAACAGGATTACTGTTTGAAAATGACACCAAAGAGAGCTTTAACAGTTATGTAGGGTTTGGTTCTGAATATAGTAAGGATCTAACCGAAAAATTAAAAACTAAAAAACGTTTTTTTGGGGATGAGAATTTACAGCAGCTAGTACTTTCTCAAAAGGAGATTGAGCGGGGTGCGGCTATTTTTGATGGTAAAACTTTTATTAATAAAAATGCTACCCTTGAAAACTTTTTCAGGTATGGGGCAGATGCAGATATTGTTCATCTATCACTACACGGCCTGGTAGATTTTGATGACCCTAACCGATCTTGTATCCTTTTTGATGACGCTTCAGAAACTTTTTTATTGGCCCCTCAGGATTTATACAGTAATAGAACAAATGCAGAGTTGGTTATTCTTAGTGCGTGTCATTCTGCAAGCGGAAAAATATATAGTGGTGAAGGAGTGAAGGGAATGAGTAAATCATTTTTATTAGGAGGTGCTAGAAACATACTTTCTAGCCTTTGGAACGCTACAGAATCCAGTTCTCTTTCTATAACAACTTCATTTTTAGAAAATGTACACGATGGTTATAAGACAGACAAAGCATTACGTCAATCGAAGTTAAATTACTTGTATCAGGCTGAACCCAATAAGCGACATCCTTATTACTGGTCCAATTTCATACTCTTAGGAAAGATTAATACCGCCCAGACGGCTATAGACTATAATGTTTGGGTTTTTATTGTAGGTTTGATTTTACTTGTTCTTTGGATCCTAAGAAAACAGGTCACATCCCGCGGAAAAATAGGTAAAAAGTAATATTTACCTAGCGTTAAGAGATCTAACTTTCTACTTCCTAGTACCTAATAGATATCTTGATTATTTTAAGAAAACAATTAAGTCAGTTCTGCAAACAAAGATTTTAATAATGTTCAGAAAAGATTTATAAATTGATTTTCTTTAAAGAAAAGGGTTTACATTTTCAACACTCTACCTTATATTAAATTTCTTACAAACATTTATCGCAATAGAAACCCATTGCATTTGTATCCTTTTTTTAGAGGTTATGTTCATTTCATAATTTTTTTTGAAAAAGTAAAAATATCAGTCACGTTCTAGCTCCCTTTTCCTTATAGGTATAAATAGGTCGGTAACACTAAAGAAAAACTGCTATGAAATGCCAGAAAGTAAAAATAAGTTGTTTTATCACTTTACTCTTCTTTTGTTTTCAAAATCATTCTATACTTATCGCGCAAGAAAATTTGAAACTGTGGACAAGTTATGGTGCAACCACCAGGCTTACAAAAGAATTAAGGATTAGAGGAAGTCAATTACTACTTTTTAACCAGGAACCTTTTGAACTTAGTTCTATGCAAAATAGTGCTGTCATCACTTATCGTATAAACAGAAAAATAAGTTTTGGTGTAGGGTATCAAAGGTCTTCAGATCCTTCGAATCCTAATCAGGAGGCAAGAAACAGGCTCGAGGGCAGATTTAGGTACAATGCAAGGATCGGTAAGATCCGATTACAGAATGCCCTAAGGACAGAGTGGCATTTTCCGGAAAGGAGCAAGTTTGAATACAGGATCCGATATGGTTTAAGAATTCATGGAGGTAGCTGGGGATTACCTTTAAAAACTACTCCTTTTGTTACTAACGAATTTCATTATTATCTATCAGGTAGACCACTTCAATATAGGGATGCAGATGGAGAAAGGTTAATTAAACAGTCTCCTGATGGCTTGCATGCTTACAGATTCACTTTTGGGATTAGCTGCAGACCAATCAAAAGAATTAGGGCAAGTTTAAGCTATATGAGGCAAACAGAATTTAATATCGGGAGTAAATACAGAGAGATTAACGTAGTTGATCCCAGGGATGGTGATATAATCAGGCCGTTCAATAACTTTTCGGTACTTATTCTCAATGTATCATATCAATTTGATTTACGCAAAAAATCCTCATCACCTGTTCTGATAGGAAGTAGGACAAAAAAGAGAGATTTCGGAATACATAGCACAAGTAAAAAATCAATTTAGTTTTAGTTTAACCAAAAAAACAGAATACTATGAAAACTATCAAAAAATCAATTATTTGTAAAAATGTAACAGATTATTCAATTAATTCTTCAATAATCAAAACATATCAACCAGTAGCTGGTGATGTAGCAATATTTGAAGTAGTCAGCATTGGGTCTTTAAACGCTATTCAGGACTTTGAAGGAAGAAATACTTATATTTTCGAGGGAGATAAAGTAATGTTGACTTTTGGTAATCGGTATGCTACCAACCAATTTGAAGCGTATGTGCCTCAAGAATATCAAAAGGAATATGATTTTGTAGGTAAAGGAGGCGTTGTGGGTATAGCAGCATCTATGTATTACAAGCTTTTAGATATTGGTCCCACAAAATTAAAATTGATTGGATTTGCTACTGATGCTATTGGCAAAGTTATAAATACCATCTATTACAACACTTCACCAAAATCATTTAATACCCAAAAAATTAGAAGCTTTAAGACAATTCTTTCAATAGGCTCCAGTATGGATAGTGGCAAAACCACTACGGCTGCTTATTTATGCAGAGGATTAAAAAATGCAGGCCATCGAGTAGCTTATATGAAGTTAACAGGTACTGTTTTTAATAAAGATAAAATGTTGGCTTATGATTGTGGGGCGGACGTTGTAACAGATTTCTCTGAATACGGTTTCCCATCTACCTATCTATGTTCGTTAAATGAGATTATGGATATCTATGAATCTTTGTTATCCGAACTAGAAAATGTAAACCCCGACTATGTGGTTATAGAAGTGGCAGATGGTCTTTATCAAAGAGAAACCCGTATGTTATTAGAGTATCCGTTATTCACTCAATCTATTGATCACGTAATTCTTTCTTGTTGTGACAGTCTAGCAGTAAACGGTTGCATGCAAATGTTATCACCTCTTTTTGGAGAAAAGCTATTTGCTCTGGGAGGATTATTTACTGCAAGTCCATTGCTGATCGATGAGGTAGAGAAAAGGTGTAGTATGCCAATTTTGACCCTCGAAAAGTTAGTGCAGCCTAACATTTTGACAAAGCTTCTCAGACGCAAAGTAAAAATAGCAGTGTAGATAATAACCAATAGAGTTCTTATGAAGTATTCAAAACATCAAGCACTAATTTTATGTTTTATAACAACAATATTAGTGCTTTCTCCCATATTTCAAAACTGGGTCGATTCACCTAAAGATAGTTTCCCATTGTCTTATTACCCGATGTTTTCTAAAGAAAGGAAAACTACCTATGGGATGTATTACCTTACGGCATATGACAAAAATGAAAATAAGTACATCATACCCTACAGATTTGCCGGCAGTGGAGGTTTTAATCAGGTTAGAAGACAGATAGCAAAAGCGGCTAAATCCTGCAACGCCCAAGAATTTGTAATGAAAGTAGCTGAGAAAGTAGCTGATAGAGATGATCATCCCTATGCTGATCTTTCAAGAATAGAATTAGTAAAAGGGTATTATCACTTAGAGAACTATTTTAAAAAGAACGATACCTTACCCGTGCATGAGAGAGTAATAGCCCTATGCAGCATAGAAAGAAGATAAGTAAAATGATGTTTGCTAGCGTTTGATTTAAGACGAAGATAATTCAAAATTTGCAGAGAATAGTATTCTTCAAATAAGCATAAACACACTATCAGATATCAATTATAATAAAACTTCAAAATAAATGAAAGATGGAGAGATATTTTAAAAAAATTGCAGTTCATTCATTTCAAAAAATGCCTCCGCAAAGATTAGCTTTATTAAGGATTGCTACAGGTTTATTTTGTCTTTGGTACTTGGTAGATCGTTTCGGTATGTTACAAAGGATGGTGAAAAAACAGAATAATTTTGAACCCATAGGGGTATTATCTTGGATGGATCGTCCTTTATCCCCCGAGATTTTTTGGTGGATTTCGATAGGAGTTATCGCATTAAACCTTTTTTACATTATAGGATGGAAGTTTAAAGTAACCGGACCGTTATTTGCGATTATACTCTTATTGTATTTTACCTATCGAAACAGTTGGTCCATGATTTATCATAACTACAATGCTTTGATTATACACATCCTTATATTGGGCTTCGTTGCATCTGCAGATGCTTTTTCTATTGATGCTTTAAAAAATAAAGGGAAGCCACAGATTATTCATTGGCAATATGGATGGCCTGTACAGTTAATATGTATTGTAACAGTCGGGTCTTACCTTTTGTCAGGAATTGCCAAGTTAGCTGGAGACCTTGCTTGGGATTGGGTGAGCGGTACTGCGATGAGATCACAGGTGGCTGTGGATGCTATTCGAAAAGAAATGCTAGGGGATCAGGCTGCCCCTCTTTTTGATGTACTGTTCGAATTCACCTGGGTTTTTACCATAATGGGAATCCTTACTTTTATATTAGAATTGGGAGCACCTTTGGCATTAATAAAAAGGAGATTTGGGAAAATATGGGCGATTCTCACTTTGATGATGCATTGGGGTATTTTCTTTATGATGGGAATTACTTTTATTTATCAAATGAGCGGTTTACTGTTTCTTTCGTTCTTCGAGGTTGAAAAACTGTGGGTTTCTTCGAATAAAAATTCAGTCAATTTGGTGGTGCCAAAACATTACAAGGTAAAGAATTCATCACCGATCATACTTTTTGATGGAGTTTGTAATCTCTGTAATCGTTGGATACGGTTTATTTTAAATTGGGAAAAGAACCCTAGATTCCTTTTCGCATCGCTACAGTCAGATTTTGCCAGGGACAAATTGAAAGTATCAAATGTATCCAATGAATTGTCTTCTATAGTTTTTATAAAAAACGGAAGAGTATATCAAAAAAGCGATGCAGTATTGAGAATTGTCAATCACTTGCGTTTCCCTTGGAAGTTGTTATCAATATTTTTGATTTTGCCCGCTCTAGTAAGGGACTTTGCTTATCAGATAGTGGCTTCAAACCGTTATAAATGGTTTGGTAAACAGCAAAAGTGTCCTATGATTTCAAGAGATCAAAAAATGAGGTTTTTAGGATTATAAAATATACACTGATTTTCTTTCAAACCCTGAAAAATCAATTTGGTCTTTGGGTTGATAGTAATTTAAAATGGTTTTCATGAACAAGATAAAAAGTAAATGGGATATTATAAGAAGTTTTTGGCTGCATAATAGCAAAATTATTTTGGGCACATTTTTGGCTGGGATTTGCTATAATGTATTTACTATTCTGATTCCGATTAGTATTGGAAAATTCTATGAATTTAGTTTTGGTTTTTCCTCTCATCGCTTAGCCGCATTCAAGTTTATTCCATTTATAGATGCTCAAAATTTTGGCTCTTTTATTGCCTTCTTCTTTGCATTAATAGCTTTAAGGTGGGTTTTCGAGTACCTAAACCTTTACGGAATCTCACTTATTGGTGAGCGTTTCAGCAAAGTGCTTAGAGAAAAGCTTTTTGCACACCAGCTTCAAATTGGTATAGGAGTTTACGACCAAAAAGGCATTGGTAAATACTTGTTGCGGTATAGTGGTGACCTAAAAAGTATACAGAATTATGTAAAAAAAGGGTTAATAAGGTTTTCACAAGATGTGTTTTTACTCATCATCGTGGTCATAGTGATTGGCTATGTTGACATAAATATAGCCTTAATTATTGGAGGGAGTATTTTATTCTCTTCATTCTTTTTATGGATTATTAATAAGATGCTTTATAAGACATCTTTGGAGATTAGAAATGCCCGTTCAGGAATGTTAAGTTTCGTAAATACCAGGTTGCGGGCAATAACAGCTTTAAAGGCTTTTAATAAATATACTCCAGAAGAAAAAAGATATAATAAAAGATCGGGGACTCTTTATCAAATTGGCACGAAATATGCTAAAATTACTTCTTTATTACAGGCACTTGTTCCTGCATTTACTTATGGGATGTTAGGAATGGTGATGATCTATATTTTCATAAGCTCCCAGGATTCAACAAAAAATGTGGGGGGGTCATCATTACTGGTGTTGATACTTTTAATTATCTCAATTCTGCCGGTTTTTAGAAGAAGTCTAAAGGTAAGTATTATATGGAAATTGGGTGATATTTCATTTACAAAGCTAATTGCTATTTTTGACTTGCCTAAAGAAAATATAATCCCCTTAGAAGAATATAAGGCGGCAGGTATTGTTTTTCAAGATGTAGAATATCAATATCCTAACAGTAACTCTCCTGTATTTAAAAAGCTTAATGTAACATTACCTGCTTTGGGTACTGTCTTGTTTGTTGGAAAAACAGGAACCGGTAAATCTACATTAATACGTTTGTTGTTAAAAATGGTGTCACCTTCAAAAGGAAAAATTGCTTTTGGTTCGACATACTATTCATCTTTATCAGAAAAAGCCATAAGAAAAAGCGTAGCGGTAGTTTCTAAAGATTTTCCCTTATACGGAAGAAATGTATTTGAAGCTGTAGTATATAGCCGGAATGAAAGTAGAAGAAAAAAGGCAGAGCAGTTGCTAAAAAAATTACAACAGTTTGAAGGGGAAAACCAAAAATTGATGTTGGACACACCTATAGGTGATTTGGGTAAAAACCTGACCACAGGTCAGCAAAAAATAATTATGTATTGCAGGGCTTTGCTTACTGAAAAACCAATTTTAATTGTAGAAAACCCATTGAAGGATCTTAATGACAAAACGAGAAATATCATCGTAAAATACCTTAAAGAGAGTAGTTTTATTAGGAGCTTAATCATTTTTAATGACCAAGAAGATAAAGATTTTTACTATACCAAAAAAGTCTACCTCTAAACGTATAGTTATATCGCCGGAGAGATGTATCACTGAAGCTTAAAAGCCTGGGGTGAAGAAGATAAAGAGAGCAACTATTCGGCTACAAAATCTTTTTTTTAGAAGAACCAAAAGTGAGTTTTGAATATAATTTCTACCTCGACAACTATAGTAAATCCATCATTTGGAGCGTGGGTTTCGGGCAGTGCTACAACGTTAAACTAGACTGCAAATAATGAAGAAGGTGATGTATTAACTCATAGTGTCTATTTTATTAGCGAGATCAACCTACCATTGTTGGTTGCTGCGAGCCTATAAACCACTAAAATTGAGGTTGATTTGTGACCGAACATCGTATATTAATGACATATAAAAAAATGTAACCGTTGATTGTTTTATTGGTATAATTATATTAATACTTCATTTGTTACGTCAAAATTATAATTTCAGTAGGTTCTTCAAAAGTAGGAATGTGTGAACGTTTCATTTCAGTTAGTTTGTTGATTGTTCAGCAAGTTTTTCTTCAATGTTGCTTAGCAATGTTATGATAGCAATGGTTATAAAAGTAACAATATCCAACACCAATACGAGACAATATTGTCTCATATTGGTAAATATTACTGAATGTGTGATCTTGGGATGATTAGGACTTAATCATAGTAGTCAAATTTCAGGAAGTTCGGAGACAGCATCTTGATCATTTAGTTACCCGAGAGATTTTAGATAGCGCTCCGTCATTAACATACTGGAATGTCTGCACATTTTCTGAATCTTACAGATATCTTTTTTTTTCATAGCAATTTACAACAGCAGTGTGCTTAAAACCATATAGCGTATAATCATCTCCAAATTCAAAAAGATCTTTTACTTTTCTAAAATGCTTTCTCATATAATTTTCACCTATTTTGGTAGTAGAAGGAGTTTGATTTGAACCAAATAAATAATCCCCTGGATGATAGTCACTAAGATTCATTTCTGAGATAATCTTTTTCAATGCTGGAACGATTGGGACAACATCTCGCTTTTTAGTTTTATTGATTTTTCCAGAAACCCAAATTAAATCTTTTTGTAAGTCAATATCTTGTACCTTTCACCTTCTTATTTCTGAAGGTCGCATAAATGAATAATAGATAAAACAAATGATTTTCCAGAGGTAAGGATCATAGTCTAGAACATATTCTTTAATATTAGCAATCTGTTCGTTAGTAAAAGGCTTATTCTTAGTTCCGTATTTTTCTGGTTGTTTATCTATTTTATCAAACGGATTTTTACCTTCTACCCATTCTTGCTTAAGGCAGACGTTATAGAACGTTTTAAGAACTCCAAGAGTGTTGTTATAGGTTTTGGCACTATTCTTTCTTTTGGGTAGTAAATACATAAAATATTGCTGAATTAAGCCATTGTCTAAATCTCCAATCCAAATATTGTCTAATCCTTGATCTTCTAGCCACTTTACGAAACGTTCTAGCGTATTGGTATAAAATTCTATTCCTCGCTTATAGAGTTTTTGGCTTTTTTGATTTCGATAAATGCCGTTGTTGCTTCTCTAACGGAGTATATTTTTTCTGATACTGAACATTGTTGATGAACAGTATTTTTGGAAACTTTTTTCGATTAACATGAAACCCATCTGCTAGTAGTCCATTAATCTGTTTTATAATATCTTTTGCATAGGCTTTCTACGCTGCATCGGTTTTATATTTTTTTGGAATATATCGTCTTTGCCTTACTAGATCATTTTTCTGCACATCCAACACATAGTACATGATGTAATTACCTTTTGCAGCTTTTGACTTGACGAGCCTTTTTAAATTTATGCATATCTTCGTAAGTATGCTTTGGTACCAGACCAAATATACCATAAACTGACGACCCTTGACGTGAAGAAATAGAAAACCCTTTGTGCCTTACTGAAAACAAAGGGTTTTTATTTGTCGGGGTGGCAGGATTCGAACCTGCGACCTCCGCGTCCCAAACGCGGCGCGATAACCGGGCTACGCTACACCCCGAGACTTACATCTCTTAATTTAAGGGTGCAAATATAGATAAATCATTTAAAAATAATATGATAAGTTAGAAAATACTTGAAAAATCTATAGTTATTCCCTAGCAATACTGTTTTTATTTATTGAAATTCAAAATATTACATATTTTATTTCGTTGAATTTAGAATACTAACCCAATCTCTACATGAAATTTTTCAAAAAATATACCATTGAAGCCTGCATGTTATCCGTATTCTTATTGTTTACTAGCTGCTCTAGTGATGATAATGCTAAAGAAGACTTTGGTGGTGAGGAGCAAGGAGGTGATACTACTCCAATCGATCCTAAAAAAGAGGCAGCCATAGCATTATATAACGATTTCTATCTTGCTTCATCACAAACAGCTCAGGATTCACAATGGATTGATGGCAATCCCTCTACGTGTAACGCTGGTTCAGTTAAAAAAAGCACACGTGATAAAATAATGATGCGTTTGCAATATTATAGAAGGGCCACCGGACTTACAAATGTTATAACCGAAAATATGTCTAAAAGTGCTAAAGCTCAGGAGGCAGCACTTATGATGAAAGTTAATGGTACTTTGAGTCACTCACCACCCAAAGATTGGATTTGTTACACTGAAAACGGCAAGGAGGCAGCCGGAAAGTCAAATCTTACCACAGGTAGCGGTGTAAGGGCAATCGATTCGTATATAAAAGATGCAGGGAGCAATAATTTTGCTGCAGGGCACCGTAGATGGTTACTTTGGCCCAAACTGCAAGAAATTGGAATAGGAAATACCGATAGATCTAATGTTATCTGGGTCATCGGAAATGCCGGAAACGTGCCTGAAGATAACCCCAACTTTATTGCTTGGCCTCCGCAAGGTTTCGTGCCAGGTCGTTTGGTGTATCGCAGGTGGTCATTTTCTATTGCTGGTGCAGATTTTAAGAACGCTTCTATACAGATGAAAGATAGTAATGGTGTCGATATTTCTTTATCTATTGAAGATGTTAAGAATTCATTTGGTGACAATACTATTGTTTGGGTGCCAGAAGGAATACAATCTAATATTTCGAGCGACACTTTTTACAAAGTCATTCTAAAAAACGTAATAATCAATAATACTCCTAAAGATTTTGAATACGAGGTAATTCTCTTCAATCCTGATAATTAATGGAGAGTATCATATAGATCATCATATTGGATATAAATGAATTTTTTCGATGAAGTTGACCGTAAAAATTTGCTACCATTTACGGTAGCAATAGATTAATACCTTTCAAGGGTTTTTTAATGTCGTTCTCGGTATTTTGCCGAAATTATTCACTTCATTTTTATCTTAAATCCTTGGCAGATCGTATCTTTATAATTCTTGTAAACTATAAATTTCTTCTCTAAATTTTATCTATGGAAAATCTTGATGCGGCAAGACTCCAAATGGCATTTACACTTATATTTCACATTGTTTTTGCTTGTATTGGTATGGTGATGCCCTTTTTTATGGTAGTCTCTCATTACAAATGGCTAAAAACTCGCGATAAAATTTATCTTATACTTACCAAGTCCTGGCAAAAAGGTGTAGCTATATTTTTTGTTACTGGTGCAGTTTCTGGTACCGCATTATCTTTTGAACTAGGATTACTCTGGCCAGAGTTTATGAAACACGCCGGTCCAATTATTGGGATGCCTTTTTCTTTAGAAGGTGCCGCATTTTTTGTAGAAGCTATTGCCCTGGGATTTTATCTCTATGGATGGAATAAATTACCAGAAAAGTTTCATTGGTTCACTGGGATCATTATTGGTGTATCAGGAGTGGCTTCGGGTATTTTGGTTGTTGCAGCAAATGGTTGGATGAATTCCCCTACCGGATTTGATTATATTGACGGGAAATTCTTAAATATAAATCCAATACAAGCGATGCTTAACCCTGCATGGTTTACGCAGGCATTACACATGACTCTAGCGGCATTTACGGCTACAGGTTTTGCAGTAGCAGGTATACATGCCTATCAAGTATATAAAAAGAGAAAGGTAGAGCTTCATAAAAGAGCATTCAAGATTGCAATTACCTTTGGCGCGATCGCTGCAATACTGCAACCGATAAGTGGTGATATTTCGGCAAAAGATATTGCAAAAAGGCAGCCGGTAAAACTTGCTGCCATGGAAGCGCATTATAATACCGAGAAAGGCGCTCCCTTATATATTGGTGGAATTGTGGATAATGAAAGCCAGGACGTGAACTACAAGATTGCCATCCCCGGGATGTTATCTTTTCTTGCTTTTGGAGATTTTGATGCTGAAGTTAAAGGTCTAAATGATTTTCCTGTAGATGAAAGACCCAATGTAGCCATGGTGCATTATGCGTTTCAAATCATGGTAGGGATAGGAACACTATTACTTTTTGCGGGGATTCTATACTTTGTTTCGCTAAAGCGGAAGAAATGGTTCACTAACAACAAGTATTGGCTTTTGTTTGTCTTGTTGGCCCCTATGGGATTCATCGCTTTAGAAGCGGGTTGGATTGTTACCGAAGTTGGAAGACAACCCTGGATCATTCATAAAATAATGAGAACTAAAGATGCTGTCACCCCGATGTCAGGAATTGTCTTTAGTTTTTATACGTATGTCGTTGTATATCTCACGTTATCAATAGCTGTTGCATGGCTAATGTTAAGGCAAATAAAAGTATTGAATCATTCAAATAGTTAAGTATGTTGTATGTCGTTTTATTCTTCTTGATGTTTTCATTGTATTTGTATATTTTATTGGGTGGAGCCGATTATGGAGCTGGAATCGTAGAACTTTTCTCTTCTAAAGAGAATCAGAAAATTACTAAGAAAACTATTTATCGTGTGATGGGGCCAGTCTGGGAAGCAAATCATATTTGGATTATTATTATGATCGTAATCCTTTGGATTGCTTTTCCTGCATATTATAATATTATGGTGGTGCATCTGCATATTCCACTTACGATCGTTTTATTAGGGGTTACCCTTCGCGGAGTAGCATTTGTTTTTAGACACTATGATGCAGTAATTGATGATTCTCAGAAGCTGTATGATGGCATGTTTAAAATATCAAGTTTAATGACTCCCATCTTTTTAGGGATGGTCTTCGGAGCTTTAATTAGTGGTAAAATCAAAATAGTTGAAGATGTAAGCACCTTAACCTTTTATGAAGCTTTTATTAGACCATGGTTTAATGTTTTTAGCATATTAGTAGGATTATTCTTTGCAGCGCTTTGCGCCTTTTTATCTTCGGTGTTATTAATTGGCGAATCAGAAAAAACAGTTTCAAAAATTTATATTAGGAAAGCAAGTTTTGCTACTATGGTGGTTTTTATAATAGGATTAATAACTTTTATCTATGGTTATTTCTTTCAATATGTTTTCGTTCAAGATTTTCTTCAAAATGGCTATTCCATTACATTAATGTTCCTATCAGGAGTTTTATTGGTACCGTTAAGGATAACCATTAGAAAGGGTAGGAGAGTACTTAGTCGGTTTTTTGCCGGATTACAGGTGTTTTTGATCTTATTAGCAGCATTAATTTCACACTTTCCTGATATTATTATTACAGAAAACACAAGTATTAATTTATTAGACAATATTGCACCAGATATTGTTATTAATGTATTAGGGATCTCTTTGATTATTGGCGGAACTGTTATTCTTCCAGGATTATTTCACTTACTAAAATCTTTTAAAATGATTAAAATTCTAGAAAGGAATTGATTTAAATCCAGTTCGTATTTAATTAGAGTTTGAGCCACCATAAGAAAAGATCTTTATTCTTTTTCATTGTCTCATAAAATGAGATTTTTTAATATCATATTTAAATATGTTTTCACTGAGGAACAAATAAAAAAATGCTAATTTAAATTCAATCAAGAAATAAAGAATTTCTAAAGTATAAAATTAGGAGAAACATTTGTCAAACAAATATAACATTTTATGATAAAAACCGGTCAAAAACGAACATTTTCAAGATTTTGGAAAGATGGTTTTTTAAGGGTTAAAAAAGCTGAAACCCCTCTGTTAAAGGGGTTTCAGGGTGTCGGGTAGAGAGGATTCGAACCTCCGATCTCTGGTCCCCCAGACCAGCACTTTAACCGGACTAAGCTACTACCCGAAATTAGGATTGCAAATATAACTTTTTATTCCAATTTTTATTAAAAGTTCTTTTAATAAAAAAGATAAAGCAGGCAAAAAACTTACTTTAGTTTTATTGATAAGGCAACTTCTAACTTCTTTATAATCAACATATGTAGGTTTAAGAATATGATTTTTTTTCAAATGAATAAAAAATACTAAAATAAAAACTGTCTATGATGATTATTTAAAACAATTTTTAATGTTAATTTTGCCCAGTCACTCTTAAATTGTGAGTGAAATCTTATAAAAGTTAACCAAATAATTATATTATGAAAAAGATCCTTTTAGCACTTACGATCATTATCTCTTCTGCTTTTACTAATATTAGTAATAATGAAGTAGTGAGCATCGAGGCAACCTATAGTGGTCAATCTGATGATGCATATTATTTTACGAATAAAGAAACCGGGAAGGCGATGAAATTTGCTTTTGTGAGTAAGAAAGCTATTTCTAAATATGATCTGAACGATAAGAAAAATATAGGTTTGACCTTTACAGTAACTTATGAGATAGAGAAGATTGAAGTGCAGTCGAAGAATTCAGACGATAAAGCACAGGTCAAAGAATATAAGCAGCGTTACATTCTGATTGATCTCAAAAAATCTGAATAACCTATAAAACGCATTAAGAGCGGACCTTTAATGCGTTTTACTTATATATTCCAATATTTTATAGTGTGCCCTTGTTATTTTAAAAGCAATATTTTAATATCCGAACCTTTGACTCTTTTGGCCTATGTCTTGATTCAGTAAACCAAAATCATCATAACAGGATTTGCTTATTTTATCTTTTCATAATTTTCGGATTGAGAATATTGTCCTTCCTGATCAAAATCGATTTGTTGATATGAATCTTTACTCATGACCAACTCAAACTTAAAAACCTGGGTAGTATCAACAATTTTCATCATGGGTCCCGAAGCATACTCCAAACGTTCTTCGAGCATACCATCTTTTACAGTATAGGTGCCATATCCAAACCACTCATTATTGTCCATGGGATCAAATCTGGTCCACATAACTTTTCCTTTGCTATACATTTTTACCTGTCGGTATCCATTTTGATTTACTACAGTATCTGATACCTGATTATTCTCATATAAGAATTGATGTTTAAGTTCCCAAACACCTTCAAGGTTATAAGGCTCTGTTGTGGTTGCCTTTTTCTCTTGTGTGATGCCTAAAAAAGAGGACATCCCGATTAGAAGTATGAGTATATTTTTCATTCTTAGAGAGGTTTTTGATGAAGACCATATTAAGTTACAAAAAAATTGTCAGATACTTCTTCTTAATTATTGATTTATCATTTATTTAAAATTGATAATTAGACTTTTAAGTTATTTTTTAAAAATATCTTTGAGAGGATTTCGACCTTGTTAAGAATAAAGGGGATGGAATATTTTTATTATTGTAAAGAGGTTGTTTTTTATATGGTTAGAAGATCAAATTTGAATTAAAGCATAACCCAAATGTGGAAAGCCTAAATAATATCTAGGTAAGGTTTTTGAAATATGTAAATGTACATTTACAAATGCTTATAAACGATTACAAATAGAAATGTATATATTCCTATGTTGGCAAACATCAGCTAATCGTTTTTAGATCTATATACTCCATGCAATAAAAGAAAAGCAATCCACAAAAATATAGAACGATGTCTATAATATCTGCAGTATACCTTTCATTTTGTTGTGGGAGATAATACTCAAAATAAACGCAATAAAAAACAGTGATTGTCAAAAGAGGGGCTAGTGGAATTCTCAATGTTGGATCACTTCGTATATGTCGTGTGGCAGATTGACATATAAATAGCACCACAGGAATACACAAAAAGTCATTAACGTAATTATTTGCAATTTCCGGGAGTCGCACTCTACAATATTGTAATGTGTAAATAAGTATACCTGAACCCAAAAAAATGACAAAATAATATTTTTTTAGGCTAGAAAACAATCTTTGAGTAACAGTAGACATACAAGGATGATTAAAATTCTATATTATGCGGCGATATAACCTAAAATAAATGCGAGAAAAGAACCTATTGCCATTACAATCACCCAAATAGAGTAGAAAAATTTTGCAATCCATCTAACAAAGAAATGGGGATGATCTTTGGCATTCTCAAAAAATGAAGTGATTACATTTGGTTTTTTAGATTTTGCTTGCTGCTCCTTTATGGCAGCGCGATGTTCTCGCTCTTTTTTTCTTTTCAAATTGGTATTGATAATCTCTCCGCATTGTTCACAATAATCTTTATTTAAATTGACCTTTCCACAGTTTTGACACGTTCTATATATTTTATCCATTATATCTTTTTGTAAGAAACAATTTCTCCCATAATTAAGAAAATACAAATTTGACTAGAAAAATCAAGAATTAGAATTACTAAAGAGATTTTAGGTTTTAATTAATACTTAGAACAAATCATGAATACACAAAAGTTTTGGTATCTAGGTCTAATTTTTATCGCTGATGAGGATCAGCATCTTATAGACGTGTTCATTACTTTTCCAGATGATGCTTTAAAAGGAGAACCATTGTATTTTGAAGGAGAGTTTTCTATAAACGGGACTATGATTCCCAGGATAAGACATTGGCGTGAATATTCAGACAACCAATATTCGGGATCAGACATAATTGTTAAAGAATTATAGCACATAAATATGCTTCATTTTCTAAGATTTTTGAATTCTAATTAAAACTTAACGTTGCTTTTTTGTTAATTTAATGCAAACAGTTTTAATTTGTTATCTTTAATATTACACATCTCAATGAGAATCAACTGGCTTCCTAAAAATACCGCAACGAGTTCTGATATACAAAAATTACTGGATCTCGAGTATAAATTTCGTTCAAAGGCAATTAGAATATTATTGGCGATAGGTGAAGATCAGGATGATTTTGATTTGGACCATATAACATTTGATTTTCACACTGCTGATACGGTATTTTTTATATCCAAAATGACTCCGCAACCAATTTATGGCTATTTATCTGAATTAGCTTCAAATTCAGTTGATTCAGAAATACCGTGGTTCTGTCACACACAAACATCTCTTTAAGCTTTTATGATATCGTAATGTAAACCATGTTAATAGATCAGTTTTTATTGGTTTATCTGTTTATTTTTAATAGCTTAATGCTTGGATAGACAAAGTTTCGCTAACTAAAATAATCATTTATGAAAAACGTGCTAATAGTATTTTCTTTATCTCTGTTTTTATCATTAGGCTGTCATGCTCAATCTAAAAAATGTTTTAAGGTACAAGGAGCTCAAATGACAATTATTAAGGAAATGATTGATGCAGTTAATGAGAAAGATGCCGAAAAATATGTAAAGGAATTCTCTGATAACATTGCAATATATGTACATAACGATTTGAAATTAGAAGGTAGAGAAGCCTTGAAAGCAAATCGCTCAAACCATTTTAAGAACCATCCTGAAGTGCGCTCTGAAATTCAATACTTAGTAGAAATTGATAACAAAGTAATCATGCACGACAAAGTTTGGTTAGAAGAATCTAATCATGAGGGAAGAGATATTGTTGAGGTATTTACTTTCGAAAAGGGAAAAATAGTTCGAGTAGATGTAACACAACCTCAGGATTTATTTAAATAGTTAAGATTGAATTTTATTCAACTCGATCATGAATTCTTTTCATGTTCTTTCTCCTTATGCATTATATAAACTGTTGTATTTTGTGTGAGAATCTAAGCGTATAGCAATGATAGAAATTCGCCATTTAAAACTTATACATACGGTAGCAAAAGTAGGTACTTTAAAAAAAGCTGCAGAAAAACTATTTCTTACTCAATCTGCACTGAGCCATCAACTTAAAGAGCTAGAATCTCGTTTGGACACTAAAATATTTCATAGGATCAACAATCAATTAATGTTTACTGATGCTGGCAGGGAGTTGTTGAATGCAAGTGAAGATATATTAGTACGTCTTGAAAAAGCTCAGGATAATATCCGTGAGATCAATCAGGACCGAATGAAAAATTATATTCATGGATATTCGCATGAAGAGACTACGCGGCTTAATGATCAGGCAGGCACCATAGCCGAATTGTTACATTGGGATTCATTTTGGGAAAAGGGATCGTTAATATTAGAAGCGGGTTGTGGAGTAGGTGCACAAACAAAAATTATATCAAAAAATAATCCAGATTCGTCGTTTATTTCAGTTGATATATCTTCTATTTCGTTAGAACAAGCAAAAAAGATAATTCATGAAACTGATGTAAAGAATGTAGAGTTTGTACTAGCCGATATCTTGGATCTACCATTTGATGATGGATATTTTGATCATATTTTTGTTTGTTTTGTTCTGGAACATTTATCAGAGCCTGCCAAAGCCTTAAAAGAACTAAAAAGAGTGCTGAAACCTAAAGGTTCTTTAATGGTAATCGAAGGGGATCATGGTTCTACTTATTTTTACCCAGATAGCGTATCAGCTCAAAATGCAGTACAGGCTCAAGTTTTATTGCAACAACAAAAGGGTGGAAATGCAAATATCGGCAGGGAATTATATCCTCTGTTGTACGCACATGGATTTGAGAATATAGTAGTTTCTCCCCGGCAAGTTTATGTTGATGATTCAAAACCAGATTTAGTAGAGGGATTCATCAAGAATACCTTTACTGCAATGATTAAAGGAGTTTCGGAAGAAGCATTAATCAATAAAATCATTAGTAAAGTGGATATGGATAGAGGGATTGATGATCTGTTTAAAACCGCCAAAGGTGGAGGAACATTTTGTTATACTTTTTTTAAAGCTATAGCTGTTAAAGCTGATATTTTAAATAAGGACGATTGAATGGATCTGGAGATATTTAACCTACAAGAAATGCCTTCTTATTAATAGAAGAAGCGATTTAAAACCACTTTCTGAAGATTAAATCTACTTAGAATAAAATTAAATAACTAAAGGATTCTCTATTCAAAAATATGGAAAGCTGATCGATCTATTATGAATTATTCATTAACATTTTTTTACTTACCAAAATTCCATCTTCGTCTACATATACAAAGTTTCGAGGGATAAACTCAATCCCGGCAAAGGTTACAGGTATATCTTGTTCTCCTATGTTCTTTTTCATACTTTTTACGGGGCAAGTATTGATTGCTCTAATACCTACATTCATATCTTTGATAATACGACTATCACGTATACATCCATAAATTATTATACCTTCCCACTTATTTTCGATAGCCAACTGCGCTAATTGATCGCCTACCAATGCACAGCGTAACGAGCCTCCTCCATCTACCACCAAGACTTTTCCTTTTCCATTTGTTGTTAATTGTTTACGAACATAACTATTATCTTCAAAGAGTTTCAATGTAGTGATCTCACCACAAAAGGCTATTTTTTTTCCATACGATTTAAAAATGGGAGCTGCACATCTAAGATTGTTACTGTGCTCATCCCATAAATCGGCATTTTGAAAGCTATTGGTGTTCATGCTCAAATTCTAATATGATCTCAAATTATATTTAATAATATCTAAAAATAAACCTTTATTTTGTAAATATATCTCGAATCATCTCAAAAGCCAGTTGCTCAACAATATTTCTGGTATTGGTAAAAGCGTCTTCTCTGGTTGCACTTGCAGATAATACGGTTCTAAGGTCTTGAATGCCCATTGATACGATTTCAGATTTCGATAGCTCTGAAGCTCCCGAGATGACGTAAACGGGAATTTTTTTGATTTTCGCTACCTTAGAGATACCATAAATAACCTTTCCGTTAAGTGTTTGTTGATCGATTTTACCTTCCCCAGTAAAAATCAAGTCCGTATTTTTGAGAACTTCTGAAAACTTAGTAATCTCTAACATAGTTTCGATACCAGATTGTAATTTGGAGTTGAGAAATACAATATTTCCTCCTCCCAATCCTCCGGCAGCACCTGCTCCTGGTATTTCAGAAATGTCTTTACCCAATTGTTTAAAAACTATAGAAGAAAAATGGGACAATCCCTGATCCAGAATTTTGATTTCTTCAGGATTAGCACCTTTTTGTGCAGCAAAAATATGAGCCGCACCTTGTTTTCCAAATAAAGTATTATCTACATCACATAGGGTAATAAATCTTACATTGTTAAGGATGTTAATGTTTTCTGGTGGAAGTATTGAGGTAATGGTATTAAGGTTTTTTCCAATAGGCTTTAAATACTGATTACTTTGGTCTAAAAATTGATATCCTAGGGCAGCAGCCATACCTATACCAGCATCACAGGTGGCAGAACCGCCAATAGATAAATAGATGGTTCGCACACCTTTTTTTATAGCATCCAGGATTAGCTCTCCCGTACCGTAGGTTGTGGTATACATACAATTGCGTTCTTCCGAACTTAGTAAAACAAGACCAGATGCTGCAGCCATCTCTATATAAGCAACATCCATGTGTTTTTTGTAACTAGCTTTGATTGGCCGAAACAAAGGATCATTTACAGTAATTGTAACCGTTTCGAGATCAAGATGTTGCTCTAGAACTTCTAATGAACCATCTCCACCATCGGCTAATGGGTGTTTAACAATTTCTATACTGGGATCATACTTCCTTACCCCAGAGGCAATAGCTTCGCATAGTTGATTCGCACTAAGCGAACCTTTAAATTTATCTGGAGCAATAAGCACTTTCATAAAAGACATTATTTAAACAGTTCTGGGAAGCTATCTATTTTGATATTCCATACCAGAGGTAAGATAAAGTATATTAACAAAGTAGCTACGAGTATAGAGATGATATTCATCCAGAAACCTGCTTTTATCATTCTGGGTATGGTAAGTAAACCCGAGCCAAAAACGACTGCATTTGGAGGCGTAGCTACGGGTAACATAAAGGCGCATGATGCTGCAATTGTTGCCGCAACCATGAGAAAGTAGGGATGAACATCTATAGAAAGTGCCAAAGCAGCTAATACCGGCATTAGCATGGCTGCCGTAGCAACATTAGAAGTGATCTCTGTAAGAAAGTTAACCACTGTAATAATTGCCAAGACCATTAGAATGGATGGAAATACTTCAAAAAGTGTTAATTGACTACCAATCCATTTTGCCAATCCTGATACCTTAAAACCTTCGGCTAATGCAAGTCCGCCGCCAAAAAGCAATAAAATACCCCAGGGAATGGTTTCTGCAGTTTGCCAGTTGATGATTCCTATTTTCTTTTTTTCTCCAGAAGGAATTACAAAAAGAGAAATAGCACCGGCAATGGCAATAAGGGTGTCATTAATCCCGGGAATAATTTTTTTTAAAACAAAAGAACTGGTCATCCAACAGAGTGCGACTATAATAAACACCACAAGTACAGACTTTTCTTTATAGGATATTTTTCCTAATTCTTTGAGTTGAGCTGAAATTGCTTTTTTTCCTCCGGGAATACCCTCAACCGTTACCGGAAAAACAACTTTAGTAAGATAGAACCAACCAATAATCAACATAAATATTGAAAACGGAAGTCCTAAAGCCATCCATTGGGTAAATGAGATTGTTTGACCGTATAGTTCTTCTACTATACCTACAAAAATAACATTAGTCGGAGTCCCAATTATGGTTGCTATTCCACCTACCGAACACCCATAGGCAATAGCTAACATTAAGGATCGTCCCATACTTTTTCGTATAGAATCTTCAGCTTGTATTTGAGAAATAACTGCTAGTCCTATTGGTAGCATCATGACTGCAGTTGCGGTATTGGAAATCCACATACTAAGAAAAGCCGTTGCAATCATAAATCCTAAAATAACTTTATTCCAGTTGCTTCCTATGGTATGAATGATATTAAGAGCAATTCTCTTATGAAGATTTGTTTTTTCTATGGCCACAGCCAAAATAAACCCTCCTAAGAATAAAAAGATCATTTGATTTGCAAAAGCACTGGAAACGCCCTTTACTGTCATTACTCCTGTGATAGGAAATAATACAAAAGGTAATAGAGCAGTAGCCGAAATAGGAATAGCTTCTGTAATCCACCAAACTGCAATCCATGTACCAATTGCCAAGGTTGCTATTCCTTCTTGAGATAGTCCCTCACCTTTAAAAAAGAATAGTATTAGTAAAAACAGCATGGGACCTGCGGGAAGTCCGATTGACTTTGCCTTCATCAAGTATTTATTTTTTTAGTCTTTGTTTCTTACCATAAATGGTGAATTTAGTGGAAATATTTTAATCTTTTCAAATACACATCATGATATTATTCTGCGTTATCCATAACTATGAATTATAAGTTTGAAATCTTTGTAAAATCAGCGTATGCCATACTTGAAATAAGTTTAAAAGTAACGATTGAATAAAAATTCGAAAAAATATTATAATTTCATATTCATGATCACAGGGCCATCTTTGTTACTACTCATACTAGCGTCTATTATTCTCATTATTCTTTTAACCGCTAAGTTCAAACTTCATCCCTTTTTAGCACTTATAGCAGCTTGTTTCTTCTTAGGAGTAACTGTACGAATGCCTTTGCCCGATATTGTAAAATCAATGGAAAAGGGTTTTGGAGGTATTATGAGTTATATTGGAATGATTGTAGTTTTTGGAAGTGTGATTGGCGTATTTTTAGAAAAATCGGGTGGCGCTATGAAAATAGCTCAAAGTATTATAAAGCTAACGGGAGAGAAGAAAACTATTCCAGCTATTTCTTTGATAGGAGCAGTAGTTAGTGTTCCTGTATTTTGTGATAGTGGATTTATTTTGTTATCGGGGTTAGCCGATAAAATAAGTAAATTAAGTAACACCAGTAAAGCAAGCCTGAGTTTATCTTTGGCAACGGGTCTATATACAACACATACTTTGGTACCACCCACTCCGGGGCCTATTGCAGCTGCAGGAAATATTGGTGCTTCAGGTTATCTGGGAACTATTATTTTACTTGGATTATGTTTTAGTATACCAGTCTTATTAGTGACACAGTTGCTGTCAAAAAAAATTGGGAAAAGTATTATAACAAATGAAATTCAAAATATGGATAGCGTAGAGCAGAATGATTCTTCTTCCATGCCTTCGCTAACAAATGCTCTTATTCCTTTGTTATTACCTATTCTTTTAATCGCATTAGGAACGATAATCAGATTTGTGGGTATAGAGAACGAATGGTTCAACTTCATTAGTGATCCCGTGGTAGCAATTTTTATTGGAGCTATAATAGCTATGTTACTTTTGCGACCCAGAGCGGGAGACACAATAAAAAATTGGTTTATTGAAGCGGTAAAAGTCTCTGGCCCAATATTAATTATTACGGCTGCAGGAGGTGCATTTGGGGGAGTGTTAAAAGCCACATCACTTGCAGATTATGTGAGACAGTGGATGACTTCAGGCGAATCAGATGATATTTTTATTTTATTACTGATTTTTGTGATAGCCGCCGTTTTAAAATCGGCGCAAGGTTCATCAACCAGTGCTATGGTGATCACCTCTTCTCTTCTTGCACCATTAATTCCAGTATTAGGATGGGACTCTGCTATTCAATTTGCATTGGCGGTGCTAGTAATTGGAGGAGGAGCCATGACCGTTTCACATTTTAACGATAGTTACTTTTGGGTGGTTTCTCAGTTTAGTGGTATGAGTGCCAGGGATACCAATCGATCTTTCACTTTAATTACAGGAGTACAAGGCCTTTTGGTCCTTACGCTTTCGATTTTGGTATGGGTTTTATTCGTATAAGTAGTATTCGCAACTTTTTTGTGGATATGAATAGGATTAAGAAGACAGCTAAAACAGCCGCCTTCTTAATTTTATATAAAAATTCTTTAATTCTCTAAAACAGTAAACGGACTGAGGTTTACCTTAGCATTTCTAGAAGCACCGTAGTAATTAGAATACGATTTATTTTTTTCGATAGTGTAGAATGAGTCGACATAGTCATCATCATCGGTTAACCAGGAATCTGGTAAAACCTCGATAATAGCCCCTGCTATTGTTCCTAACGCATTAATCCAGGATTGTCCGCTTAGAGTACCCGCTATTTGTGCAACACCATCAATTATAATACCTATTAATTCCTGATAATTATAATTAGAATCTTGTTCAAAAAGCTGAATATTAGCCGCCTGATACCTGTATTCGTCCCAGAATAACATAATTTGATTAGGGTAGTATGCCTCATCGTCATGATCCAGGTAATACATGGGAATTACTTTTAATTCCGCTTCATTATTGGTATTCCTTATTCCGGAGGTCACTGCATAAATTTCTGCTCCTCCTTTGATCCATGGCTCCTGATCATCTTTAAGCTCTATTTTGGTGAGTTTTGTGGTTTCTAAAGAGGCTTTAGAAAATGACTGGCTTTGATCAAAGGTGATAGCATCTTTAGATTGAAGACCTGCATCTTTCAACATTTGATTCATGGCTTCCACACGAAGTTGTAAAGCATGAAAACCATTTTTTTCGATGATAATAACCGGGACATCTGGAGAAATCATAGGATCCAGGGCTATTTTATTTCCTTTCAAATCAAATGCAGTAATTGTATTTAGTTTTTCAGCATTTTCTGGCGAAAAAGCGACCAGTAATTTTTGAGGATCTAATTTATTTCCGTCAAAATGAAGCCAAAACTCATATGCTTCACGTTGATTGATGTTTTTGGTAGTTTTGGCAAAACTCAAGAATTGCTCACTTCTTTTGGTTTTAGAGATTTTGGATGAAATTGTTTCAAGTGATATCGGAAATTTGTTTGCTGTGAGCTCACCTAAAATAAGTTCACTATTATTGGTTTCATTAAAAACTTCAATAAAATCCAATACGACCTGGTCATTTACTGAAATTAAAGTCTCGATTTCGGGGATAGAAGATTCTTCTTGTGTTTCGCAACTGGTCATTAATATTGCCAGGAGGCTCATCATAAGTACTGTGAATTTTTTCATGTTTACATTAATTTTGGTTAATAATGAACTTAAAATAAAGTTATACTGTGTATCGCAAATTTAGACATTGAATTGATCCAATACTTGATTTTTTTGTTAAGATATTTTGTGGTGCGTAAATAGAAAGAAAAAACCTCAATAAAGATTAAGGAATTTTTAAGGGGGTGGTATTATTAACAGAACAACAAAAAGGCGATGAATGCGATTGCTTTTGGAAATCTTTTCTAAAAAATGTGTCTTAGTTCTTAATTTCAATCACATAGGATTGAATTTTCTTTAGAATTAAGCTGGTGGTATTTGTAAATTGATAGATGTCACAAAAAGCATAGACCTTCCCGTTCATCTTAATTTCGCCATTGGCTGAAGCTTCACTACCATGAGTAATTATATGATGTAAAGTCATTTCATCGGCTATGTATTCCTTCATTTTATTGACTTCCTTATTGAAATCTTTTTTACCTATAACGGTCTTGTCCCCATAAATTATCCAATTGATCTCATTGCTGGCGTGTTCGATAATAAAATCAGCGTTTCCTGTAGCGAAAGCAATATTATATTCTTTAAGGAATTCTTTTCTAGGTGAATTCTCACAATTGGCAACTATATTAATTTTTGTCATCTTGATTCTATTTTTCAATGAGATTCTACATACTGTTTAAAATTATTTAAAATAGCTTGCCAGCCTTGCTGTTGCATTTCTAAAGGATTTTGGTTTTCGGGTTCAAAGGTTTCTATAATTTTGATGGTACCACCATGATCTTTAAATGTAATTTGTACTTTCCGCCCATCTTCTAAGGAATACTCAATCAAAGATTTTGGAACTATTTTAGTAAAGGTTCCTACGTAATCAAAACCCATACTGCCATCTTTGGCCTCCATACGATAGCTAAAAGTACTGCCTTCCTGAAGGTTGTTTACAGCTTTTGGGCACTGCCATTCTGGTATTGCAAAATTCCAATGGATAATATGTCTTGGTTGTGTCCAGTATTCCCAAACTTTTTCGATAGTGTCATTAATATTTGCTTGCACGGTTATTTTTTTCATATGTCTATTTTATAGTTAAAATGGATTTGCCGTCTCGCGTATTTCAACACTAGTGTCTTCTCCTTCTAAAATTGGGCATTTTTTTGCAATTAAAGTGGCATTATCTATATTATCTGCTTTGATTAATATATATCCTGCTACAGATAAATTAGATGCTACAAAAGGGCTTTCTTCAATTTTTTCTGGTGATAACAAAACACGGCCGTTTTTCAAAAAGTGATTTCCTCCTTTACCCAACTTTCCATTTATCGCTATTTCATTTATCCAAGACATCCATAACTTTTGGTAAGCCGCCATTTGTTTCTGTGTAGGCTGATTATTAAGAACATTCATTCTAAAAATCAGAGCATAATTTTTCATTTTATTTGTATTCGGGATTATAATTAATCATCCACTTTACTCCAAAACGATCGATAAAACTACCAAAATAGTCACCCCAAAACTGATCTTCCATAGGCATTTCGATATCACCACCTTTTGATAAACCTTCAAACAATCTATCGGCTTCTTTGCGAGAAGTAGGATGTAATGAAATATAGCAGTTGCTACCTTCAGATAATTTATGTCCCATAGAGGGTAAAATATCAGAAGCCATCAAAATGATATCTTTAGAAATAGGTAATGAGATATGCATGATTCGGTTTTGTTCATTTTCGGGAAGTTTATCGCTATCTGGAGCTTCATTCATCTTCATTTTTGCTGTGAATTCACCTCCAAAAACAGATTTGTAATGCTCAAATGCTTCTTCGGTCGTACCGTCTAGATTTAAATAAGGATTTACTTTCATTTTTTAAGTTTTATTATTCAGGTATTTTTTCCATATTCATATATAACATGCTCCAACGATGACCATCTACATCCTTGAAGCCAAAAGTATACATCCAGCTGTCAACTTCTGCCGGTTCAGAAAACACTTCTCCACCAGCTTCCTTAACAATGCTGGCAAATGCATCCACTTCTTCTTTGGATTGCGCATCGATATTGATCAAAACTTCTGTTCCATTTTTAGTATCGCTAACATTGTTTTGAGTAAAACTTTGAAATGTTTCTTCTTGAAAAAGCATCATTACAAAATCATGTTCTCCAATTAAGAAACTACCTAAATCTGAAGCTGATTTATGAATCGGATTTTCTCTAAAACCAATAGCTTTGAAGAAAGCTTTCGATTTTTGAATATCTTTAACTGGAAGATTAAGCCAGATTGTTTTCATTTCGTATTTATTTATTAATCAAAAGGTTATCCAAATATACTTCAAGAAAATGGAAATCAGGCATTGTAAACACGTCATTCAAAGGGGTTGATTGCGACATAAAGTTATCCTATATTTATAATAGTAAAACTGAATGACCAAAATCATGAAAAAGCATATCTCTATTGTAGTCCCGAAAGGCCATGTAAGCGTAGTTAATATAGCAGGAACACACCAAATGTTGTCTTGGGTAAATGAATTTTATGATACAATAGGAAAAAAACCAATTTTTGATATAAGGCTTGTTGGGCTAGAAAAACAAATAGATCCATCAGGGGGATTGTTTGCGATCAAACCAGAACTAACTATTGATGAGGTTCCTGAAACTGACTTAATTATAATTCCTGCGATACATGAAGATTTTGAAGTCGCGATGGAGAGAAATGAAAAATTCGTTCCATGGATCATGAATCAATATAAGGGAGGAGCAGAAATTGTCACCCTTTGTATTTCCTCTTTTTTTCTGGCATCTACTGGATTGCTGGACGGAAAGCCTTGTTCTACCCATTGGCAATATGCAAGCAAATTTAAGGAACAATTTCCAAGGGCTATCTTACAGGACGAGAAGATAGTAACCGAGGCTAATGGGATTTACACAAGTGGGGGAGCCTATGCTTTTACGAATCTAATTGTATATTTAATTGAAAAATATGCGGGTAGGGAAACTGCGGTTATGGCGGCCAAAGGCTTTATGATTGATATCGACCGTAGCAGTCAGTCCCCATTCATGATTTTTTCTGGTCAAAAGAATCATAAAGACAAAATAGTCCTAAAAGCGCAGGAATATATGGAACAGAATTATCAAGAGAAAATTTCTGTAAATGACCTTTGTTTGGACATTGCTCTAAGTAGAAGAACTTTTGAACGACGATTTAAAAATGCTACCTCAAACACCATTTTGGAATATTTACAACGAGTAAAGGTTGAGGCAGCCAAAAAAGAATTGGAAAGAGGAGATACAACTATAAGCGAAGTTATGTATAAAGTGGGGTATAATGATGCCAAGGCTTTTAGAGATGTTTTTAGGAAAATAACTTCGATGACTCCCATACAGTACCAGAATAAGTATAGTTTAGCCGGAATAACATAATTTTTGGATTAAAATATCTGTTTAAGTTATACTTTGTGGTAAATGTATTGCACTATTACATGTTTATAAATACTAAATTTGGGGAATTAACAAAACAATAATCGGCGAGGCAGGAGTTGAAGATAAACATTAAAAACAAATCCATTATGAAGGATCAAACGATCAACTCTTTGCCACCGCCGAAGATTTTTGATAGCTTTATTATTTGAGCTCAAGCTCCATTTGAATATTACATCTTTGGTATGGGGTCGGGTGACCAACGACTTTTTTGAAACCCAATTTGTGATAGAGATTAATGGCAGGTTTTAAAATCGTATTACTCTCTAAATAGATTTTTTTTGCACCTAAGCCTTGTGCTTTGTCCGTCACAGCTTTTCCAAGCAACCATCCAATTCCTTTTCCCTTTGCCTCTTTCGAAACAGCCATTTTGGCTAGCTCAAAATCATACTGAGGGTCATCCATTTTTAGTAACGCACACACACCAGCGGGTTCGCCATCATACAAAGCAACCAAAATATCACCCCCGGTATCAAGAATATACTCTTGAGGATTGTCTAAGGATTTACGATCGATTTCTTCCATAGTAAAATATTCATTAATCCATTCTTCGTTGATACTTCTAAAAAATGCTTGATATTTTGCTTCAAAGCTTACGATTTGAACTTTTTCAACTTCTCTTCGTTTTTTCTCTTCTTTGACCCGTTGTATCATAGATTTTTGTTCTAAAAGAAATTCGAATTCTTCTATAGCATGCCACATATTGTGTCTGCTTTGATCTAACATAGCCTGTACAGCATTGTCAACATCAAGATATTGTTCATGAATTTGATCAGTGATGTTATTACCTTTTTCAGAAAGAACAACATTATTTTTTCGCCCATCGCTATCGTCCTTTTTTTCTAATAGAATTCCTTCTTTAACCATTTCTCGAACAATTTTGCTAACAGAAGGGTGGGAGTGACCAATTTCATTGGCTATTGTGGTGATTGATTTTTCTTGATCTTTTGATAAAACATAAAAGACAGGAAACCATTTCGGTTTTAAACCAACACCATACATTTCGTAAATTTCTGTAGCGTCTTCAGTCATCTTTTCACTTAACATTCTAAGTCTTGTCCCGATTGCCATGACACCTACATTATCAAAAAACTTCATATATTAAATTGATTACGTAACTAGTTACGTAAATATACAATTTTCTTTTTATTCATCAAAAAAAGAGAAAAATTCAATTAAATTAGGATTAATAGGTGAGGAGATAATTCTATTTGGAGCCTTCTAGATATAATTAAAAAAAATCCGACCTAGAAGATCGGATTTTGTAGTCGTAATACTATTTTTTTAACTTTTAGATGCGTTTTTCATGTTTTCTTTTACCATATTATAAAATTCATCAAATTTAGCATCAACAATAATTCTGGTCGAAGTTTCAATGCTTTGAGATCCATACTCGCTCTTCCCCAAAACACTCATTCTTTTAGGATCAACTTTGTAATCATTCTGTAAAGCTCTCACTACAGCTGCGGCTTGTTTTGCACTTAGATCCCAGTTATCGTTCAAATTTTTATCTTTAAAGTTAAGTGCATTACTGTTACCTTCAACAATAATTTTTAAATTAGGTTTTGCATTTAAAGCTGTTGCAATTTTTCCTAGAATACTTTTAGCGTTATCCTGTACAGTAACGCTTTTATCATCATCACCAAAAAGGACAGTATTAGCAAGAGTAATTAACACAACACCATTTTGCACTCCAATTTTTGCATCATTACCTAACGCTTGTTTTAAAACGGTTAGCGTAGCTAATTTAACAGAATCTCCCTTTGTAATAGCATCATTTATAGATTTAAGCTGTTTGTCTTTTTCTTGTATACTTTCAAGAGATTTTTCTAGGTTCTGAGCTTTTTTCTTAGAAAGTTCAGTAAAACTACCCATGTTGTTCAAGAGGGATGCATTGGTTTCTTTTAGATCTTTAACCTGTGCTTCCATAGTTTCTACTTGTGTTAAGGTAGCTTTTGTCTTTTTTTGAGCATCATTAAGCTCACCTTTAGTAGTTTTTAGTTCTTTTCGAAGTTTATCTATTTCATCTAAAAGATCCTTTTTTTTCTGAGCCTGTAAATTAAAAGTCGAAATAAATAAAACAGTGGCGAATAAAATAATTCTTTTCATTGGTTTAAGCGATTTGTTGCAGCTGCTAAAGTAAAACTTTTTTTACAAATTATAACATAACCTATTTTCTAGGACTTTTCTAGAAGCTCTCTGGCATTTCTTATACTGGAGTTTATTTGATCTCTTAATTTATTTACTTCAATTTCTTCTTCTTTGAGTATTTTTATCTGAGAAGAAACTTCATTAGCATCTGTCTCTTCATCGTGAGGAAATTTTTCACTAAAATCACTCATCCAGGTCATCATAAAATCATAAGCATCTTTAAGGTCTTGTTGTGCTTTTGCATAAGATTTACCGGTTTCAGTAGTGTCAATTTTAGGTTCGAGTTCTTTAATTAAAGAACTAATTTCTCCCATTTTTGGCATTACTTCATCATGTACACTGATCACTTCTTCCATAAGAGCATCAAACTTTTGCTCTTCTTCAGACAATTGATTACAGGAAACGACAATCAGGACGATTAGAACGTAATAGAAAAAAGATGGTTTCATAGTTGTGATTTTTTTAGGTATCAAAGATATTACTTTTCTTTGTTTTGTTGAGTTTTGGTTGTTTTATATGCCTTTCAATTTCATTCATTTTACGACTTTGTATAAAAATTTGAAGAAAACAGAGAGTAATTGCAGGGATTAGGATAAATGTAAGCATTACTATTAATTAGTATTTACGATTTCTTTTTTGTGTTTCTAAACTATCAACGATGGGCAGGAAACCAGAATCATACATGGTTTTCATCATTTGTAGCACTATAGGTTTTGTTTTTTCTATACTTCCCCCTTGTATTGGTGGATTGGGATTATATTCCATATCGAGCATAATGGCTTGGGTATACGCTTCTCCATATATATCATTCATTATAGCCAAAGCCATATCTATTCCTGCGGTTACCCCGGCAGAAGTCCAATATTTACCATCTTGGGTAAATCTATCATTTGTAAATGTTGCTCCATATTTATGCAACATTTCGTTTGCTCTGTACCAATTTACGGTCGCTTTTTTATCTTTTAATAATCCGGTAGCTCCCAAGATCCATACTCCTGTACATACCCCTGCAGT
This sequence comes from Aquimarina celericrescens, assembly GCF_042682765.1. Lineage (NCBI taxonomy): Bacteria > Pseudomonadati > Bacteroidota > Flavobacteriia > Flavobacteriales > Flavobacteriaceae > Aquimarina > Aquimarina celericrescens. The sequence continues at coordinate 30,478 of NZ_JBHUHY010000011.1, read as the reverse complement.
ATACGTAGTATTTTCATCCATTTTCCGAATCCATTGATGTAATTTTTCATCATAAGTGGCCTCTATAGTGCCTTTAAATCCTCCTGGGATCACTAATATGTCTAATTGTTCAACTTGATCTATCGTAGTATCAGGGACCAATTCTATTTTCTTAACTGTTTTTATACTCCCTTTTTTCACACCGATAAGCATTGTTTTGACACCCATTGCTTGACCCAAAACGTAACGAGGACCCATTACATCAAGAGAGTTTACACCATCATAAACCAGTATCCCGATAGTTTTGATATTGTATCTTGGTTTTCCGAAAACTTGTTCCATAGCTTCATAGTGACCTTCTGGAGTAAATTCCTTACTAATTTGTTCTGCAGTTAGGGAATCCTGTACCGACAGTTTTCGAGCGGATTTATCTTGTTCTGTTTCTATTTTTTTCACGTTATTGCAACTTATCATAGTGAATAGTACTAGTAATAAGTATATTATTTCTTTTTTCATTATCTAAAATGTTTTAAAATTTAATTCTAACAATACTTAAGTTAAAGACGTTTCTGCACTAAAATATTATTATCAATTTTTATGACGACTACTAAAAATTTTAATTTCATTTTTATGAAGTCGAAAGAGTTATTCTTCGTTTTTTGTTTAGTTTTCTAACATATTCAATACATAGAATGATTACTATGCTGATACCAAACAATGGAAATACAATAGAAAGTATCACAATTGTTGTGATGATACCATACCCAACTCTGAAAGCTGAAGGAACTTTAGGAACACCCCAGATACCGTTTCGTTTTCGTAAAAGATAAGATATTAGGGCAGAAATACTCATAGCAGTTAACCCTATTGCAACAATCAACATCAACCACCAATTCCATAGACCAAACTCTCCTTGATGAAATGCCATTACCCACATTCTTCCTCGCATAAGAACTCCCACATCTTTCCAATCATTTGCTGTTATGATTTCACCGGAATATTGATCAAAATGTATTTTTTTTTGCGATTGAAGATCAGATGGATTTTCATTTGAAACGCTAAAAACACCTTTAGGCCCTTTAGGTAAATGTAGAGTTACTATGCCCGGAAGATCAAGAGCTTTCGCCTTACTGGCCATCTCATCCAATGTTAATGATTCTCCACTAATTGCAGATTGTAATTGTCTTCCTTCCCAAGTTACCGGATATCCTGTATTGGTGATTTTTTGGATTTGTTTGAAATTCTCACCAAAGACATCTGTCCAGGGAAAACCACCAGCAAGAATTAAAATTAATAACCCAGACATCCAAAAACCTGTGATAGCATGAAGATCTCTGTAAAATGTTCTCTTACCTTCATTAATCCTGGGAATAAAAAAGCCTTTCAATTTCCAACCTCGACCAGGCCACCAAACATAGAGTCCGGTTAAAATCAAAACCACCATCCAACTGGCGATGAGTTCAATAATTTTAGTGCCAAGTTTACCCATAAGTAACTCCCCATGCAGTTTGCGAACTTTAAACATGTCTGTTTTTTTTGTGACGATTGTTCCTGAAACTTCTCCCGAATAAGGATTTATGAACACACTACTTTTCCCGCTAAAGCGTCCTGACACAAATTCGGTCGCTTGATTAGCTCTGTTTGATAGGACAACTGCACTTGGTTTTTTAGGAGTACTATTGTTTGCCATCTGCCATTGTTCCTGTAAAGAAATAGGAGTTCCTTGTACAACTACTTCTTTAATATGCTGCTGGCGAGGAGTTTCATAATCGGTTTTAAAAAGATAAATCCCTCCTGTAATAGAAAGTAATAGTATAAAAGGAAGAGAAATCAAACCTGCTATAAAATGCCATTTCCAGAGCCATTTGTTAAGTTTTTCATTTTTTTTCATAATCGGAAATTCATGTTGAATTTATTTATTAATACGCTACTGTCATCTCGAGCCTGCCTTGTCGGCAGACAGGCGTAGTCGAGAGATAATCAACCTTTCGTTTGTTACATTTCGACTACGCTCAATGTGCCAGTAATTTTACGCACCCTACTATATTATTTTAAAAATTATATCTAGCTCCAAAGTGAAAAGCGATCGGATTACCAATGGTAAAACTGTTTTCTCCTCTGAAACGATTAAAAGAAGCTCTTGCGGCATACAATTCGTCAAAAATATTCAAGGCATGCCCCCAGACTTCAAAACCTCTATAACTTACATTGGCTCTAAGATTGAAAACGTTGTGACCGTTGTACGTAGCCGTCTCTGTAGTTCCATCTTCATTTTCTATTTGCCCCTCAAAACTTGTATTATATTCACCTACCAGTTCATGTTCGGCAGTTAAACTTACTCCCAGATTCTTATTAAGGTCTTTACGATAGGTAATCAAAGAAGTTCCCAGAAGGTTAGGAGCTGTTTCTCTATCGGTATCAGAGAAATCTACACCTCCATCAAAAAACTCTACATAACGATGCATAGCATAACTACCATTATGAGTGATTGAGATTTCTTTGATAGGGCTGTAGGCAATTCCATATTCAATACCATACGACCTGGTGCTACCAGCATTGGTATTAAAAAAATTATCATCTTCATCTCTTAGCGTGATCAATGTATTCTCTCCTTCCAGAAGATACAATGCAGCGTCTATTTTTATTTTTGAAGAAGAAGCAAAGTAACCACCAATTTCGTAATTATTATAACGACTAGGTTCTATTCCCCGAAGTTCATTTCGGTTACGATACAGTGTAGAAACTTGTGGTGGGGTAAAACCTTGAGAATAATTGGCATAAATCCCAGAACTTCTGTCGAAGTTGTAATTAATACCTAGTTTTGGAGTAAGATTATTGAAATTATCTAAAGCGTCATCTACACCTACAATTCCATCAGCCAGATTATTATAATCATACTCAAAACCATCATAACGTAGGGCAGCAGTTACCTTAAATGCATCGATAGGTGATATTTCATATTGAAAATACCCAGCATAATTAAAAATATTCGCTTCATAGTTTAGGATAAAGTCTCCGGTATTCATATTAAAACCAGTATTTCTTCCAGTTTCAGGATCTACTAAAACATCGATTGTTTCTGCCTGATAATCCTGAGGAGAATAATCTGCAGTTGCCCCAATAATCAAAGACGAATTGGCAAAGTTTATATCGAGTTTATGTTGAATCAGTCCTACAAAACTTCTAAATTGATTAGAATTTACTTCGCCTGTACCAAAACCTATTAATTGCCCTTGATTTCTAAATTGTCGGATTCTGTAGGATGGATTTTGATCCATTTGATTGCTTCTCACTATAAAGTTGAATGAGGTTTTGTTACGATCACTCCAGAATTTATCTAATGTAGTTCTGGCTCTAAAAGCGATAGCCTCTCTTTCGGTGAATGTTTGGTCGCTTTCATAATTACCTTCACTATAATCTGCTTCACTCAATGAGCCTGTCATATCTGATCGGTAATCAACAATATCCAAAACAGTAGTCCACTTTGATGTTGCATTAATGTCATATACAGTTTTGAAAGTAATAGCGGTTTTTTCATAATTGCTATGCTCAATAGGACCATTTTCTCGTTGTGCATATTGACCCCCCAGATAAAAACCAAATTTTTCACCTGGCTGATCAGAGATTTCAAAGTCATACCGGGTAAGTCCTAAATCATTGGTTTGAAAACCAATGCTGCCACTCAAATTTTCAGATGGCGTCTTAGTAATAAAATTAAAACTACCTCCGATAGCTTCGCTACCATAAATACTTGAAGCAGGTCCTTTAAGAACCTCTATGCGACTATACGAAAGGTCATTCATTTCTAAAAGCGCATTGTGATTAAAAACCGAAGTAGGACGAATTTGTAATCCATCTTCAAGATAAAGAAATAGTGCTTTTGTGGAGATTGGAGATCGCACAGCCATGAAATGCTGTTCATTACTGGCTGCTCTAGAAGTAGACATAAATACGCCCGGTACCTGATTAACTAATTGATCGATTCCAAATGCTTTGGTTTCTTTAATAGTTTGTGCATTTATGGTTGCTATAGACCCTGGTACTTCAGAGCGTTTTTGTATTTCCCTACTTGCTGAAGTCACTAATACTTCTTCTAGTTGTTCTTCGGAAGGTATGCTGTCTTTGATGTTTTCCTTATATGATTCTTGAGCATAATTAAATACTCCCATACATAGGAAAACTATACATGTTACTATGTTTTTCATTGAGTATAATGAATTGTAATGACACTCTGTTTGCAGGATTTATATGCAAGGAGTTATCATCTTTTGGTTTTTAAAAGATTTGATTTTTTTACAATAACAACTTCTGGGAGAGGTAAAAGATGTATTACCTTATCCTTAAATAGATTTTAATAAAAGTTGCTCTTTAACCCCTTTTATGCATTAGAAAATCCCCGCCTGCCTATCCGAACCATTAAGGCGGGCAGGTATTACAGCTTCCAGCTACTGCAAAATATAGCACTACGCTACATTTTTAAATTTAACCGTAGCGATGCTATGCTAAAATTTAGAAAATGTCATATTTTATGGTATCTGAAAGCTTCATTACGAAGTTCTAATGCATAAAACGGGTTTAAGAAAGTTGAATTTCTGGAGGGTGATCGATGTCTACAGATATCGATTTTGGATGGAAATATTCTAATTTCCAGTTTTGTATTTGATCTGAAATAAAAGGATTAACGTTTTTTATCGAAATCGAATTGTCCTGAAAAAAAAGAGGGATAAAAGCTTCTACGATGATAGTGTTTTCAGACTTTTCTTTTGAAGGCTGAGTCCTAGTTTTCATTTGACTCATTAAATAACATTTACCGTTACAATTCAATTTTGGCCTTTTCTTATTTACGCAGTATTTTTCAACGATATAATCGATGTTAAGTTGATAATACATTACCGTGCTTATCTCCATAGCAGGACGTATGGCAAAAGCGATAAATAGAAATAAAGAGAATAGAATTCTCATGTAAACAGTTTAAATTTCCGTGCAAAATTACAAATTTGAATGCTTTTATTATGGTAAAACTTAAATAAGATGTTGTTAAAATAGTATTTTGGATTGAACTTATAATTGTATAACGCTGCTATAAATTCTGCTTAGACCGTTTTCATAAGAATTCATTAGTCCTAGAAGCTCTTTTAGATTCTTTGATTGAGTAAAATCATCTCTTATGGAATTTCTTTTACTTGTGAAATAAAGTGTTTGAGTTTTTGTATCATAAAACGGACAATAATCCATTTTATCAGAATTGATTTTGATAAGGTTTTGTGCTACAGACCACTTTCCTTCTTGATCCTTATAAGAGATATATAAATCTCCGCTACCTAATCCATTTTTTCGATTATATCCTCCAAAAATTAAAAATGATTCATCATGAGCTATGTAAGAATTATATTCATATCCTTCAGAATTAATAGTTTCGGGTAGAGAAACGGGTTCTACATATTTATTATCTTCCCATTTGCTTATGAAAATATCGTCTTTTCCTTTGGTAGAAGATGCAGTGGTACTGGTAAAATATAAATTTCCGTTTTTTGCAACAGAGGGATAAAATTCATCCCCTGCTGTATTAATTGGACTTCCAATATTTATTGGTGAAGACCAATCTGAATCGATTGAGGATCTTTCTAAATACCAAATATCATAATTTTTTGTTTCTTTTGTTGTATGCTCATTAGGCCTGTCTGAAACGAAATATAATTTTAATCCATTAGGAGAAAACATAGCTTCTAAATCTTTGTATTGACCAGAAAAAGGAGCAACTTCTGGCGCTGACCATTGGTCCTCTTTTTTTACAACTTTTATAATCGTTGAAAGTTCTCCTGCATATCCTTGCGCTGTAAAATAAATTTCATTTTGATTTGGAGATATAGTAAAATCTCTAACCGCAGGAAATTTTGAAATGATTTGTGGTAATACGGATTGAACAACTATTTTTTTTTGACTATTGATCAACTGCGGAATAATTGCTAAAAGCAGAACTGCAATTTTTTTCATAATGTATTTTGATTGATTCTTTTGGAAGATAAGTATTATGAATAAAACTGGATACTAAGATTTTGATAAAGTTAAAGATCAAAATGAAGTTTCATACCCTCGTGAGAGGCTTTAAATCCCAGTTTTTTATAAAATTGAATAGCTTCAGGCCTTTTTTTATCTGTGGTAAGCTGAAGTAAATGTGCTCCTCTTTGCTTTGCGCGATTTATAGCCCATTCAAATAGTTGATGTCCAATTCCTTTTCCTCTTAGATCTTCTCTTATTCTTACAGCTTCAATTTGTGCTCGTATCCCGCCTTGGTAGGTTAGGTATTGAATATAAGATAGTTGCAATGTTCCAATGATTTCAGAATCAATGTTTTCAAGTACTATCAACTCCTGATTGGGATCTGCGTCTATATTTTTAAAAGCTTCGGTATATGCTTTAGGAAGAGGACTTGTAAAATTTTCTCTGGTTTTTCCCAAAGAATCATTAGCAATCATTTTAATAATTACTGGAAGATCTTCTATCGTTGCCTTTCTGAAAATCATGACTAGAGTAATACATTCGATATTAAACGCTCAACAGTAGGATGATCATTTCCTCCTGCAGGTTCTATAGTGATATTAATAGATGCTGTATTCTCAATATATTTCATCGCAATCATTTGTTTATCAGACGGTATTACGCCCATATTGATCATTTCACCATCTACATCTGCCCACATTTGATAGGTTTTATCATCCTCTAATTGTGCTAAACCTTCAGAATTTAAGATTACCGTCTTCTTATCATGATTAACATAAGTAATAGCCGTAGAGCTAGGGGAAATTTCATTTCCTTTAAGCACCAACTGGATGGTGTTTGGATTATTGATTGCAGTGTACCAGGTATTAGTTTCCTTTAAATTCTCTTCTAAAGTCACTATACGATTGCGTAAATCCAGAGTTTCATCTTGTACAACCTGCAGATTGTTTTTTGAATCTTGCCATTGATTATAAAGCCATGCAGAACTTAGCATAAAAAGCACGGCAAGGCTGGCCGCAATAGTTAGATAGACAGCACTCTGATTTTTTCTATTGATAGCAATCACATTTTTATTATTGCTGGTAGTAGAGCCTAGAATATCATTCATTAATGAATCTTTTACTCTTGGTGGAGGAGCAATTGCGTTTTCAAAAGCCAATTTCTCAAAATCTTGTTCTAAGTCGGTATAGTATTGAAACAATTCCTGGTCTTCTTTCAGAATTTTTTCAACCTGAACGTGTTGATCATCTGATAGTTCTCCTAGCAAGTATTGCTCTAATATCCCTTTCTCTTTTATCGATTTCCTGTCCATCATATCATCTTTTCTATTATCACCCATAATAAAATGAGTTGTTTTTGATATGTTTCTCTCAATTTTTTTAATGCCTGTTTAACATAGGATTTAAAAGTACCAAGTGGTACATTCATCTCCTCATGTGCCTCTCGATGTGTAAGCCCATTAAAATATACCAATTCTAATGCTTTTTGATGATGTGGATCTAATGCTTTTAGTGAACCATTTAATTGTAATATGTCCAGTTTTGGTTCATTAATCTCTTTATCCTCATATACACTTAAATCTTCATTTTGGATGAGTTTAGTAGGATTTCTTAAAGAATTTAACGTTAAATTTTTTGCAACACGATACGACCAGGTAAAAAATTTACCCTTTTTTGGATCATATTGATAAGATTTTTGCCAGATTTTTAAAAAAGTTTCTTGCAAGAGATCCTGAGCTACTTCTTCATTTTTACATATACGTAGAATAACTCCGTACAACGCTCCCGAGTAACGGTCATAAATAGCAGATAAGGCTCTACTATCCTTATTCTGTAATTGCTTTATAAGCTTTAAGTCGTCTTGCATTTTGTTAGAAGAATTACTCAAATTTAAGAAAAAAATTAGCGTAGCTCATCCAAAAAGAAAAAATTGGTGTATATGAAAATGTAAAGCGCGTTTAAAATTGTTTAATCATTAAAATAAATAGTATGAAAAAGTTAGTTTTTATTGCCTCAACCTTAATGTTATTTCTATTCACACAATCTATCTCTGCTCAAAAGACAGACAACGATATTGTGGATGTAGCAGTATCTGTCGATGATTTTTCAACATTAGTAACTGCATTGAAAGCAGCTGACTTGGTAGGAGCGTTAAAAGGCGATGGCCCATTTACAGTATTTGCACCCACCAATGATGCTTTCGGAAAAATTGATTCTAAAACGTTGAATTCATTATTAGAGCCAGCAAATAAAGAAAAATTATCAGCAATACTTACGTATCACGTTGTGTCTGGTAAACTTGCCGCTGGAGATGTAATGAATGCATTAAAAAAAGGAAACGGAAAAACAGAAGTTACTACGCTAAATGGATCAAAGCTTAGCGTTATTCAAAAAGACGGTAAGATTTGGTTAAAAGATCAAAACGGAACGTACAGTGAAATTGTAAAAACAGACGTAATGGCAGAAAACGGAGTGATTCATGTAATCAGTGATGTTGTAATGCCAAAATAGTTGTTGGTTAGTTTGGATTTGAAAAAGCGCCTTTTATAGGGCGCTTTTTTAATAGGTTTACTTAATTAAATTTTTAAAATGGAAGTAAATCTGGTTCTAGATACTTTTTTCTAGCAGTAGTTGAATTGAAAATATCAAAACCATAGTGACAATCTAACAACGTTTTGAAATTATATTTTAATCTAGGGAATTCCTCAATAAAATCCTGAAAATCGTTGGAACCTGATTTTTGAGCAAAGTGATTCACAGCTTTGATCGCTGCTATGGTAACAGTTTTGTTAAATTTATTGGGATCACCATGCTTCGTCGCAAATTTCATGATTTGATCTGAAATATTTACGCAGGCTGCATCCATACCATATTTATTAATATGGATCCAAGCTAATCTTAGATGTGCTTCATGAGTAAATAGGGCAGGGTTCAAAGTACTATCAGCAAATTGTCTTTCGAACTCAGTGTCTTTTAATTTTCTGTGCCTTTCCATCTTTATTTGATTAATTTTTTATCTGTGCTGTTTTTAAGTTCTATTAATGTTAACTGCGCGGCAGCGCAGAGTTTTTCATTTCCGTCTTTAACAATATATACTTCAGAATTACAAATAGTTAAAGTCCTACCGTTTTTTAAAACATTAGATTTTCCAATTAGCAGTTCTCCATCACCTGGTGAAATTAAATTAATTTTAAATTCTACTGTCAATACAGAAGAATGTTCTTCCATTAATGAAAAAGCAGCATATCCAGCTGTATTATCGGCTACAGTGCTTATCACACCTGCGTGAAAAAAACCGTGCTGTTGTGTTAAATTAGAACTGTAGGGTACGTGGATCTCACAATAACCAGGTTGAATATCGATCAACTTGGCATCGATCAACTTCATGAAGTTTTGTCGTTCAAAACTTTCTCTTACTTTTTTCTTATAGGTAGTGAATTTAGGTTTAATTTTCATTTCATGTGCAGTGCTTATAACTAACATTCAAAAAAGTTACTTAATAATGTTTTAGTTCTTTACTTAAAAATATCTTATTTATTAACAATGAACTGTGGTAATGAAATCTTGTATTTTACTACTAGTAGTCTTATAATAATAATAAATAATGTGGTAGAAGTATATATTAAATTTTCATCAATGTTAAACATATATAATATCATAAAACAAACCCCGCCAGCAATAGAGGCAGTTGCATAAATTTCTTTTCTAAAAATTACGGGAATCTCATTACATAATATATCTCGTATGACACCACCAAAGCATCCTGTCATGGTTCCCAATGCTATCGAAACGATCGGTTCGAGTCCAGCTCTGATTCCGGTTTCTACACCAGTAATGGTAAAAATTCCTAATCCTATTGTATCAAATAGGAAAAGAGATTTCTTAAGATAATCCAGTTTATTTCTAAATATGATCGAAAGTGCAGTTACCGCTCCGATTAAATACATGACCAGGGGGTTTTGCATCCAGGATACAGGAGTGTTTCCTATAAGAGCATCTCTAACGGTACCTCCTCCGATAGAGGTTACAAAAGCAATAATAAAAATACCGAAAAGATCTAACCTTCGGTTCATTGCACTTAAAGCTCCTGATATTGCAAAAGCGGTTGTTCCCAAAATATCTAAAATATCAAAGAATGTCATGAAATTTATTTTGGGAATAAAAATAGGATATCTAACTCAAATTATTGCCCTTCCTTTCTTGTTTTGTATTTGTTCCTTTTACTTCGAAGCTAATAACGTTGATCTCTACTTTCAAAGTATCTGGTATAATACCATATTGAAGACCAATACCTTTCAAAAAGAAGTGATTAAGATAATCTCTTGCTTGAAATATATCTTCAAAGAAGTAAGTTCCACCAATGATTTTGGTTTCTGGGTTTACATAGTAATATTTAATAATTAGCCCATTTATATTAGCCATTTCATCCTTATGTTTATAAGAAATTTTATGTAACTTTTTGATTGAAAAAGTTGATTTGAACTGTACATTAATAATTGCTTTTTCTCTTAGCATCTATTTTTTGGACTATTACTTCTGGAAGCATAGATTTCTTATCATTTACTGGATACCTAGATTCATTACTATATTTCTATGTATAAAAAAAGAAACCATAATTACTATAATGGCATTACTTTTAATAAGTATACTGCTCAAAGGATAGGCATTGATACTAGTTTTTAGAGTAAATAAAGAAATGATTAAAATTGTTGAGAGTAATGTAATCAACAATACTTCTACAAAATTTTTTGAAAAAACGTACTTTGTTTTTGGGGATAAGATATCATTGGCAAACAGCAGCATATTAATAATGATATAAAGTAGGGTAACATTGTATACTTCTAAATAAAGATATTCAGTTGAGTTTGATTCTCCTGATACTACATAAATAAATAAGAATAGAGCATATAAAACCGCACTAAACATGCTTCGAATACTTAGTAACAAGCTTTTTGTTTTTTGGTTAAAATTTATCGTTTTCATATCATTTTTATTTCGTGATTTATTGAAATGTCATTAAAGGCTTGAAATTCTAGAACTAGGGAATGGTTTTAGTATCAAAATCAATCAGTAACTTTTTGTGTGGAGGTCTTTTACTCCTAAAAAAACCTGAAATAGGAGGTCCAACATCACCATCAGAGATAGTGACGAAGTTTATAGTATTTTTATGCGTCTCCTTTACTTTGAATTAGTTTTTGTTCCCCAGGACAAATGTAGATTGGGGATTAACATTTTGAAAATAAGTATGGTATACTCCTGGTATGCATTTTTTAATTACGGGTAGACAAAAGGTGAACATATAGATGTAAACGTCTGTTTTTTATGTTTAACCCCTTTTATGCATTAGAAAATCCCCGCCTGCCTATCCGAACCATTAAGGCGGGCAGGTATTACAGCTTTCAGCTAATGTAAAATATAGCACTACACTACATTTTTAAGTTTAACCGTAGTCCTTCCCCCTTGCTCAGGGTAAACTGCTATGCTCAAACTTAGAAAATGTCATATTTTATTACATCTGAAAGCTTCATCACGAAGTTCTAATGCATAAAGGGGGTTTGGCAAGTTTGGTTTATCATAAAAAATGTAATATTATTTAGTTCCTTTTGACTTTAGTAATTCTTAAGAGCTATATGGTTTTTCAATTAATAATAATGTTTCGTCAACATAAATTATTGAGTGGCTTCTCCTGGTAGTTAAGCATTCCTTAATTTATCTCCTCAAGAGAATCTACTTTTATACTATATATTCTCTCTTTTTGTAGCTTAGAAGAATTACTTTATTCAAATTTATGCAAGGGAATATTTCATTTCCGTCTTTATTTATGACGTCTATAGTCTAATAACAATTCTTAATAACTTTACTGTAAGGTTTATGATCAAATTGCTACTTTTACAACAGATAAAAACGAAACGATTATGTCTGATACAATAGAAAGAATCAAATGTCTTATTATAGGCTCAGGACCTGCAGGATATACTGCAGCGATATATGCTGCCAGAGCTGATCTTAAACCTGTTATGTATACAGGTATGGAACCTGGCGGACAATTAACCACTACCACCGAAGTTGATAATTTTCCGGGATATCCAGAGGGGATTGATGGGCCGACTATGATGGTACAATTACAGCAACAAGCAGAACGTTTTGGGACCGAGGTACGTATCGGAATGGTTACTGAAGTTAATTTTAGTAAAGAAGTAGGAGGTATCCATAAAGTTACTGTCGATAACTCGAAAGAAATTGAAGCCGAAACAGTTATCATTTCTACGGGAGCTACTGCAAAATATTTGGGATTGCCAAGCGAACAAAAGTTGCGTGGTGGAGGAGTTTCTGCATGTGCAGTTTGTGATGGATTCTTTTATAAAGGGCAGGATGTTGCTATTGTGGGAGCTGGTGATACAGCTGCAGAGGAGGCAACCTATTTAGCTAATATCTGTAATAGTGTAACTATGTTAGTGCGTAAAGACTACATGAAAGCATCCAAAGCAATGCAACATAGAGTAGAAAATACGCCAAACATTAAAGTGATGTATAATACCGAAGTTGATGAGGTATTGGGAGATCAGGTTGTTGAAGGACTGAGAATGGTGAACAATCAGACTGGTGAAAAGACTGATATAGAGATAACAGGGTTGTTTATTGCTATTGGTCACACCCCAAACACCCAGATTTTCAAAGGTCAGATAGATATGGACGATACAGGTTATATTATTACCGAAGGGAAGTCTACCAAAACGAACATTCCAGGAGTATTCGCATCAGGAGATGTACAGGATAAAGAGTATAGGCAAGCTATTACTGCAGCAGGAACAGGATGTATGGCAGCACTTGATGCAGAGCGTTATCTAGCTACTATAGAGACTAGCGAAGAAGTTTCTGCTTAGGTAAATAAGATTTAAAGCAGATAAAAAATATCCGCTTTTATGCGGATATTTTTTTAATTCAATCTCAGCTTGCTAGGCACGTAATCTATATTTTTCTTGAACAAACTGGCTTCGTTTAAAAAAACTTCTATATTGATTTTGGGCTCACCCAACAAGAAAATTTCTGATTTATCCCTGGCTTCAACCGTTATTGTTTCGTTAGTTAAAATATAACAATCACTAGAACCTTCGGCAATTACAGAGGTCTTTGCTGCACTTAATTTTTCACCATAAAAATCGGTTTCATTATCTGCTCTTACCAACATAGATTTTACTTCTCCTTCAAGTTTTGAAGATGCCTTTTGATATAAATCTACTTTAAGACTATCAGAAGTAACTATACCTTTAATCTCTGAATCATCATTAACCTGATAGATAACATCTTTTGCAGTAACATGAAACTCGGCTGAAGATTTTCCATTAGTAATACACTCTAATTTTCCAATATCTGCGGTTAGAAAAATATCTGCGTTGTCATTTACCTCTACTTTCAGTTCGCCCGAAGTAATAGCAGATAAAGACTTCAATTGTACTTTATCATAGATGATAATTCTCTTCACCTCAGAAGCATAAAAAATATCAAGATTTAATGCTTTTGCACGCCTTAGATCTTTATCAGATGTAATCAATAAAACACTATCTTGAACAGAAATTTGGATTAGATCCTGTAAATTACTATCAGCCTCGACTTTGACTTGGTTGTCACTACTTTCATCTATAGAAACCTCAAAATTATTATAGATTTCTATAGTATGGAAGCCCTCCAGATTAAATTCTTCTGTACTCACAATTTTATTGCCTTTAACCTTTTCTTTTTGGCCGTATATATTTCCTAAACATATAAACGAACATAAAAACAGCATTGAAATTCTCATATTTGTGCGAAATTTATTTTATATAACTTATTTTTTGATACTTAAGTATGATGAATTAATTATTTACAAATATAAAAGACTATTTATCCTTAGTGAAGTTACAATGATTGAAAATAAAAATCTCGATAAGAGAGATCTTGCTTTTGGGGTAGATGCTATAGATTAGCTACAATTATCTAGGTAATGTGAACGAATTTACTTTTTATCACTTTCAAAAAACTTTTTGAAAAATCATTGGGATAGCTTTTCTAAAAATAATCCAAGTTAAAAAAGACATAGTCATTAAAAACAATCCAAAACCAATGGGCAATACGCCTCCAAAAGTAAAGGTCATGCCCAGAACGAATCCCAGAAAGATTTCTGGTAAATGAACTCGTGTGAAGAGAGCGATTAAAACAGGAGCCCAAATAGCATATTGTAGAATGTTTTCTAATCCAAATTCCCAAAAAACAGACATTAAGATCCCAAAAAATAGAGATGCAAGAAAGCCTTTCGCAATTCTAGAAGGATCTCTATCATTGATTTTCTTATTTATCAAAGAAATGAGAAGCCAACTAAGCAATGGTATTGTCAATAATCCCCACCAATTTGATATCCCAGGAAGATCTTCTCTTGCTAGTACATAATGAGTAGTTACACCTCCATGAAAATACTCCCATAAAATATGTAATCCTACAAGAGAGGTTATCAGTATAACAAATGATATTTTATTTTTTAAAATTTTTTGTATCATCATTTTTTTAAGATTTTATAGCTTTGAGTCTTTGATAATGTATAATGCGAGTTAAAAGATTGAATACCTTTTAAATACGTCTAACAGAAACAAAAGAAGCGATGTAATTAGCACAGTGTTTTATTTTACCTTTTTAGCTTCCTCGACTATATTTCCGTTCTCCCTGACGATAAATTTGATGACTTTATTATTTACATCTTTTATAAACTCGAAAGTAAGAGGGCTCTGTTTATGAAAAAACAAACTTTCTGACTGGGGATATATCGTAGCCTGCATCTTCTCAGCATTTATTTCTAGAAGGTTATCTTTTTTAGAAACGGTGACCGTTCCTGTATCTGGAGCTTGATAGGTGCCGATATACTGCATTAAGATATTATCAGTTAGTGAGGCTTCTTTTTTATTGGTATTCTGAGGCGCATGTTGGTGGTCATAACTCAAAACACGGGTCATTTTCCATTCGTCGTTTTTATGCTGCCAAACAGGGGTGAATTTGGCAATTTCAGTAAGTACTTCTTTTTTTCCTTTTTCAGTTACAAAAAATTTATGATTGCCATTTATGATTGCTCCATAATTGTTTAAAGGATATATATGTACACTTCCTTCTACTACTTCTCTGCGCACTCTTGGATTTTTGGTGCCGCACAAACCGGTTTCTACTGACTTCATCATTTGGGATAGACCAGAGGTTAGCCCGCCTTTATCATGATAAAATTCAAAATCCTCAATAAAGAAGGTTCTGAATTTATCTAGATCGCAAGTATTATAGGACTCCCAAAACTCATTGTCTAGCTTTAAAATGGTAGTTTCTAAGTTTTGGTTATCTGTATTTGATTGTGAGTTTATTAAATGACTAGAAAATAAAGTGAATATAAAAGTTAAGACAATACTTTTGAAATTGATTTTTGATATCATGTTTATGTTTTTTGATTGATTGAATTGATGAAAAATACTGTCTGAAAAGTTATGATTGATTGGTTAGTGCTTTTCAGACAGTTTTGGTTGGTTATCTTATGATTGGTTAGATTAGATTTTAATGTCTTCTTACATTACCGCCAGAGTTATCTACTTCAGACACTTTTTCTGGTTGACCATAGTATACCACATCGGCACCACTGGTTGCTTTACCGGTAAACTCATTTTTCGCATGGATTTTTATGGATGCACCGCTAGTAGCTTTGGCTTCAGATACTAGGCTAAGCAGATCTTTTGCTCTAATATCGGCTCCACTCGTTGCACTTGCTTTATGGTTATTCACTTTTCCTGTTAGGTTGATCATAGCGCCACTAGTTACAGAACTATTTACAGTTTCTGCTTTTATATCTAATTTTATATCTGCGCCACTGGTCGCACTCAGAGAAAGCTCTTTTTGTACCACTGGTTCTTGAGCCGATATGCTTGCTCCACTATTGACTTTTAATTGCGTTAATTTATCATAAGAAACAAACACATTTTTTTCGTCTGCCCAGTATATATTTTTATCTGCTGTCACATATAACGTATTTTCTTTTACATATACCTCGATATGTTCATGAAGATTCTTGTTGGCTTCTACAATTACTTTTGTTTCTTGGTTTTTTACCAAGATTACATCTAATCCTCTACTTGCCTTAATGGCATCAAAGTCTTCGTTGATAACTCTTTCTTTACGAACTACTTCTCCTTCTCCTTTGATTCCGTCAAAAGCAATATTGCAAGAGCAACAGGCAGCAGATAAACAAAGGGTTACTAAAATTTTTGCTAGTGTGGTCATGATTGTTTTGTTTTAATGTGTTATACTATTCGATTTTTGATTTGATTTTTTAATTTTCGGTTTTAATTTCTATACCGTTTTCGTCTATTTTTATATCTACTTCTTCACTTTTTAGTTGAACGCCATCTTCGTCAATTTTAAGATTAGTGTCCTTATTGTCTGAGTTGATATTAATTTTCACATCATCTTCATCTTCCCACTCGTTATATTTCCACTCATTACTATTATCTTTTTCTGGGCAATTTTTACAGTCTAACTTTCCATCTATTACTTGAATATACTCACCCTCATTACCATCTATAGTAACATAGTCATCGTATTTCCAGGAATTATTGTAACCAGATGTATTATCCTCTGCAAATAGCGTAATTCCTTCAGGAAGGGTGAGTATTATATTGATCTCCTGATCTCTATATTTATTAGTGTAGTCTGTAATTGCATACCCATCTAATAAAAGTGTTTTTCCATCGACTTCATACGCATATTTTAATTCTTCAGCTCGTTTTGAAGCTTCTTCATACGATCTACCTTCTGCTTTCTTTTCTATAACAATACTTACAGCAGAATCTCTTTTTGAAGTTTTGAGATAAAGTTCCACATCTTGAATTACAATTAGTCTGTTTCCTTGTTCGTCTCTTTTGATTTTGTAATCATTTCTATGATTAAGATACTTCACATAACGTGTATTTCCTTGCATTTTTATATTTACCGTATCACTACTGTAGAAAGGCAACATTTTTTCTTCGGTGATTACTTCTGCATCATACGCTTCTAATGTAGCTTGTCTTAAACCTATAACGGTTAAACCAATTAATGCCATTATCCAAACGCCTAATAAACCAAGTTTAGCAGGTGTTCCTATCGATTTTAGATTATTAATTAGAATTTTTAATCCTAGAATGAATAGGAAGAAAAATGGTATTCCTACAGCAAAGAAGGATAATAATGAAATTAACCAAAGAGGAACTTCTGG
Organism: Aquimarina celericrescens; assembly: GCF_042682765.1. Taxonomy (NCBI): domain Bacteria; kingdom Pseudomonadati; phylum Bacteroidota; class Flavobacteriia; order Flavobacteriales; family Flavobacteriaceae; genus Aquimarina; species Aquimarina celericrescens. The sequence continues at coordinate 13,246 of NZ_JBHUHY010000011.1, read as the reverse complement.
ATGACTACCAACTTCAAAATATTCTACCCATGGCATATCCATGAATCCAAATGTACCAAGTGTAAACAATCCAATAAATAAACTAATTAGAGTAATACCAGCTGCGATGATTAGAATGACACCAATAAACTTCACAAAAATCTTTAGGAGAAACAACAACACATCTCCCAAGGCTTCAAAAAAAGTTGTCGAGCTACTTTTTACTTTGTTACTATATTTTTGATAATCTACGTTTTTTACAGTATCTGCTACACCATCAAAACCCTCTTTAATTTTTTTTTCGATGTTACTAATGTTAACAGCTTCACCTTTCATTGCCAAAAAATCGGCAGTGGTTTTTGCTTCCGGCACAAAAATCCAGAAGGCTATATAGATGAGTACAAAGGCACCACTGGAGAAAATAGTGAACAATATCCATGCTAATCTTATCCAGATGGGTTCTATCCCTAGATAATGTCCCAATCCAGAACTTACTCCTCCTACATAAGAGTTGGTCGTATCTCTGAATAATTGTCTGGATGATTTTGTTTTTTGATAGGTGGCTTTTGGCTCATCTTCAAAGATTTCCTCATCTAATCGATAGTCTTCAGGTTGTCCCATGATAGCGATAACTTCGTCTACTTCTTTGACACCGATAACCTGTCTTTCATCCTTTATTTTTTCACTAAACAATTCTGCTATACGAGCTTCAATATCTGCAATAATTTCATCCCTTCCCTGAGAATCTGTAAAGGAACGTTTGATAGCATCAAGATAACGTTGCATTTTTAGATAAGCATCTTCATCTATGTGGAAAAATATACCTGCTAAATTTATATTAACTGTCTTGTTCATTTTACTTCTTTTTTTGTTTAGTTACCACGTTTACAGCGTTTCTTAATTCGTCCCAAGTGGTATTTAATTCTTTTAGAAACAATTTTCCTGTTTCTGTGAGTCCGTAGTATTTACGTGGTGGTCCAGACGTAGATTCTTCCCAGCGATAGCTAAGCAATCCGGCATTTTTTAACCTGGTGAGTAAGGGGTAAATGGTACCTTCTACCACAAGCATCTTTGCATCTTTTAGGGTTTCCAAAATTTCTGCTACATAGGCATCATCGTCCTTTAGGATAGAAAGTATGCAATATTCCAGAACACCTTTGCGCATTTGCGCTTTTGTGTTTTCGATCTTCATAAAACTAATTTTTAAAAGTTAAACTGTTCATTTTTTGATTGATGATTAATGATTGATGAATTATTTAAATATATATTGATCAGTGAGTACGACACCAGCAACAAAGACCGATGTTAAAAGATAATTGATTAAGTTAAATTTTATAGTGTACTTCTGTTCTTTTGATATTTTGATGATTAGAAAAAGCAAAGTGAAACATACCAATAATGGTAAAATCCAATATCCAAGTCCTAACCAGGCGCTAATACGAGCTTCATCATTTGGATGTATAATTGAAATTATCATAGCCATAAACCTCATATAGAAACCAAAGAATAAAAATGGATACAAATATGTATTGTTTGTTTTTCTAATGATATAAAAAAATACAAATGAAATGACAATTGTGAATATTGGTCCGGCTGCACTTACGAGTTGTTGGTGCCAGGGATTTGCATATTCTCCTTCTGCCAAAAATGTTGAATTTAATGTCATCTTCATAGGATATCCTAAGAGTTCTCCTGCTACTAAATGTGCCAATTCATGAAAAAAGAATGAAGACACAACAGCAACTGCAGTTATTAGAATATATTTTATGTTAATAGATAACTTCATTTTATTTTATAAATCTTATTGTTAATGGATATCTATATGCTTCTCCCTTATTAGCCTTTATTGCTGCAGATATAATGAAAACTATTTCCAGAAAAAAACCTACCAAAGCAATTATTCCTACAAAAGAAGCACCTATTAACGTTCTAAATCCTCCAGGTTCAGAAATATTAATATGTAAATCATCAAAATGAACGATATCGTAAAAAGAAGCATCTCCAAAAAGGTTAAAAACAAAAAACGGAATAGAGAGCATCCCCAAAATAATAGTGTATAATAAAATACTTAACTGAAAGTTAATTGCTTCTTTACCATGTCTGTCTATAAATTCTGATTTGTCTTTGTTTACTGTCCATAATAATATGGGAATAATGTAATTGCCAAAAGGAATTATATATCGAGAAAATATTCCTAAGTGCATAAACGTCGCAATATTTTTATAGTTGTTATCTAACATTTTTAAAAGTATATAATAGTTTCTTATGCAAATATATGTTTAAAAAAAGGTATTATGCAAAACATAGTACCATAATTTAACATATATTTAAGATTTCATGCAACTCACATGAATTTTAGTTTTGCCTATATTGTGGTACTAAAAAGCTAAAAAATGAATATAACTCCCGGGAAACTTAATACCTTCTTATTGTTTAAATTACCATCTGCTTGGATTTGTGGTGTACGAGTAATAAAAATTGATAGAACAAGCTGCACGGTTACCGTAAAACATCGGTGGATCAATCAAAACCCGTTTAATTCTATGTTTTGGGCGGTACAAGGTATGGCAGCCGAACTAACTACTGGTGCGATGGTTACCGATTATATACGTAACAGTGGAAAAAAAATATCCATGTTAGTTGCAAATAATAATGCCACTTTTACCAAAAAAGCTACTGGTAAAATTACTTTTGTTTGCAATGATGGCCATTTGGTTGAAGATGCCATAAAAAAAACTATCGAAACAGGAGAAGGACAGACGGTATGGATGAAATCTATTGGGACCAATAGTGACGGAGTGCAAGTATCTACCTTTAATTTTGAATGGACTGTTAAAGTAAAAAATTGATACTACACTAAATAATGAGATGTAACATTTTGTAAAAATTGTTTACATATACTGTGACTATTCATTAATAAAACACATTAATAAATTTTCGTCTACACGGAAATGATACAAAATAATTCTTATTATGACAGCACACGAAATCGACTACAAGATCATTGGTGAAGAAATGCAATACGTTGAGATAGAACTTGATCCTCAAGAGGGAGTAATTGCAGAAGCAGGAAGTTTTATGATGATGGACGATGGTATAAAGATGGATACTATTTTTGGGGATGGCTCGGCAAAGGATCAAGGAGTTCTTGGAAAAATCTTTGGAGCAGGTAAGAGACTTTTAACAGGAGAAAGCTTATTTATGACGGCTTTTTACAATCAGGTATTCAGTAAGAAGAGGGTTAGTTTCGCCTCTCCTTATCCCGGTAAAATCATTCCCATAGATTTAACTAATTATGGAGGTAAATTTATTTGTCAGAAAGATGCTTTTTTGTGTGCGGCAAAAGGAGTCTCTATAGGGATTGAATTCTCAAGAAAGCTAGGAAGAGGGTTATTTGGCGGAGAGGGGTTTATCATGCAAAAACTCGAGGGTGATGGTATGGCGTTTGTACATGCAGGAGGAACAACTGCACGTAAAGAATTACAAGTGGGAGAGAAATTAAAGATCGATACCGGCTGTATTATAGGTTTCTCAAAAGGGATTAACTATGATATCGAGTTTGTTGGCGGAATAAAAAATACCATTTTTGGTGGTGAAGGACTATTTTTTGCAACCTTAACTGGACCTGGAGTGGTATATGTACAATCCCTACCTTTTAGCCGACTTGCAAATCGCGTTTTGGCGCTGGCACCAAGAGCCGGTGGAAAAAGTAAAGGAGAAGGTAGTATTTTAGGAGGTTTAGGAGATCTTCTGGATGGCGATAACAATTTTTAACTGTGTTAAATAAGCGCCAAAGGACTATTTTTTTGGTTTTATTTACATATATTAGCATAGACAACTTTAAAAAACGTAAGCTTATTCCTACAAATTACTCGTTAAAATTAACATTCTAAACCCCTATTAATTTATGGCAAGAGCAATGTTTGATTACACCAAAACGGTACTTAAAAAAGTAAGTTTTGATGTTAATCTTTTTACAAAGGAAGTTCTTAAAGCACTAAACAGATTACTTCCACACGAGATTGAAGAATTGAAAATTTGGATTCAATCACTGACAATTAAACAACCAGAATTACAATCTTGTTTAATTTATTTAAAAACATAGTAAAAAAAAGCGACTTTTTAGTCGCTTTTTATTTTTGTAAGCGGACTAATAATTTGAACATTCTGAAATGCAATCGCACCTTTTATAACTCCAGCAATTGTGGAATGTAAAGCTTCAATAATTTGCATCTTTAATTCACTCTTATTAAAAATCAGACTTACTTCTCTTGCAGGCGATGGCTCATTGAAATAATGGAGATTCCCTTTTTCACTATCCTTTATATCTAGCGTATGTAAATAGGGTAGAAGTGTCATTCCTAATCCCTCGTTTGCTAACTTGATTAGAGTCTCAAAACTTCCACTTTCTAATTGGAAATGATCCTCATCATAGCTTTTTTTGGTTTTACAAAGATTAATAATTCCATCTCTAAAACAATGACCATCTTCTAGTAGCAGCATATCATCAATATCTAGATCGGTAATGTCAATTTTTTTCTTTTGATTTAATCTATGCGTAGAAGGAATATATCCTACAAACGGCTCATAATAGAGAACACGCTCTTTGATACTTTCATTTTCTAAAGGAGTAGCAGCAATTGCAGCATCCAAATGACCATCTTGTAGGCGTTCAATGATAGCCTCTGTATTAAGCTCTTCTATTTTTAGTTTAACTTTTGGATACTTTTTAATAAAATTATTGAGGAACATTGGCAATAGCGTAGGCATTACAGTAGGGATTACTCCAAGTTTAAATTCGCCACCAATAAATCCTTTTTGCTGGTCTACAATATCTTGTATACGTTCACTTTCGTTTACAATATTTCTGGCCTGTTGCACTAATTGTGCACCAACTTCTGTAAGGGCTATTGGTTTTTTGCTACGGTCAAAAATAAGAATATCCAATTCTTCTTCTAGTTTTTGAATTTGCATACTTAAAGTAGGCTGAGTAACAAATGTTTTTTCTGCCGCCTTGGTAAAGTTTTTATGCTCTGCTACCGCGAGAACATATTTGAGTTGTGTAATGGTCATTTGTTGTTTTTAGGGCAACAAAAATATGAAAGCTATCGATAATACTTATTAATTTTTTACTAAAAATTCATTTTATCTATCAAAGAGTTGAAAAAAAGAAAAGAACTGTACCGGTAAAGTACAATTCTTTTTTTTGATTTAGGATTGTTACCTATTCTTACATTCTAATTTCAAGTTCTAAGTCCTCAGAACCTACTTCAAATTTTGCATCATTCCACATTGGAGGCCCATAACTCATGTTGTTATTTGATACTCCGTAGCTTTCTTTGGGCATGCCATTTTCCTCAAAATCCATTCTGTTATTTCCATTTTTATCATGAAAACATGAGATGGCAAAAACTCCTTCCGGGACATTTTTGAAGCTAATTGTTGCAGCTCCATCTTGAATACTGCTTTTTTCGCCTTTTAAAGGAGCAGCTTTCATGAACGTATTTTCATCATACAAACCAAAAAGTATTTCACCTTCAGAGCTGGTTACATTAGGTACGGTTACCGTTATAGTAATACCTTTGATTTCTTCTTGTGCCTGGATAAAAAAGTTGGAGATGAACATGGCTACTAATAATGCTAGAGTTTTCATATGCGTATAATTTTATAGTTATTTGATTTTTGATGATTCAAATATCTATAAAACCCTACGCTTTTAATGAAGCTTTTTACCCAATTGTAGAAATTTGGGGATGAAATGTCAAATGCTATATTTTTAATGAATGTTGCCTTTTGTGAGAACTTATTGCAAGTTAGGTGCTCTTCTATGTTTTGTTCCTTGTTCATAAGAGTAAGTCAATCGAATCAACGTTGGCTCATCGTACATCCTACCCAAAAACTGTAATCCGGCTGGTAAGTTCTTATTGGTATAACCCATTGGAACTGTGAAAGCCGGCTGCCCAGTGTGTGGGCTTATGATCTGACTGTTATCTCCTTTGTATTCCTGCTGGTAGAAATCAATCCTGGCAGGTGGATGATTCCAGGAGGGATACACAATAGCGTCTAACTTTAAAGAGTCCATAACCTTTTCAATGGCCTCACGAAATGCAATACGCTTAGAATCCTTGTAAGCACTTAAGCATGGAATTTCAGGGTTTTCCCATCTACCATTGTTGGCTGCATTCCTTTCAAGTCTATCTCTGGCAAAATCAGAATTGGTTCCTGCTCGTATAATGCTCTCGATCGATTTCAAAGAATCACTTTGTACATAGTTGGCGAGAAAATCTTCGATATCTTCGCGGAAGGATGCACACCATTGGTTTTGCCTTACTATCGAAAAATCAGGAATTACCACAGGATCAATTACTGTGGCGCCTAGTGAATCCAAATGATAAAGAGCCTTTTCAAACAAAGCTTTAATTTCAGGATGTGGATCATCATCACTTAACTCCCTGAGCACACCTATTCTAGCACCTACAAGCCCGTCATTTAAGAGAAACTCACTATAGTTGGCAGGTACTTTGCCTTGTGAGTTTTTGGTAATTGGATCCTTGGGATCATATCCTACCATAACCTCCAACACTTTGGTAGCATCTTCAACCGTTCTACACATGGGGCCAACAACATCGTTTCTTAAATAAAGAGGTACAATAGCACTTCTACTTACGAGTCCCAATGTAGTTCGAAAACCGACCAAAGCACAATGAGAGGAAGGCCCTCTTATAGAGTTTCCGGTATCAGTTCCAAGTCCAATTGTACCAAAATTGGCGGCAACAGAAGCTGCTGTTCCACCACTTGAGCCTGCAGGAACATAAGTAATATTATATGGGTTTCTTGTCGTTCCTGCTGTCGAACTTTCAGTATGCATTGGGCTAAAGGCCCATTCGGCCATATTCGATTTGGCAATGAGTATTGCACCGGCCTCAACGAGCTTTTTTATTATCAAAGCATCCTCATCCGGAATATAGTCTTTTAATGCCAGCGCCCCGGCTGTAGTTGGAAGTCCGGCAGTATTAATGTTGTCTTTTACGATGATCGGAATACCGTGCAAAGGACGCAGGATTCCTGTTTTCTGATATTCTTTATCCAGCTGGTTAGCAATGTCAAGCGCTTTTGGATTTATTGTTGTAATGGAGTTTATAGTGCTATCTATATCTTCAATTCTATGCAAATAGGCCTTAACCAATTGATTACTAGTATAAGTTCCTTCTTGATAAGCCCGGTGTATTGCAGCTATGGTCAGTTCTGATACGTCAATAGTTTCTATGGGTTTTGATTGTTTGCATCCCATAAATCCAACTACTAAGAGTAGGACTACAAATAATACTTTTGATTTAGTCATATTAAAAATTAGCTATAATGATAGGCTATGAGAAGTTGCGTGGGTTAGTACTTAACTTTACAAGTACCTACCATGCTGAAAATTTCAACAGAATTTTCAGGGTAGGCGAGAACAAGCAATTACTTATAGCCTTTTTGTCTTTTGCACAAGATAGTAAAAACCTAACATTGATTTAATTTGATTAGGGTATTGTTTAACCATTTTAAAGTATGCAAGGTAGCCACTCTAATTGCCTACAATCAAAAACATACTTGAAATTTACTAGAGATACCGTGCAAAGTCAAGTAGGTGCAGTAGTTGCCTCTATTTTAGGATTAAGATCAATTCTAAGGCCTATAATAGGGTGTTTAGAACAACTTTATGTCCATAACATATTACAATATAACCAACACAAATCATCGCTTACATCGAAGATGTGGAGTCCGATAGTTACTTTTTAAGGAGTTGCGCAAGGGTTACCATTGTTGTATACAGTTTTTATTAGTTCAACATCCAATTTATCAAGTCATTTGTATCTACGATGGCCCAACTATGAGGATGTCGCTCTCCATTCGATCTGTATCCTTTATTTTTTGTTGGAATGTACTCAACATACTCATATCCCTTCTCTGCTAGGTTTTCAGATAATTTTTTAATGTAAAAAGCGTTCATTTCCTCGTAATCAACCATTCGATGTTCTTTCCACCAAAGAGTATCAGGTTCTGTATAAAGTCTAATTTTAGTCCTTTTTAATTTCTTCAGGTTAGAAGTGTTTTCAGTAATAAATGTAAACACAGATTTGTCCTCATAATTTTCAATATCATCATAGGGATTTCCTAAATTACTTCCTAAAGTTTCTAACAACCAAGTGCTTTCTTGAATGGAAGGTTCTGAAAAATTTCGTTCTATATTTTTTTCTGAAGATTTATACAATGCGACTAAATCTATTGGTGAATCCACTATAAACACTCCTTTTGGGGCGATGTAGAATTGTTTCATACCGACTATGAAATTGCTTATTAAAAGGCTTACAACTCCACCACTTGAAAAGCCACCGATATAGATATTATCGGTTGGTAACTGATTTTCTACAATTATATTCTGTAAACTTTTTGCAAGTTTATGTTTTTCATTTTCCTCAAGCCATAATTTCTGATTAAAATTGGACATTATAACAGCAATATTGTTTTTTCTTGCAATATCAAGTATTTTGAATTCTCTCTTAATGTCTTCTGCACCTTCGGGATAGCCTCCAAATAGAATTAAAACAGCTTTGACCTCTTTCTTCGGTTTATAAAGTTCATAATCTTCTTTTATGATTTCCGTAAACGTTAACTTTTCAGAAGTTGTTTTTTTTTCTTGTTTGTTTTGTTTACAGGAAAAAAATACAATAAAAATTAAAATTAATATTATTGATGTTCTTTTCATTCGTCAAATTGTGTACAACGGTCTTCTTTACTCTACCACCGTATATTTTTTAGTTATCTAACTTTACTAAGAGACAAGAGCCGAATTTTTAAATTTTACTATTTATTTTATTTTTATAAAATCGTCAAATTTAAAAATTTGGCGACTTTATAAAAACGCTCAAACCTTTTTGTTAGCAACGATTTGAGCTATTTTTTATATGTATTGTTAGCCATAGATTTTTTTATCAATTCGTTAGTGAAATTTATGACTTTATCTTGGTTATTTATTTCTTCCTCAATTGAATTTTGTACAAAGTGATCTGGTTTTATACCGTGACCATCATTTTCAAAATCGACATTCATTTTCCAAAGAACGTAAGGAATAAAAACTAATACCTTGGAATTAGGCAAACCTATAATTAACCAATCTCCACTCGTATTTTGTACTTTGTTCCCTCCGGTTTCATCGCCTATAAAAGTGGCTTTTCTATGTTGTTTAATAAATGAAGCGAACTCAGCCGCTGCAGACAAAGTGCTCCCATTCACCAAAATATATAACTTACCTTTAAAATTATTTTTTTCTGGCTTTGTTCTTTTCACCCCATCAGTTCCTGCTATAGCCCGATAATATCCATCGGCTCCTTTTTTCTGTGCCCAGCTTGATATGTTTTTTTGATATTGACTAATCTCGGGAATTATAGAAGTGTCCCAGTCTTTGTGTAATCTATAAACATCATCATAGAATACAAATTCTTGTCCGTAGATATACGAAATAAGCTCTTCTACAGATTCCGTATGACCGCCTCCATTATTTCTAATATCTATAATCAGGTGGTTGATATTTTGTTTCTCAATTTCTTTGAATAAATTTTTAAGCTTTGATGAGTATTTGGCTTTTTTGAGAGGTTTTAAATTGAACGTTTCTACTTTTAGTGTAGCGATGGAATCCTTGATTGAAAATTCTACGCTTCCAGTATCGAAAAGTTCATCTGTTTTATGACTGAATTCCCCAAAAGGTATGTTTTTTAACGTGATTTCTTTTCTTGTTGTGCCATCTAGAATTACGAGTTGTGTTTTAGGTCTGCTTCCATAATGCAGGGCATAGGTTCTACCAAAATTGTAAATTAATTCCTCGGTTGGTTGAGTAATATTATTACCATCCCTTTCTTTATATCTCAAAAGCTGATTAAATGCTTCATCAATAGCTATTCCATCAATAGACAGTATTTCTCTTTGAACGATTTCTTGGTTTTCAGCATCTGTGATATAGAACTTATTGTTGTCCTTATAAATTTTGAAAGAAGGCATTAAACAATCTGTACCTATCTGTTCTGGATTTATGTGAAACCAGGTGTGACCATTTTTTATAAGTGTATTAAGTTCATTGAGTTTTTTGAAAAATTCCAAAGAAGAAGCATTGCTTAGATTCTTCTTGGTTTCCGAATACCATTGCTCAAATTCTTCTTTTGTCGTATAGGCATATAGTCCTGTATGATATGCTTCAAGGTTGGCTTTTAGAACATCAAGGTCTTTTATCAATAATTCCTTATCAATTTTCTTTTGACCTAGAATTGTATTGGATTGAAGAAAAAGAATTAGTAAAAGAAGTATTTTATTCATTGATGCTTATTTTTTAATTTATGGCTAACGGTTAGTATATGCAAAGCAGGCGATTTCAGGCTTCAAACTTATCAAGCCGTTGCAATTTTGAAGCGGGCTACAAATCACTAAATTGATTACAATCACGCCTATTTTGTATATGCATTGTTGCCACACGTTATTCCTTGTTTATTTGTTTTGTCACATAATCCAACTGACTGTCTTTCCCATCAATTAAGTCCTTTATTGTTAGGGGGATTTCAATATCAGGCAATATTCCACTCCCTTTCTTTATAGTTGTATCTTGGGTATAGCGACTTATTTTGACAAACGAAATCAGTACTTTAATTTTTGAATTTGGCAATGTATAAATTATTGGATATCCACCTGTTTGCGTATAATACCCTCCACCTGTCTCCTCTCCAATTAATGTGATGCCTTGATTTTTACAGAATAGAGCAAAGCTAGAACCTGCTGAAAAAGTTTTACCTCCAATCAACACATAAGTTTTTCCTTTAAACCCTTTTTTGTTTGGAATCATTAATTGTTGGTTCTCGTCAATCATTGATACCCATTCGTTTTCTTTCCTTAAAGCGTTCTGGTAATACTTTTGAAAAAATGTTTCAAACGTATATCCGTTCACTAAATTTTGACTGTAATTTACTTCTGGAAGGCTAGAAGTTATAACGCTTGATGACTTCTGTTGCTTAAATGGCTGATGTGCTATGTATGAAAAAGCGGCAATACTATTCAATGGATATCCTCCGTCATTTTGTCTGATATCAATAATGAGATTCTCAACCTTTTTCCGATTAATATTTTTAAAAATATTCTTTAGTTCCGATTGAAATTTCTCAACATCCACCTGGAAGGAATTCATTTTTAGAACGGCTGTATTTAGTGAATCAATAAAATATACGAATGGTACTTTTTTGCCTATTGTGTTTTTTGCAAATTCAAGTTTGTTCGCAGCTTTATGATATATTGAAAAATATGAGTTTCTATTCACGAATCTACCCCCGATACTTTCAAATGATTGACTATTAATATTCTTTGTGAGCACCTCGTTTGAAGGTGTTTTATATGTTACTTGGTAGGCATCTTTAGCGCCAAACTCGTAAAAATGTAAGATACCAAATTCACGTTCTATTTGTCTGTCTTTTTTACTTGTATTGAAGCCATCTGAAGGTGCATATTTTAGGAACATCTGTCTTAATTCTGTCCCTTTGATATTATCTATGGAAAGTATTTCCGAACCTATTGGAATTCCAAAATCCTCTGTGTCAGTGTAAAATTTTTCATCAACTATTTTAAGTATTAGAGGAAATAGTTTAGGTACTGAATCAAGTTGCGGACGCATTACAATTAGGTGTCCATCACGAACATAGTCGGTTAATTCAGTAATGGATTTATATAAATCACTGCTATTTTCAATGTTTGGTATTTTAGTATTTTCAAAATTTGAAAATAGGCTATCCCATTCTGACTGGGAAGTATATTCATATAGTCTTGGATAGCCTTTAGTTAAAACATTTTTTAAAATGGTGTAGTCTTCAATTATTTGTTCTTTTGTCAACACAGCTTGACTGAAAACTAAAAAAGGACAGAAGATTATTAGAAATATTAAGGCTTTTATTTTCATTTAATGTATGGTACCGTGTTCGTGCATGGTTAGTTGCGTTGGCTAGAACTAAATTAGTAAAATAGAACGAACCAGAGGAAATTCCGAAGGAATTTCCAAGTAAGAGAGAACCAAGCAATTAATTATACACCTCTTAAGTTTACAATTCAATAAATTAGAGTATTAATCAGAAAGAACAAAAGAGAGAAATAAGGTTAGTATACACGGTGAAGCTTTAGACTTCGGCAACATTGATAACCCTCTCTCTTTTACTACTAAGATTTCGTTCAGTTCTGTGAGTATAAAACTCGATTTCAAGTTGTTGAAACGTANTTGAAAAAAAATCTAAGGATCATCTCTAGAAACTTAAAAATCTTAGGTAATTTCTCTTAAATAAGTAGAAACAAATCTAAATTTACTTAGACCTACGGATTTAAGGTGTAAACTTGCGGTAGTGGGATTTGAGTGCTAACTCGAACCGCGATTGCTTATACACCTCTTAAGTTTACAATTCAATAAATTAGAGTATTAATCAGAAAGAACAAAAGAGAGAAATAAGGTTAGTATACACGGTAAAGCTTTAGACTTCGGCAACATTGATAACCCTCTCTCTTTTACTACTAAGATTTCGTTCAGTTCTGTGAGTATAAAACTCGATTTCAAGTTGTTGAAATGTCAGTAGCTCGTTCTTTCCAAATTTCAAGTTGTTATGAATAAATATAGGGAAATTTATGGAATAGACATTAGTAAAAATGTCTTTGACGTTTATGGTTCCAAAGCAGGTTTCAGTCAGTTTACCAATGATGGACAAGGATTTAAAAACTTTGTAAAACAGTTGCCGAGATCATCTTTGGTAGTAATGGAAGCTACGGGCTATTATCATTATCGTTTGGCCCAGTATTTACACAACAAAGGTGTTTTTGTGTCTGTGGTCAATCCGTTATCGGTAAAGCGATTTATCCAGATGAAATTGGCCAAGGTCAAGACCGATAAAAGTGATGCCAAAGCGATTTGTGGGTATGGACAAATGAATGATGTTCTGTTATATAATGCCTTAACTGATATCCAGGGTGAGTGCTTGCAACTGTTCAGGTTAGTGGATAGTTACCTAAAACACAGAACAGCCACCAAGAACAAGTTGAAGGGCGAAGAAGTATTGGGAGTTCCGTCCAAGTTTGTCTATCAGTCATTAAAGCGTAATATAAGACACTTGAACAAAGAAATAGAGGCTTTAGAGTCTCGATTATTGGAACTAGTAAAACAAGACCAACAACATCAATTAACGTTATTAAAAAGTATCCCAGGTATGGGCGTAAA
>NZ_JBHUHY010000010.1:0-1609 GCF_042682765.1 Aquimarina celericrescens | reverse complement strand
TGTATTCGTATCGATATCTGCTAATGCAATCGCCACCGTACTTCCATCAGAATCGGTGATGATCAAATTCGTTCCGTCTTCAGTTAAAGAAGCATTGGTTGTATTGGTATCGATATCCGCTAGTGCAATCGCCACCGTACTTCCATCAGAGTCTGTTAAGATTAAGTTGGTTCCATCTTCAGTAAGACTTGCATTGGTAGTGTTGGTATCTGTTTCTGCTGCGATATCTGCTAATGCGATGGCTACAGTGCTACCATCGGAATCTGTGATGATCAAATTGGTTCCGTCTTCAGTTAAAGAAGCATTGGTTGTATTGGTATCGATATCCGCTAATGCGATGGCTACGGTACTTCCATCAGAGTCTGTTAAGATTAAGTTGGTTCCATCTTCAGTAAGACTTGCATTGGTCGTATTGGTATCTGTTTCTGCTGCGATATCTGCCAGTGCAATGGCTACAGTACTACCATCGGAATCGGTGATGATAAGGTTAGTTCCATCTTCAGTTAAGGAAGCATTGGTTGTGTTGGTGTCAATATCTGCTAATGCGATGGCTACAGTGCTACCATCAGAATCAGTGATAATTAAATTGGTTCCGTCTTCAGTTAAAGAAGCATTGGTTGTATTCGTATCAATATCCGCTAGTGCAATCGCTACAGTACTTCCATCGGAATCAGTGATAATTAAATTCGTTCCATCTTCAGTTAAAGAAGCATTGGTTGTGTTGGTATCGATATCCGCTAGTGCAATCGCCACCGTACTTCCATCGGAATCGGTAATGATCAAATTCGTTCCATCTTCAGTTAAAGAAGCATTGGTTGTATTGGTATCGATATCCGCTAGTGCAATCGCCACCGTACTTCCATCGGAATCAGTGATGATCAAATTCGTTCCATCTTCGGTAAAGGAAGCATTGGTCGTATTGGTATCAATATCCGCTAGTGCAATCGCCACCGTACTTCCATCAGAATCAGTGATAATTAAATTGGTTCCGTCTTCGGTAAAAGAAGCATTGGTTGTATTGGTATCAATATCCGCTAATGCAATCGCCACCGTACTTCCATCAGAATCAGTGATGATCAAATTCGTTCCATCTTCGGTTAAAGAAGCATTGGTTGTATTGGTATCTGTTTCTGCTGCGATATCTGCCAGTGCAATCGCCACCGTACTTCCATCAGAATCAGTGATGATCAAATTGGTTCCGTCTTCAGTAAAAGAAGCATTGGTTGTGTTGGTATCGATATCCGCTAATGCGATGGCTACGGTACTTCCATCAGAGTCTGTTAAGATTAAGTTGGTTCCATCTTCAGTAAGACTTGCATTGGTCGTATTGGTATCTGTTTCTGCTGCGATATCTGCCAGTGCGATGGCCACCGTACTTCCATCGGAATCGGTAATGATCAAATTCGTTCCATCTTCAGTTAAAGAAGCATTGGTTGTATTGGTATCAATATCTGCTAGTGCAATCGCCACCGTACTTCCATCGGAATCAGTGATGATCAAATTCGTTCCGTCTTCAGTTAAAGAAGCATTGGTCGTATTCGTATCAATATCTGCCAGTGCAATCGCCACCGTACTTCCATCGGAATCAGTAATGATCAAATTCGTTCCA
>NZ_JBHUHY010000009.1:0-100529 GCF_042682765.1 Aquimarina celericrescens | reverse complement strand
TTCCTTAACTGAAGATGGAACGAATTTAATTATCACTGATTCTGATGGAAGTACGGTGGCGATCGCACTGGCAGATATTGATACCAATACTACCAATGCTTCCTTTACCGAAGACGGAACGAATTTGATCATCACTGATTCTGATGGAAGTACGGTGGCGATTGCACTGGCAGATATCGCAGCAGAAACAGATACCAATACAACCAATGCAAGTCTTACTGAAGATGGCACCAACTTAATCTTAACAGACTCTGATGGAAGCACGGTGGCCATTGCATTAGCGGATATTGATACGAATACAACCAATGCTTCTTTTACCGAAGACGGAACGAATTTAATCATCACTGATTCCGATGGTAGTACGGTGGCGATTGCATTAGCGGATATTGATACGAATACAACCAATGCTTCTTTTACCGAAGATGGAACCAACTTGATCATCACTGATTCCGATGGTAGCACGGTGGCGATTGCATTAGCAGATATTGATACTAATACTACGAATGTATCTCTTGTGGTTACCGATTCAGACAGTGATGGTGCTGGCGATACTCTTACTTTAACTGATAGTGATGGCAGCACATTAACTGCGGACATCTCAATTGCTAATACAGATGATCAATTTGATGTTGAAGTACCTATTTTCCCAACAGAAGATACCAACGCAGATACCGTTATAGATGAAACAGATGCTGTTACCCAGGATTTAGATGGAGATGGAACCCCAGAGACAGATGTTGGAACTGCGTTAAATTCTATTGAGCGCATTACCTCGAAAGCGGCGAGAATATTTTATCCTCCTTCAATAGAAATTGATGCCTCCTCTACAGGAAATAATAGAACAGTAGATCTTTACCAAGAATACATTGATCAGTTTGGTTCGCCAACTGCGGCAAGTAATGGAGCGCCAGCAGCGCTACCTACCTACGCCAGAGATGAATTATACTATTATGTGACTTTTGCAGATCCTGCCGTATTCGGACCTCCCACAAATATTACTATTGGTGGTACCGGTGATGGAGCAAACGAAGGTGTCATGACCTATGATATTATAGCCACACCGGCAGATTTCAACACACTAATTAATGTAGTATTTATGGTAAAATAATCAAATGAGAATGAAAGTAAACTTCAACATACCGTATTACTTGTTAATTGTTTGTTTGTTTTTAATCTCAAACAAAGGCATAGCACAAGACACATTTAGAGATACGTTTGGTAGTTCTAATTATGGTCGAAACGATGGTAATCAAGCATGGTTTGCCAATTGGAACGAAATAGGAGAAGCTAATGATCCAGCAGCTGGTAGAATTTTTATTAATACCGGACAGCAACCCTTTAATTTCTTTCAGCTTCTGTTTATAAATCTTGATGCCGTATATATTGAAAGGCGATTAGATCTTTCTTCGTATGGATATTCTGTGTTGACTTTTGATTATGATGAGCTGGTATTTGATGAAATTCTTGACGTACAACTACGTGATAATGTGGGTAATTATCAAACCATTTTATCCATAGATAATACCTTTAACGAAGGTAGTTTTAAATATTTACTGGCTAATAATGAGCGATCTGCCGATTCTAGAATACGATTTAGGGATGTTAGTGGAGATCAAAACTGGGCCACTAATGAGGGAATTTTTATTGATAACGTAACCTTTACCGCCGGGAGTTCTGCTGTATACATCACTGATATTACGGTTAATGAAAATGCCGGAACCTTTACTTTTACAGCTCTTTTTACGGGTAATGCCACTGCTCCTTTCTCGGTAAATTATGCAACAGTTGATGGTACGGCCTATGCAGATTCAGACTTTATAGCTGATGCTGGAACATTCAATTTTACGGGTACTCCAGGTCAACAAATTACACGTACGATTACACTGGTAGATAATAATTTTGTAGAAGATGATGAAACTTTTACTATTGCCTTAAGTGGTTCTACTAACGGCGCTATTGATTTATTTAACAGTACCGTCACCATAATAGATGATGCAGACGCAACTGCAGTTCCTAACGAACCAACCCTTAATCTTTTTGATGAATTTGACGGCAACTTTGACTATGCTACCACAGGAGGTTCTTTGAGAACGGAACCTAATTCCGGGAATCAATGTGCTATTACTACGTCAGACTCTGCAGATCTTACCTCGGCAATACCCGCTGGTTCTACCATAGAAAAAGCATTTTTATATTGGGCACATTCTGGTACTTCTGCAGATGATGTTGTTACATTTGAAGGACAGCAAGTTGCTGCCGATATAGTTCAAACAGCATTTAATGGATTGATTTATGGTATGATAAGTGACGTTACAGCCTTAGTAAGTGGTTTGCCTGATCCATCAGGGAACACTTATGATTTTAGTGGGCTTACTATAGATAACACTAATAATAGTGTTGCGTATTGTAATGCCGAATTAGTAGTTGGTGGATGGACATTATTTATTTTCTATACGAATCCTTCTCTGCCGTCTTCCACAATCAATCTATATAGTGGTTTTAGCAATCTACAAAATACGAATCCGCCACAAAGTTTTCTTTTGGACAACTTCTTTGCAAATGGCTCTGCAGGATCCAAAACTACAGTTTTATCCTGGGAAGGAGATGTACCCTTGGCCAATGCAGAATTACTTACCGTTACTCCCAATTCAACAGGAACTCCGTTTACCTTGAGCGGTGATGGTAATAATAACGGTACGACAACAAACAATCCATTCAATTCTACCGTGTTTGATGGGACTACAGGAGTAAACAGAACTACAGAATATGGTTTAGATTTAGATACGTATGATATTTCAGCGATTATCCCTGTTGGCGAAACTCAAATAACCACCGATGTTGATGTAGGGCAAGATAGAGTATTTTTAAATGCGGTTATTTTAAAAGTTCCTAGTAATTTAATCAAAGGAACTGTTTTTGAAGATGTTAATTATCCGGGTGGGCCCGGTCGCAATCGTGCTGCCTCATCGGGAATTCCTATTGAAAATGCAACAGTAGAGCTATACCGAGAAGCTCCTGCAGGTACATTTACTTTTGTTGAATCTACATCAACAGATAGTAACGGTGAATATATTTTTGGAGGCATGATCAATGATGATTACGCCGTGAGAGTGGTTAATAGTACCGTAAGATCTATTCGAAATGGTGCTAGCTGTACCTCATGCTATGGTGTACAAACATTCCGGACTTTTCGATCTCCAACTTCAAATGTCGAAGTAGATGATGAAGTAGGCGGTACCAACCCTGCAGCTCAAGATGCTGCTGCCGGTACAGCAACTGGTGCACAAAGTATATCCCCTGTAAATATTGATAATGAAGGTGTAACCAACCTGGACTTTGGTTTTAATTTTAATACTATTGTTAATACGAATGCCACCGGACAAGGATCATTAGAACAATTTATAACCAATTCAAACAACCTTAATGAAACTGGTTTGGACATCGAGGCACATCCCAATGATGGATCAATTAATCCAGCTGCGGGCGAGGATACTTCTATTTTTATGATTCCTCCTACTGGAGATCCATTGGGCAGAACACCAGATGCAGGATATATTGTAGCCGATGGATATTTTGATATTTTTATTAATTCTGGAAGTTTACCTGTAATTAGCGACAACAATACAGTAGTCGATGGGCGAACACAAACTGCATATTCTACAGACACAAACACGGGTACTATTGGTGCAGGCGGTACAGCTGTAGGCACAAATAATACCCTATTACCCAATTATAATCTACCAGAAATTCAAGTTCGAAAAAATACAGGTTCTGGTTTTGGTTTTGAAATTGATGCTAATAATGTGGTGGTAAGAAATACGGCCATTTCTGGTGATAATGCAAGTTTTGACGGTATACGTATAACTTCTGGAAGTAATATTTTGATTACAGAAAACTTGATAGGTACAGACGCATTGGGTAATCAATTAGGAGTAGATAGACATGGCATACGAGTTAATGGAGGTGAAAGCGTCATCGATGGAAATTATATTGCCGGATTAGGAAGAAATGGTGTTCGGTTTAATGGAGGAACTATATCTTCTATACTGCGAAACAATCACTTTAATGGTAATGGTGTTGCAAATTGCGATAGTAACGTTGAAGCTCAAGGTGGAGGTAGCGGAATTGTTATTGAAAACAATTTAATAGAAAATGGAGGTAACTATGGTGTAGATAATATAAATAGCGTTGCGATGATTATTGATCAAAATACAATACGTGATACCGGAGCACTTTCTACAGGCTGTGCGAACCAAATAGGAATAAGAACTCAGCAACCAAACACCACAATAACCGGAAATGTTATCAATAATAATGGTAGAGTAGGTATATTTATTAGTAGTGGGACGGGTAATTTAATATCTCAAAATTCGATTTTTGCTAATGGCTTTACTGAAGCAAGCCTGGGTATCGATATCGGTAACGATGGTGTAACTATCAATGATAACGGCGATGGCGATGGCGGACCCAATAACAGATTAAACTTCCCAATCTTCGATTCTGCCGTAGTATCTGGTAATAATTTGATAGTTACCGGTTGGGTGGGTGCTGGTGCAACGGTCGAGCTGTTCTTATCAGATATTGATACAGGAGATGCAGCTGCAGGCGATAATGCCATTGATGGACCTTCTGGCGTCATAACTCAAGATTATGGTGAAGGAAAAGTCTTTTTGGGATCTGCTATAGAAGGAAGTCCCGATGATAATGATGGTAATATTACGGCATATACGGCAGATGTAGACGGAAATGAAGACACTACCAATAGATTCAGTTTTGTTATCCCTTTGGGATCAGCAATACCCGTAAATAGTATTATTACAGCAACCGCTACAGTAAGCAATTCCACTTCAGAATTTGGAACAACATATGTAGTTAAAAGAGCAGCGGTAATCACTAATCGAAGAATAACTTATAGAGTTAAAGCAAATTAATTTTAGTAACCATAATCATAAAATCAAATAATGAATTATAAAACAAATATTTTGGTAAGGCTATAATTGTAGAACTATTGATATATTTGTAATACGTTATAAATAAGGTAAGCACGTTTATAAAAATAGCAGTTAATCGAGTTAAAGATGCAATTCACCGATACTTTAATGCTTTTTATCGTCAAAAAATAATATACACTTTAAATTATTCGTATATTTACCATATATTTTTTACGGTTAAACCGTAATGCCTTAGATACCCCAATATAGGAATGAACAGAATAATTTATTTCATAATATGTATGCTTTCCCAAATTGTTGTAGGTCAACAAGCCTTTCGCAATATTGGGAATATACAAATTCACGACAATGGTGAAATTGGTTTTCATACCGATCTCATTAACGATGGCACATTTGATCAAAACCTTGGTTTTGCAGGTTTTTACAGCCCTGATGACAGATTGACTATTTCTGGAGATAACCGACCGGTTTTTTATAATATGGAGATTGATGTATTTGATGATCTTTATCTTGAAGTTGCCACCGGAGTACAAAACTTTCAGGAATTTACCAATGGAAGAGTGCAAACCCCAAGAAATCGCGGTGATATTACCACCTCATTGGATTACCTTAATGATGCTCCCTATAATGGCGAAAATGACAACCGCTTTGTAGATGGTTATGCATCATTAACAGGAGATTTAGATTTTACATTTCCCGTTGGCGATGATTTTAGATTAAGGCCCATGCGTGTTACAGATGGTGCTTCTGTAAATACTAGCAGAGGTGCTTATTTCTTTGAAGATCCAAATTTCCCAAATTTTTTCCCAGAACGCTTTGATACCACAAACCTCGCTTCTAATGTATTAGCGGTGAGTATATTTGAGTATTGGGATCTTGATGGAGACACTCAAACCCAAGTAACACTTACCTGGGACGATAATAGTAATATCCCTACATTGGTAGACGATCTGGAAAACCTGAGAGTGGTAGGATGGAACGAAATCACTCAAGAATGGGAAAGTTTGGGTAATTCAGTATTCTCTGGTGATGTTAGCAATGGTGAAATTACTTCAGAATCTTTTATTCCCGATAATTATACGGTGCTTACTTTCGGAACTTCAGAATTACTATTAGACGGGGACCTTCAGGTATTTACTGCAGTTTCTCCAAATGGAGACGGAAATAATGACTTTTTCAGAATACAAGGATTAGCTAATTTCCCAAATAACGAACTATCGATTTTTAATAGATGGGGAGTTTTAGTATATCAAAGGGAACGATATCACGAGGCACAGGATGATAACGGCTCTGATGCTTTTATAGGTATTTCAGAAGGTAGAACAACCATTGCAGAAGGAGAAGAACTTCCTGTGGGGACGTATTATTATGTTTTGAAAATAGACGGTCAAAAAGATCGGGCTGGATATTTGTATATTAATCGATAGTTTTCTGTCAAACGCTATTTTATTACCTAACCGATGAATATGTAAAAAACTTCTGAAAGTTTATTGGGTAAAACGATCAGAAGTCATACATCTCATTAATTCAAATTACAATAACTCGATTTGATTTGTAATTCAAATTTATTTTCCATTTATCTTAGAATCCTCCTCCGCAATTCATAGGGGTCGTACCATCATCACATAATTCATGGCAATATCTCACATACCAACCGTTTTCAACCGGACAATATCCCTCTCTGCCGAATGGGCCATCTCCTCCTCCTATTTTACTTCTTTGAGCTCTATCTAATTGCTTTACTCCTGATTGTTTTAAAATGTTGTTTAACATGATTCAAATAATTTAAAGGTTAATAATATTTTTTTAATAATGTGCGAAATACGAATATTTCGCATTTGATTTAGAATCCTCCTCCACAATTCATAGGGGTCGTACCATCATCACATAATTCATGGCAATATCTCACATACCAACCGTTTTCAACCGGACAATATCCCTCTCTGCCGAATGGGCCATCATCCCCTCCTCCTATTTTACTTCTTTGAGCTCTATCTAATTGCTTTACTCCTGATTGTTTTAAAATGTTGTTTAACATGATTCAAATAATTTAAAGGTTAATAATTTTTTTTATCGATATGCGAAAAATGAATATTTCGCATTTAATTTAGAATCCTCCTCCACAATTCATAGGGGTCGTACCATCATCACATAATTCATGGCAATACCTCACATACCAACCGTTTTCAACCGGACAATATCCCTCTCTACCAAATGGACCATCATCCCCTCCTCCTATTTTACTTCTTTGAGCTCTATCTAATTGCTTTACTCCTGATTGTTTTAAAATGTTGTTTAACATGATTCAAATAATTTAAAGGTTATTACTAATTCATTTCACTTGATCCTTTAAAGACATTTCAAGTATGGTCTAAAGTATTCTTGCAAGAATTATTTTTACATGGGCATATTCAAAAAACCCAATGTTTGATAATCTATTACTTTTAATATCTCTTTGTTTAGAAATACTAAACCCAATAAAATGAATTGTGTAAAGTGAAGTGAATATTTAAATTGTAAATATTTTGAAAGCCCCAGAATAATTTTCATCACATTGTGTTGTAGTTTAAATTATTCTTTTATATAATGTTAAATAATTTTCAAATTCTTAAAACATTATGACACAAATATAAAGGATTGCTATTTAAGAGGTCTAAAGTTAAACATCAATTACATTATGGGTAAACCATAAATAAGACTCCGATGAAATACAATAATATCCGATAAACTCCATTATTACTGATAATGCTGCTAATTTTTTCATTTAATCAAAATCTCATTATTTTAACATTTTTTAACATTTTTATTTATTTTTTAACGAAAAAATTACGGAAAACCATAAATATAATAGCAAATTATAGAGAATAATTTCATTTTCTTCAGTAAAAAATTGCATAATTATGATATAAAGTTTTCATTTTACCCACACCAGACTATTTCAAAGTACAAGTGTTCAATTTTGTGATAAGAAAACCATCGAAAAAATAATCAGAGATGAAACAATAATATGAAATCAAATACGAGAAAAATGTACCTTTACGAATTAAAAATTGCGTCGCTCACATGATGCTTTTTTGCAAAAATTAATATACATTTATCTCAACAATAGAAAATTCTAAAAAAAAGAAAAAACTATACTAATGAAAGAAAAATCAGGAAAAATACAGGATGTTATCGATAAAAAGTTTTTAGAAGAGCGTAGTGTATTTCTATGGGGGCAAGTAGATGATAAATCAGCAAAACATGTGATCGATAGATTGATGTACCTAGATATGATAAGCGATAAAGAAATTAAACTATACATTAATAGTCCGGGAGGGTATGTTACCTCTGGATTTGCAATATACGATACTATCCAAAGTTTAAAGAGTCCCGTGTCTACCATTTGCACAGGATTGGCCGCTTCTATGGGATCTATTCTGCTAAGTGTTGGTAAAAAGGGACGCAGGTTTATTCAACCCCATGCCAAGGTAATGATTCATCAACCAAGTGGTGGTGCAAGGGGTCAGGCTTCAAATATTGAGATTCAGGCTACAGAGATATTAAAAACTAAAGAATTAAGTGCTCAAATCCTGGCAGATAATTGTGGTCAGGATGTAGAAAAAGTACTAAAAGATTTTAATCGAGATTACTGGATGGATGCACAAGAGTCTTTAGAATATGGTATCGTAGACGGTATTTTAGAATAATAAAGGCACACCCTAGAGAATTTGATGTTAAGGAAAGATTTTATAAAGATCAATTTGTTAGGTCTAATAGGACTATCAGTACAATCCTTCTCCCCGTTTCAGTTTGAATTTTCTAAGGATGATCTAATGGGCAAGAGCAATCCCTCGCTTTTTGGAGAAGGATATAAATTGAGAAAAGAAGCCCACGAAGCATTTTTAAAAATGAAGACTGAAGCCGCCAAGAGTGGCTTTGAAATAAAAGTAGTTTCGAGTTATCGCAATTATGCGCATCAAAATCGCATCTGGGAACGGAAATATAGAAAGTTCACTCAAGAGGGATTACCTCCTACCGAAGCTATTAAAAAAATCATAGAATATTCTACAATTCCGGGAACCTCAAGACATCATTGGGGGACGGATATCGATATAGTTGATGGTAATGCCCCACAACCCAAAGGATTACTTCTCGAAGAAAATTTTGAAGGTGATGGGCCCTTCTGTAAATTTAAAGAGTGGATGGATAAATACGCCAATTCCTTTGGCTTCCATTTGGTGTACACAGACAAGAAAGATCGTAAAGGATTTAAATATGAGCCTTGGCATTACTCTTATGCCCCACTTTCTATTCCTATGCTACATGCATACATGAAATTAGATATCAAAACAGCACTACAAAATGCCAGACTATTAGGATCAGAGTTTTTCTCTGAAAAATTCATTAAAAAGTACCTTTCACAGAATATTTTAGACATTAATCGATATTTATTTTGATTTTTTCATAATTTTGTCTTAATTTTATTACATACAAAAGCCCCGTTATATGAAAAAACCATTACTATTTTTTTTACAAATTGCGTTGTTATTAACCGTATTAACCTCATGCAGTTCAGATAACGATGTCGATATACCTTCAGAAAATTCTGAGTCTTCTGTAGAAGAAACAATACTGAGTCTAGTAAATGAGCATAGAAGAAGTTTATCCCTTGAAATTTTAAAAGAAAATGCAACCGCAAAACAATTAGCCGTTAATCATGCTCAATTTATGGCTAATCAGGAAGAACTTAGTATTGACGGCAACGCTGAAAGAAAAGCGCAACTACAAAATACAGAAAGTGCCACCGCGGTTATAGAGTTAAATTCAAGATTTTACAGCCCTGAGGAACTCGTTCAAAATTGGTTAACCCAAGGTTCTCAAACCAAGAATACTCTTGAAAGCAATTATTCTGACGTTGGAATCGCAGCCGTAAAAGATAAGAATGGAAATAACTATTATACATTAATCATGTTTCGTGCACGCTAACTCATACAGTTGGCATGCAAATAAAAAAACTTTAGTTTAATAGAGGGTTCCCTACAATACTAAAACTTAAAAAATTAAGTTAATTAAAGAAAGTAAATTAAAATGAAAATAATATTTCATCGTTCAATATTAGTTTTAATCTTATCGCTAATCATGTTTTCTTGTTCTGAAGATGACAGTAATATTGATACTACTAATGAAATTACTGTAGTAGATGAAATTTTGAACTTAGTGAATGAGCATAGACAAAGCCAGAGCTTATCTATTTTAGCAAAAAGCGCCACTGCCGAAGAACTGGCTATTGATCATTCAAAATATATGATTTCTCAGGGTCGTATCAGTCATGATAATCGAGATGCAAAGTTTCAAACATTACAAGAAAAGGAAAATGCCAGAAGTTTTGGAGAAAATGTTGCGTCGGGTCAAAATTCTGCACAATCTGTAATGACGGGTTGGTTAAATAGTAGTGGCCACAGAGCCAATATAGAAGGAAATTATACACATATTGGTATTGCTGCCGTCAAAGATGAAAACGGACGATTCTATTATACTCAAATTTTTTATCGCTAAACTATGCAAACTCAACTATGCTAGTTAGCACTAATCCTAATTTTTTACTATAGAATGGTAAAATAGAAACCTCTAGTAGTTGCTTGCTAAAAAGTGTTTTAAACATTTTATTAGTAAGCAACTTTTTTATTTAGTAACTTTAAATATTAACTATTTTCAAATTCTAATGAGACGTGGCGGTTTAAAAATCCGAATACTTATAGGTCTTGCAATTGTAGCTTTCGCTTTCTTTAAAAAATGCAATAATGAAACCTTGAATCCTTATACTCAAAGAGTACAAAATATTAATATGACCAGTGATCAGGAAATCGCAATCGGTTTGCAAAGTGCCCCTGAGATGGCTCAACAACACGGAGGCCTACATCCTGATCAAAAATTGCAAAGTTATATCGATAGGGTAGGTAGTAAATTGGTCAATTCGAGTATGGCAAAACAAACGCCGTACAAATACGACTTTCATCTTTTGGCCGATCCCAGTACCATCAATGCCTTTGCTTTACCAGGGGGGCAGATTTTTATCACTTATGCCCTACTTTCTCAGCTTGAAAATGAAGATCAGGTCGCCGGTGTGCTTGGTCATGAAATTGGACATGTGCTTGGAAGACATTCTGCAGAAAGAATTGCCGAACATGAATTCTGGAAAACGATCTCTACAGGAGCATCTGTGGGTGCTGATGCAGGAGGCATTGTAAATAATATTGGAAAAAATATACTACTGGGAAATGGCAGAGATGATGAATTAGAAAGCGATAAACTTGGCGTCTTGTTTATGATCAATTCTGGATACAATCCGGAAGAAATGATTGGTGTCATGAACATATTAAAGGCTGCGGCCGGACCAGATCGAGTTCCTGAATTTCAAAGTACTCATCCCGATCCCGATAACCGTATAGAAAAAATAAGAGAAGCTATAAAAGAATTTAGTAAATAAACTAAATAAGTAAAAGCTATTCAAAAAATGCTTCAACAACATTTTCAAATAGCTTTTAGTTCTTACAAAAATTTCAATGCTTAAGACAACTCCTCCAGAACTGCTATAGCATCTTTTGCGTTTGATAATTTTGCAAATTTCATAGCATTATGACCTTTACTGTCTTTGGTGCTAATTTTTGCTCCTTTCTGAACGAGTACCTTAATAATGTCTGCCCTGTTGTAACGGGCGGCATACATAAGTGGAGTCATCCCTTCGGATTTCTCGTTTACATCACTTCCCAATTCGATCATTTTTTTGACTGTGTCTAAATCCCCTTTTACTATAGCCATGCAAAATGGACTTACTTTAGCTTTCAAGATCTTTTGCTCATAATTATGACTATTGGTAGTCATTTCTACTCCTGTTGCAAAACTTGCAGAAGCAATAAACATAACCGCTAATACGGTAAAAATTGATTTTTTCATAATGAAATTGATTTTTGAGTTATTGATTGACTTATATATACAAGACTTCGATACTTATAAATTTGTTACAGATATATTTTTAAATAACAGAACTTTAACCTTACTACAACAAAATATTGTGATTGCCGATAAAAACGAAAATTCGATTACTACGGTCGTAGTAATCGAATTTTAAGAGGAGAACGAACAAATCAATCAATCAAACAAAATCTTTACTGTTCCAATATCGTATCCACCAAAAGTAAAGTCTAAAAAACTGTATTGATAACGAGTGGCTATTCTCATAAATTAAAAAATGATAGTTTTACTATTGATTAATGATATATATACACGCAAATATACTATTAATAGTTTCATTTTATCACATTAGACCATTAAATAACATGTTTTTAACTTTTTAGTGGATAGCATATTTTGATAATCATTACAACATTATCAATCAAAAGAAAACCGCTATTCATTATTATTTAGATGAAATAGCGGTTTTACTTTGTCTTTCTTGAGCTACTATAAGGAGCAAAAACTCCTTTTTATTATAGGCTCAATAACAATTCTTCAGCTTCATGGGCCCCTGATAATTCTGCGTATTTAACTGCTTTGAAGCCTTTACTATCTTTAGTTCCAAGTTTTGCTCCGTTTGCAACCAGAAGTTTAATGATCTCAACTCTATTGTAACGAGCTGCATACATGAGTGGAGTCATCCCTTCTGAAAATTGATTAACCTCTGTACCTAGTTCAATCATTTTTTTTGTCATCTCGTAGTCACCTTTTGCGATCGAAAGGCAAAAAGGAGAAACATTAACAGCTTCTGTTTTTGCTACTTTGTAAGCATCAAGATCTTTTACCGGATCGTTTGCAAATACGAAACTCATGGTCATACTTAACACTAAAATTGATAATTTTTTCATTTTTTACTTTTTTAAGTTCATTATTGATTTGTGTTTTGCCAAATTTGACAGTACAAATGAATTATATTATTCTAAAAAATAATACTCAAATTTTAAGAATAACTCATTTTTAACCTTCTAGACACAGATTAGTTAAGAATTTCATAAAAACCAGCTTACTCATAACTTTAATAAAAAGTTTAAATGACCTAGGAATAACTCTAGCTTTTTGTATGCTTATCGATGAAGTTGTAACTTTGCTTCTTGTACCTTTTTAAAAAGAGCAAATTTAAATAACAACCAACCAAAATTTTAATTCTGAGCTCGTTATGAACAAGAAAGTAATCTTGATGATTTTAGATGGATGGGGTACCTCTCCTGATCCAAAAGTATCAGCAATTGATCATGCAGAAACACCCTTCATTGACAATTTATACAAAAAATATCCTTATGCTTCTTTGCGTACAGATGGACTTCATGTAGGACTTCCGGATGGACAAATGGGAAATAGCGAAGTTGGGCATATGAATCTGGGTGCTGGTAGAATCGTGTATCAGGATTTGGCTAAAATCAATTTAGCTGTAGAAAAAAACACTTTGAAAGATGAACCTGCGCTTATAGATGCTTTTCAATACGCTAAAACTAATAACAAGAATATTCATCTCTTGGGGTTGGTAAGCGATGGTGGTGTGCATTCACATATAAATCACATCAAAGGTCTACTTGATGCGGCAAACTCTTATGATCTAAAGAATGTCTTTCTTCATGCTTTTACAGATGGTCGAGACGTAGATCCAAAATCAGGTAAAGGGCATTTAAAAGATATTCAAGATCACATGTCTCAAACTACAGGAAAGTTAGCTTCTGTTATTGGAAGATATTATGCAATGGATAGAGATAAACGATGGGAACGGGTTAAATTGGCTTATGATCTTCTGGTAAACGGCATTGGAGAATCTTCTGATGATGCTCTAGAAAGTATTCAATTGAGCTACGACAATGGAATTACTGATGAATTTATAAAACCTATTCTAGTTCAAGAAAACAACACTCCGATGGCTACTATAAAAGATGATGATGTTGTGATCTTCTTTAATTTCAGAACTGATCGTGGTAGAGAACTAACCGAAATGCTTTCTCAAAAAGATATGCATGAGTACAATACCCATAAGTTGCCTCTATATTATGTTACCATGACTAATTATGATGACACATTTAACGATATCAAAGTAGTTTATGACAAGGAAAATATTACGGAAACTCTTGGCGAAGTACTCTCCAGTGCTGGTAAAAAGCAAATTCGAATTGCCGAAACCGAAAAATATCCTCATGTCACCTTCTTTTTTTCTGGCGGAAGAGAAGAACCTTTTGAAGGAGAAACCAGAATTCTAAGAAATTCTCCAAAGGTTGCTACGTATGATCTAAAACCAGAGATGAGTGCATATGAGCTTAGAGACGCTTTGGTTCCCGAATTGGAAAAAGGCGAGGTCGATTTTGTGTGTTTAAACTTTGCCAATGGGGACATGGTAGGGCATACAGGGGTAATGGAAGCAGCTATCAAAGCTTGTGAAGCTGTAGATGCTTGCGTAAAAGATGTAGTTAATACAGGTCTCGAAAATGATTATACTACCTTATTGATTGCCGATCATGGTAATTGCGAAACTATGATCAATCCCGATGGCACTCCCCATACAGCACATACTACCAATCCAGTTCCTTTTATTTTGATAGACAACGATCGAATTGAGGTAAAAGATGGAGTATTAGGAGATATGGCACCGACTATTTTAGATCTAATGGGAGTTACTCAACCAGAAGCTATGACTCAAAAGTCCTTAGTAAAGTGAACAAAAACACTGATTCTTTTTTGTTAAACTACATTTAAAGTATTGCAGTTGGTCTTACCTTTCTAGTATATTAGTTGTACTCAATCAAAAAAAATGAAGAAAATATATATAATCTTTATTGCCTTATCTTTAAACGCATGTATAAGCGCGTCAATTTCAGTAAATAATTCACCAGCTGTAGAAAAGAGTCCCAACGAAGTGTCAGAACAAGATAAAAATACACCTTCCTCACAATCAAAACCTGAAATTTTGGTAGGTAAACAAGATAGAAAAGCTCTGGAACAAGAACCATACGACACCTGGTTCAACAAACATTATGAAAACTATACAGTAGATACCGAAACTGTAACCAAAATATCACCTTATCTTAAGGATGTTTCTATTAAAGCTTTTATGGGTACCTGGTGTGGAGACAGTAAAAGGGAAACCCCGACGTTTTATAAAATATTAGATGCTGCCGAATTCGATTATGAAAACTTAGAACTTATAACAGTCACCAGAGCAAAAAATACTCCTGATGGTCTTGAAAAAGGATTAGATATTGTACGTGTGCCCACCTTTATCTTTTACAAAGATGGAAAGGAAATAGGTCGTTATGTAGAATTTGCACAAGAAACTCTAGAAAAAGATATACTTGCCATCGTATCTGGCCAGCCATACAAACATTCCTACGAGGATTAAATTATATAT
This sequence comes from Aquimarina celericrescens, assembly GCF_042682765.1. NCBI lineage: Bacteria > Pseudomonadati > Bacteroidota > Flavobacteriia > Flavobacteriales > Flavobacteriaceae > Aquimarina > Aquimarina celericrescens. Next base: position 85,217 of record NZ_JBHUHY010000009.1, on the reverse strand, counting down.
CCTATATTCTTCGTAAATTTGCCCTCCGTTACTATGGAACTATAAGCTTATGATTATCACCAAAACACGTGAAGAAATAGAATTGATGCGAGAAAGCGCGTTGGTTGTTTCAAAAACATTAGGCATGTTGGCTTCTGAAGTTAAACCTGGTGTAACCACTTTACATTTAGATAAGCTCGCAGAAGAATTCATTAGGGATCATGGTGCAATTCCAGGATTTTTGGGATTATACGACTTTCCCAATACACTCTGCATGAGTCCAAATGCTCAAGTAGTTCATGGGATTCCTAACAACACTCCTCTTGAGGAAGGTGATATCATATCTATCGACTGTGGCGCCATTAAAAACGATTTTTATGGAGATCATGCTTATACTTTTCCTGTAGGAGAAGTATCGGAAGAGATAGAACGGCTACTTCGCATTACTAAAGAGTCTTTGTATGTTGGTATAGCAGAGTTTAAAATTGGAAATCGTGTGGGCGATGTGGGATACGCCATCCAGAAATTTACAGAAGAAGCAGGTTATGGAGTGGTTAGAGAACTAGTAGGCCATGGTCTAGGTCGAAAGATGCATGAAGATCCCGAAATGCCTAATTATGGTAGACGCGGAAGAGGAAAAAAATTCATTGAAGGCATGGTCGTTGCTATAGAACCCATGATTAATATGGGAACACATCGTATCAAGCAATTAAGAGATGGTTGGACTATTCTTACTGCAGATGGTAAACCGAGTGCTCATTTCGAACATGATGTAGCAATTATTGATGGTAAACCCGAGATTCTCTCAACTTTTAAGTATATCTACCAAGCTTTAGGCATTGAGTCTGATGAAGAGGATGCATTTAGACAAGAGATACTAACAGTTTAGCGTTCTCTAAAAAAGTTACACAAAGTTTCGCTAAGAAATCACAAAGCCACACAAAGTATGACCGAAGATGAAATATCTAGAATCGTTATTGGATGTGCGATAGAGGTTCACAAAAATCTTGGTCCTGGCCTTCTTGAATCGGCTTACCAAGAATGTCTATGCTATGAGTTGAAAAATAAAGGTCTAGAAATTCAAAAGGAGAAAGCTTTACCTGTTATATATAAGGACATAAAACTTGATCAAGGATATCGTATTGATATTTTAATTGAAAATAAGGTTGTGATTGAACTAAAGACTGTAGAATATTTTACCGATGTTCATTCTGCACAAATTCTTACCTATCTAAAACTTGGAGAATATAAACTTGGCCTTCTTATTAATTTTCATGTAAGTTTACTTAAAAATGGAATCAAACGCTTTATTATGTAAATCTTCGTGAAACTTTATGCCTTCTTTGAGACCTTTGTGTAATTAATTATGAAAAAACTCTTTAAACGCATACTCAATACCATACCCAGACCTTTATTGATCAGGTTGAGTTACTTGGTTAGGCCTATTATTTCATTAGTTTTAAGAGGAAATACCTACACAGATCCAATTGATGGCAAAAGCTTTTCAAAGTTCTTACCTTATGGATATGAAAACCAAAGGGATAATGTGCTTTCTCCATCTACATTATCATTAGAGCGACACAGATTACTCTGGTTATATCTTAAGAATGAAACCAATTTTTTTTCTGCTCCGGCAAAAGTATTGCATTTTGCTCCCGAACAGGCTTTTTATAAAAGATTCAGGAAACTTAGACATCTTGATTATACAACCACTGATCTCAATTCTCCTCTGGCAGATGTAAAAGCAGATATTTGCAATTTACCTTTCAAAAATGATGAGTATGACACCATTTTCTGTAATCATGTTTTAGAACATATTCCTGATGACACCAAGGCTATGCAAGAAATATTTAGGGTTTTGAAACCGGGTGGTATGGCAATATTACAAATTCCGCAGGATCTAGATAGAGAAACTACATTTGAAGATAACAGCATTACCGATGCAAAAGAACGTGCAACAATATTTGGACAATATGATCATGTAAGAGTATACGGAATAGATTATTTCGAAAAATTAAGAACCATTGGTTTTACGGTTGAGGAAGTAGATTATACCAATCAATTGACCAAAGAAGAAGTCGTAAAATATTGTCTAGCAGAGGGAGAAATACTTCCGGTTTGTTACAAGCCTTAATTTTCTGGAAATCCGTTCATAGTAAGTGTTTTCAACTCCTTATTTACATCTTCATAAATAAAATACACTTTCAGCTCTGGATGGTTTTTCAAGAATTGTTTAGAACGCTCTAGCCCCATCGACATTAATGCTGTGGCGTATGCATCGGCCTCCATACAACTATCTGTGAGTATAGAAACACTCAATACATTAGATTTATGAGGATAACCGGTTTTAGTATCGATAATGTGCGCATACCGATTACCATTTTCGTCAAGTTTATATTTTCGATAACTTCCTGAAGTTGCCATAGCCTCATTTTGTAACACAATCACCTTACTGTAAGATTGTGTATCATCAAAGTTAGGGTCTTCTACACCGATTCTCCATGGCTTTTGTTTCACTATATTGCTCCCTTTTCCTCGAATCTCACCCCCTATTTCAACCAAATAATTCTCAAAGTCTTTCTCGTCGAGAAACTCAGCAAATACATCCACCGCATACCCTTTTGCCAGGGCATTAAAATCTATAAAGGTATTGGCATGAGTTTTTAAAATCCTTTCTCCCCTCAAAATAACCTTATCCATACCTACTGACACTAATAAACTGTCTATTTTAAGACTGTCTAATGATGTTACTCTACCTTCTGGACCAAAATCCCAAGCATTCACTAAAATACCAATAGTAGGATCAAATGCGCCTTCAGTTTCTTTATAAATTCTTTTTGACGCAGTAAATACTTTTTTAAAATGATCGTCTACGACTATAGTCGTATCTCCCTGATTAATCCGTGAAATATCAGAATCTTCAATATAAGTAGACATCGAAGTATTAATTACATCAATAATACTATCATAAGATTGAGAAAGGTCTATTTTTTCTTTACTAATACATTGAACTGAAAAGCTGGTTCCAAATGCTTCCCCTCGAGTATAATTAAGCTTAGATTTAGGTTGGTCTTCGCAAGAAATTAAACACCCAAATAGGAATACAACAATTACATTACGAATCATACTGTTTAGTTAAGATGAGTTTCAATAGTTTGTAACCCTGCATATTCTAATATATAATCTTGATTCAGAATAACTGGTTTATTGGGATTTTCTGCATTTTGTAGGCCCACTCCGGCATAAAAAACCTTAGCTTCTTGTTCTCTTGCATGCTTTTTGAAAGATTCCATCCAAATCATATCATAATTGTGTGGATTATCGGGATAAGAAATAGCTCTAACCAAAACAAAATAGCGTTGGTTGGATTTATCAATACATACAAACTGAGGATGTTTTCCTAATTTACTATTCACAGCGATGAATTCGAAACCCTTTTTTTCTAATTCTTCTCCTACGATATTCATCGCAAGATTATGCAACTCTTGTTTGTTTAATATCCTATCCATAGCGCGGCAAAGATACAATCTATCTAATAAAATTTGAATTATTTAAAACGTATAAATATCGTTTTATCAAAATAATAACTTGGTGTATATACAGGCTCATTTTTGTCAAAACGATACCAAGGAGAAATAGATGCATTTTCGAAATTTTTGAGCAAACAAACGCTTTGGGCCGGAGTATTACCCTGAGCAAGAAGATATAATTTATCTCCTTGCCCATTAATAGCTTCATCAACGATAATTTCTATATGACCCGGTGAACCTGGTTTAACCAACATATCCCCGATTTTTATTTCATTAAGAGGTACCTTCTGAAGCTCGCTATACATTGATAAGGTCCCGGCGTATGTATAAATTAAATTAAGATATCTATAAAAATTGAATTTTGAATAATCGGGAGAAGCTGTCTTATGAAAAGTAACATGACTAACTTTTATCTTAGGTCGATATCCTTTGGCATATTTTTGCCATGAGCAATAATGACCTGAGGTAAAATTAAATCCAATTTCGCCTTTTCTGTTGTGTTTCCATAAATACTCAGAACGTATTCTCATTAACGCATCCGCACATTGCTGCAATCCGTTCGATGGGACTGGAACTTCAAGAATCGCATCATGCCAATTCTGGGCAAAATATTCGCTATTATCATAATTAATAATCTTACTGCCATGAGGTTTTATTCTATAATTACGGAGATATTCTTCAAAAGATCCGTTTTCATACACCACTCTTTTGTAACCATCTGGAAGCAGAACTCGCGTAGAGATAGAATTTCCTGATGTATTAATATAATCGGGTTTAATACTTACAGTCGATACTACTCCTTTAATATAATTACCAGCCATTTTACCTCTAGCACTATTTTTTAAGATCAGTAGTAATGCGACAGCTATCACCAGAGAAAGAATATATTTTTTCATTGTACTATAATTGCTATTCAAAAATAAAAAAACCGATATAAGTATATTTATATCGGTTTTTAGTTTATTTAAAAAACTTTGTTTTATCCTCCAAAATCATCGAATCTAATATTCTCATCTGGGATACCAAAATCCTCACCCATTTTTTGAACAGCTTTGTTCATTAATGGCGGACCACAGAAATATAATTCTATATCTTCAGGTGATTCATGATGATTCAAATAATTATCGATCACACAATTATGAACAAATCCAACAAATCCATCTCCTTCATCATCAAGATCTTTCTTTACTTTCCAATTATCTTCTTCTAATGGCTCAGAAAGCGCTAAATAGAACTTAAAGTTATCAAATTTCTTCTCCAGGTCATAAAAATGATCCAGATAGAATAATTCTCTCTTAGAACGACCGCCGTACCAATAGGTAACCTTACGTCCCGTCTCTAATGTTTTGAATAGGTGATATAAATGAGAACGCATTGGAGCCATACCAGCTCCTCCTCCTACGTATAACATTTCAGCCTGAGATTCATTGATAAAAAACTCACCATAAGGTCCCGAAATTGTCACTTTATCACCTGGTTTTTGAGCAAATATATATGATGAAGCAACACCAGGATTTACATCCATCCATCCGTTTTTGGCTCTATCCCATGGTGGAGTCGCAATACGAACGTTTAGCATAATATCCCTTCCTTCTGCAGGATAAGAAGCCATCGAATAAGCACGCTCTACGGTCTCGGTGTTTTTCATAACCAGTGGCCATAAACCAAACTTATCCCACTCTTTCTGAAATTTATCAGGAGTATCATGTTCTTCTGGATGTGCGGTGATATCAATATCAGAATATTTGATTTCGCAAGGTGGTATCTCAATCTGAATATACCCTCCAGCCTTATACCCCATGTCTTCAGGGATGCGAACTACAAATTCTTTAATAAACGAAGCTACATTATAATTACGAACTACCTCTGCTTCCCATTTTTTAATACCAAAAACTTCTTCTGGTATCTCGATGTTCATATCTTGCTTTACCTTAACCTGGCAAGCCAAACGTGCTCCATGCTGTAATTCTTTACGCGAAAAGTGAGGCGTTTCAGTAGGTAATGCTTCTCCTCCACCAGATAATACGTGGCATTCGCATTGTATACAAGTTCCGCCTCCTCCACATGCAGATGGTAAAAATATTTTTTGACTACCTAAAGTAGATAGTAACGTCCCACCTGAAGCAACTTCAATTTCTTTTTCCCCGTTAATGGTTATTTTTACGGGTCCGGATGGTAATAATTTATCTTTTGCAAATAATAAAATTCCCACTAAAATAAGAATCAGAACCAAGAACGAGATAATCGTTATTGCTATAGTTCCACCAGTAGATGCTAAAAATATCATATTATTTAAGTGTTATAACGTTAGTATTTTCGGCTACTTCTTTTGTAGTCTTTTCTTTTTCAACTTGAGCAGCTTTCGTCTCCTCTTTGTCCTCTTCGTCTCCCCCGGTTAACATTCCCCCAAAACTCATAAATCCTATAGCCATAAGACCTGTAAGAATGAAAGTAATACCTAATCCTCTAAGTGGTGCAGGTACATTTGAATATCTGATTTTTTCTCGAATGGCAGCGATTGCTAAAATTGCCAAAAACCAACCTATACCTGATCCTACACCATATACTGCAGCTTGAGAAATATTAGCAAACTCTTTTTGTTGCATAAATAGTGATCCCCCTAAAATAGCACAGTTTACTGCAATTAGTGGTAAAAATATCCCTAATGAATTATATAAAGCAGGAGAGAATTTTTCTACTACAATTTCTACTAATTGAACCATTGTTGCAATAGTTGCAATAAACAAAATGAAAGTAAGAAAACTTAAATCATAATCTGCATATTCTGGACCAAGCCAAGCTAGAGCACCATCCTGCAGTAAATACTTATCAAGTAAAAAATTAAGAGGTACTGTTATGGCCAGAACAAAAATTACTGCAGCCCCTAAACCTACTGCCGTAGATACTTTTTTAGATACTGCAAGATATGAACACATCCCTAAGAAGAATGCGAATACCATATTTTCGATAAAAATTGATTTTAAAAACAACTCTAAATATTCCATACTTCTTTAATTTTAATGATCTTCGATTAATGCTTTATTTCTACTTCTTTGTACCCAGATAATAATTCCAACAGTAATTAAGGCCATCGGGGCCAGCACCATAAAACCATTATTTTCATAGCCTAAAGCATATAAGCCTGTTTTCTCAACCGGATCTCCTAATACTTTGATTCCAAAAAGTGTACCCGAACCAAATAATTCTCTAAAAAAAGCAACGATTATTAATAACAAACCGTATCCAGCTGCATTTCCTATGCCATCTAAGAACGATTTCCATACGCCATTACCAAGAGCAAAGGCTTCAAAACGCCCCATGATAATACAGTTGGTAATTATCAAACCAATAAATACCGAGAGTTCTTTACTTAATGTATATGCGAAAGCTTTGAGCACCTGATCTACTATAATCACCAATGCCGCTACAACTACCAGCTGAACGATGATTCTAATTTTAGAAGGCATAATGTTTCGCATTAAAGAGATGACTACGTTTCCAACACCCATTACAAAAATCACAGAAATTGACATTACAATAGAAGGTTTCAATTGGGCCGTAATCGCCAATGCAGAACAAATCCCTAATACTTGTATCGTGATAGGATTATTATCGGCAAGAGGATCGGTTAATAATTTCTTATTTTTTTTTGAAAATAGAGGCTCCCTTGGCTCTTTAACTTTAACTTCAACTTTTTCTTCTGTTACTTCAGCCATCTGTTATTTTTTTAACGTTTCAAAATAAGGTTGATACATTTTTATCCCCTTTTTAACCATAGCGGTTACACCATCGCCTGTAATGGTAGCTCCTGCTAATGCATCTACAGCGTTGTCATCTTTTCTTTGATTTTTAGGATCTGCATTACCTTTTTTTACTGTGATGCCTTTATAATCTCCAGCAGCATTCAAAATACGCTCACCAATAAAATCATCTCTAAAATAAGCTTCTGTAATATTAGCTCCCAAGCCAGCTGTTTCTGTAGCGTGATCGAAAAAAGCACCTTTAACAACACTATATCCTTCATCTAAAGCAACATATCCCCAAATAGGTCCCCAAAGACCAGTGCCTCTTAATGGAATAATGTAGTATGTTTCTCCTTCGCGCTCACCAATAAAAAGTGGATTCTTTCTTTCGTAAGAAGAATCTCGCTTAACTTTATCATTTTCTTTTTTGACTTCTATATCAAAAGCCTCTTTAGTTTTTTGAGCCTCCCCATTTACAACAATATATTGCTTATCTCCAACATATTTATCAAATAATTCCTGTGCTTTCTCTGCAGGAACAAATTCGTTTGGATCTTCTGCATCTGTAACACCCATCGCGAATAAAATATTCTGCTGTTTTTCTGTTCTTTTATTAGCATCTATCTTACCTTTCAACGAAGAAGCTGTAAACGCTAATAACGAACCAACCACTGCCACCATCGCGATGGCAAATATGATTGTGTAAGAATTTTTATCTGTATTAAACGCCATAATTAAGCAGTTTTAAGTTTTAAACGTTTCATTCTTTTCTTTACATTACCTTGAACCACATAGTGATCGATAGTTGGAGCAAATACGTTCATTAAAAGTATTGCTAAAAATACTCCTTCAGGATATGCCGGGTTAAACACACGAATTAAAATTGATATAAATCCGATCAAAAATCCATAAATCCATTTTCCTTTATTGGTTTGAGATCCTGAAACCGGATCTGTGGCCATAAATACAACTCCAAAAGCAATACTTCCAATAATTAAATGTTGCCAAAAAGGAGTGCTCATTAATCCATAAAATTTGCTAGATTCTGTGATCCATCCTGCATCAACAATACCATTAAATAATAGTCCCATAATAGCGGCTCCAACGAATCCACTAAGAATAATTCTCCAGCTGGCTACCTTGGTGAATATCAAAAATCCGGCTCCTATTAAAATTAGAAGCTTTGAAGTTTCCCCAACAGAACCAGGAATAAACCCATAAAACGCTTCGGATATTGAATAAGCAATCTCATTCCCTTTGGTTCCTGCAGCAGTAAGAATTTCCTTTCCTTGTGCTAAACCGCCTAAAATAGTTTCTCCAGAAATAGCATCTGGCGTATCTGCGCGCTCAACCGCTCCATGCACCCAAACCTTATCTCCCGACATCCATGTTGGATAAGCAAAAAATAAAAATGCTCTAATGGTAAGTGCCGGATTGAGAATATTCATTCCAGTACCACCAAAAACTTCTTTTCCTATAATCACACCAAAAATTACTGCGATCGCCAACATCCAAAGAGGAATATCTACAGGAACTATAAGCGGAACCAACATTCCGGTTACCAAATATCCTTCTTCTACCTCATGACCCTTAATCACTGCAAAGACAAATTCGACTGCAAGTCCTACTCCATATGAAACAACAACCAGAGGAAGCACGGTCCATGCTCCAATCACAAAATTGTCCCAGTTAATGAAGTCTCTGAATAAAGAAAAACTTTCGGGAAAACCATTTATAGCAGCATAATGCTGATATCCAGCATTAAATATTCCAAAAAGTAAACAAGGAATAAGTGAAATGATGACAGTATTCATCGTACGTTTCAAATCATCTGCTGCTCGAACATGGGCACCAGAATGTGTAGTCTCATTAGGCAAATATAAAAATGTATGAAGTGCATTAAATGCAGGAGCCATTTTCTTACCCTTATATTTAAGTTTCAGTTTATGTAATTTTTCTTTCAATCCCATAGCATTAACCTATTTCTTTTAACATTACGTCTAGACCATCTCTAATTATCTGTTGATGTGGCTGTTTAGAAACGCATACAAATTCTGTAAGCGCAAAATCTTCCGGAGCAACCTCGTACATTCCTAATTGTTCCATAGCATCCAGATCATTTACCATGCATGCTTTCAAAAGTTGCAATGGATAAATATCAAGCGGAAACACCTCTTCATAATTTCCAGTCACTACAAAAGCTCGATGTTCGCCGTTTGTATTGGTATCTAATTCGTACTTCTTGTTGGGCATTAACCACGAAAATGTTAATGCTCTTGAAGTCGATATTTTATTAAATACTGGTCTATTCCATCCAAAAAACTCATAGTCATCTCCTTCTGGAATAACTGTAATACAGTTATGATAATATCCTAAATGACCATCTGGCTTTACATTTTCACCGGTAAGCACATCGCCACTAATCACTCTAATATTTCCTTCATCATGCACCCCAGAATCATACACTACAGATGAAACTTGGGCACCTATTTTGGTCCTGTAATATTTTGGATTTTTTACTGAGGAACCAGCCAAAGCAATAGTTCGTTCTGCATTAAATTTTCCAGTCAATAACAACTCCCCGATTACTAAAAGATCCTGAGGATTTACTACCCAAACAATTTCTCCTTTATTAATAGGATCAATTTTTGCGATCTGTACACTTACATTCCCCGCGGGATGCGGACCGTGTACTTTATGTAATGAGATATTATGAAGACCGGCCAAAGGAGAATTGCTTTTCTTCCCTACTGATACATGCACTTGACCATTAGTCAATTTGCCCAACGCATTGATTGCTGTTTGCAGTTCTTTTTCTTTGCCCTCGAGAATATAATCACAATCAGCAGCAAGAGGTGCTGTTGCATATCCAGATATGAAAATAGCTTTTGGGGTGACCTCGGGATTTGCAATCACATCGTAAGGGCGTTGTTTAATAAAAGGCCAGCAACCTGAAGATAACAAGTGCGTTTTTACCTCATCGCCATTCATAGCGTTTACATCCTTTACTCCAAAGTCTGCATATTGCTGTTCTTTATCTGCAAGAATTTTGAAAGCTAAAATCTTTCTTTTGGCACCACGCACAATTTCCACAACCTCTCCGCTGACCGGAGAAGGAAAAAGCATTTTTTCATTGGATTTAGAATGGAAAAGTGGTTCGCCGGCTTTAACTTCTGTCCCTTGTTTAGCAACAACCTTGGGGATAATACCGTGAAAATCGTCAGGCTTAATTGCGAAAACATTACTTCTTGTTGCATCTACAGTAACTTTCTCTGCTTCTCCAACAAGCTTAATGTCTAAGCCTTTTCTGATACGAATGTCTTTTGACATATTTGTAGTCTATGTTAATTAACTAAAAAAATCTCGCAAATTTACTAATTAAAACACGTAAGTGAAAGCCGGTTCAGTCATAAAGTTTTATTAATAATGATTCTAAATAATGGATTTTATCCATTAAAAATACTCTCTTATTCTTTAGGCATACAATTTGTTTATATTTACACCTATGATTCTTGAAATAATGCCTCGTAGGCTTAAACAATTCTTATTATTTTTTGCGGTTGCATCTGGCATCCCCCATACTTTTTTCGCTCAGTCTGTTGAAAGCATTTCTGACGCAGATCATATTAAAACGATTCAGTTCTACAGCGATTCAGAATTTACAAACATCCCCATTATTGAATTAGGAAAACCTATAAAAATAACTTTTGACGATATTAATGGAGATGAAGCAGATTATTATTATCGTATTACTCATCATAATTTTGACTGGACACCTTCTGTGCTTTTCAAGAATGAGTATCTAGATGGTTTTGATGAAATCAGAATAGTAAATTGGGAGAATTCCTTTAACACTTTACAATTATACAGCCATTATACACTAACTATTCCTAATGAAGACACAAGAAGACTTAAAGTTAGTGGAAACTATATCATAGAAATCTATAATGACGATGACCAAGTGGTTTTTTCCAGAAAATTTATTGTTTATGAAAACAGAACAACAGTAAAAGTATATATCAAAAGATCCAGGGATCTTAACTTTATAAATACAAAACAGTCTGTACAGTTTGAAATAAATTCACCTAATGAAATATTGAGAGACCCAAAACGTACGGTAAAAACACTAGTAATGCAAAATAATAATATTGGTCAGGGCATTACTAATTTGATACCCCAATTTACTATTGCCAATCAACTTGTTTACAAATATGATCAGGAATCTGGTTTTTGGGGCGGAAACGAATTTCTTTTTTTTGACAATAAAGACATCAGAGCTTCTAACGCTGGCATCGGCCGCATTGATTTACAAGACATATATCATAATTACTTACATCGCAATGTAGTAAGAGCAAACAGAAGATATACGTATAATCCCGACATTAACGGGAACTTTGTTATTCGTAATCTTAATGCAGATAACAACAATGTTGAAGCAGATTATGCCTGGATACATTTTTCATTAGAATGTTACGAACCATTAGACGGTGGTACTATTCATCTTTTTGGAAATTTCAATAATTACGTGCTAGATGAATCAACAAAGCTGCTGTATGATAAAGAAAGTGGATTGTACTACACCAAAAGATTATTTAAACAAGGATTCTATAATTACAGATATGTTCTTTTAAAACCTGATGGGACTATAGATCCAGGGTTCATTAGTGGTAATTTTGATGAAACCGAAAACGAATACACAGTAATCCCTTACTATCGGGCTCCCGGAGCCCGTTATGATCGAGCCATCGGAAAAGGAATTGGAAACTCGGCAAACATAACCAACTAGAATAAGTACGCATTCTTTTGGGATTTTAATAAACTACTTTTATTTTAGAACCCATACTTGATTAAACCAATATACATGAAAGAAAAGGGGAGATTTCTTAAAAAGTACAGAGGGAATGAATGTCTCAATTGTGGAGTTCCATTGGACATCATTGATCGGTATTGTCATAATTGCGGACAAATTAATACGACCAAAAAATTATCATTCAAAGATTTTTTTAGTGAATTCTTTGCTAGCATATTTTCTTACGATTCAAGATTAAGACATACCATAGTTGCACTATTATTTAGTCCCGGAAAAATATCTAAAGAGTATGTTGAAGGAAAGCGTATTAAATACGCAAACCCGTTTAGATTTTATCTTAGCGTTTCTATCATTTTCTTCATTATCAATGGTTTGTTTATTGATTTTGATGGATTCAGTGTTGGCATAGAAGATAATGTAACTAAGGGGAAGGAGGTTATAGATGAAATAAAAAAAGACGTTGCTACAGATTCATTACGATATAAAATTAATGCAGAAATAAAGAAAAACGAAGATCTTTCGCTTTCAGATAAGAAAATACTTGATGAGCAATTATCGAACATAGAAAACACCGCTCCTTTTATTACTAAAAAGCAAGAACCTGAAGAAGTAATTTATTATACACAATCCCAAATTGACACTATGAATCTCTTTAATCAGGGCGTAAAGCTTTGGTCGATGTATGGTGATCATTACGACAAAACGGGTCAAAAATCTGCGTATCGCGCATTAACCGAGTTAAACCACCAAAAAAGTCAATTTAACCGATATATTTACCAAAGAGCTATTAAAACCAATAATCTCAATAAAAATTATGGAAGGGAATTATTAGAATTCATTTTCAACAAACTACCTTTTATTATATTCTTCTTTCTTCCATTCTTTGCACTAGCAATTTGGTTATTGTATGTAAGGAGATCTTGTACTTATATGGAACATCTGGTATTCACATTTCACACTCAAACTATGTTTTTTATTTTAGTAGGAATTGCAATTTTGATTGATCAGATTACCAAAACCGGATCTGCCACTGGTATTGCAATGCTCGTATTCTTATTTTATCTATATAAAGCCATGCGTAAGTTTTACAATCAAAGAAGAGGTAAAACTATTGTTAAATTTCTGTTAGTGAATGTTTTATTTTTTATCTTAGCGGCAATAGGATCTGGTATTACCATAGCCGGATCGATTTTTATTTTTTAAATGGTTCAACAAGTAACAAGAGGCATTAAGATTTCGGTGGACACCACCTTTGAAGGTACGTTCTATAAGAACTATAAGATTCATTTTGCCTTTGGTTACAAGATTACTATTGAAAATCAAAGTAAAGACTCTGTACAACTCACCTCTCGTTTTTGGGAAATCAAAGACGCATTAAACAATACTGAAATAGTAGAAGGTGAAGGTGTAATAGGGAAAAAACCAGTTCTTAAACCAGGAGAATCACATACATATACCAGTGGTTGTTTACTTAGTTCACCATTTGGTTCTATGAAAGGGCATTACAATATGGTCAATTTTACTTCTACCAGAAAATTTAAAGTAATGATTCCCGGATTTAAGTTAAGTACTCCTTTTGCTCTCAACTAAGCAATTCTTTTTATCAAATCAAATCTTACTCTCTTACCTTTTTGTTCCACATGACAATATTTACAATTGGAGTCATACACAAACCGATACTCTTCAGATATGTTAAATGAAATATTCTTTACTTCAAAAAGACCCTTAAAATCCAGTTTCCCGTATTCGGTATATCGTGTTACTTCGAATATATTCTTCTTACTAGTACTATCCAAAATAAAATATGCACTACTTCCTATCCCCGAAAGAAAGTGTGCATTTTTCATGAAACCATTAGGACTCACTACATGATTATATGGGGTTTTTGGAATATTTTTATCGAAATAATTGATAAGGTTTTCTTTCAGAACTGAACCCGGATAGATATTTAATTTTCCATTTTCTACTTGATAAATTGGATTACCCAAAGAGGCCTTTTCAACATTTCCCAAGGGGCTGGGCGTAAACAATTTGTTGCGTAATAAAGGTTTTCTGATTTTTGCGTGATCTGTACCCGCCAAAATAGTATCAGTTACAATACGCGAACAATTACTACCCTGCTTTCCGAAAGCTTTATATGGAATACTCCCTTTTTCCTGAACAGCTATAACGAAACTCTTAGCTTTTTGGTAATATATATAATCACAAACCGAAGCGACTAAGCGACCACTACCGTGGGTTTTATCTGGATTTGCTTCGAGCCAAAGTAAAAACTCCTCTATGTTAGTCAATTCCTTATCCTTGGTTAGGTCAGCCTGAAAAGGGATTTCTAATTCTACATCAGTAACAGCGCTTCGTACACGACCATACCCCTGTGGTGTAATATATCTTCCAAAATCATAATATTCTGCATTACCAGTTTCATTTTCTATGAGAACAAATGCAGCATGCCCTGCCTTGATATAATTTTGTTTCCCTAGACCAAGCGCCAAAAGTACTTTGGTCGATGATTCATCAGAATGTTTTACAAAGGTATCCGGAAACGCGAGTGAAATTATTTTGCCTGTATAGCTCACTCCATTCAAAATTTTTGTTAATCAATCCCCTGTCTAATTAAACTGTAATCGCATCAAAAATGACAGTATTCACTTCTTTGTTCTGCAGATTTTCATATCGCATACTTAGCGCATCGTCATTCTTAACTATCTGGGTAATGCTTATAGTTTTTAAAAAACCTCGATCTATCTGCAGATCCACATCTTTATCTCCTATCCCTGCATTTTTATGAAAATCTAAAATTGTATTAGAAGAAAGAATGTTTTCATTCTTAAACGTTTCGAACCATTTTTCACGCATACTTTTCATTTCACTCGTATACAATGTAGAAGACGACCAAATATGTGTTTCTTTTTCTAAGGTACGAAAGTGTTTTTGTTGTCCATCCCAGACAAATTCAAAAAATAAAAGATCCGACTGCCAATTCGCAGCAACAATCGTAAATGGTTCTATACCCCTGCAATCATAATCGTTAATAGCTTTTTCTACATCATTGGCTTCTAATAAATCTTTGACTACGACTCCTCTACTTTGTCTATACGCTGAAAGTCTTTCATGAATTTCAAAACCACCATTAAGCAAGCAAACCATAGTATTCTTGTCGCTCACTCCAATCCATGTTCCACCAGCAACTGTATCTTTAGGAAATACCATTCTCGTTTTATTAACCTGATAGAATTCAGGCTGTAATGTTTTTCGATTTATTATCTCATCACGATTAGAGGTAAGAATAAAATCATTTTCTTGAATTGGGATTAACGTAACTGTACACATAAATTTTGGGTCGGCTAAATTCATCACAACTTACAAAAAAAATATATATCTGTGCAATGTTTATAAAAGGTTAAAATGGATAATACCCTATATAATTTTCTATCTTTGCTATCCTGAGTAACTAACACATCTTACTAATTTATAATAACACAATATATTATGGGAAAAGGTTTTTTTCAAGTTCCTACGGCTATAAACGAGCCAGTAAAGTCATATGCACCAGGAACACCTGAAAGAGAAGAAGTTCTAGCAACCTACAGAAAAATGTACAATACCAAGGTAGATGTACCTTTATATATTAACGGGCAAGAAATAAGAACTGGAGATACAGATACAATGTCTCCTCCTCATGATCACAAACATGTTTTAGGGACCTATCATAAGGCCGAAAAAAAACATGTTCAAAAAGCAATAGATACTGCTCTTGAGGCACGTAAAAAATGGGCAGATCTGGCATGGGAACAACGCGCTGCGGTTTTTTTAAGAGCTGCAGAATTAATTGCAGGTCCATACAGAGCAAAAATAAATGCAGCTACAATGTTAGCTCAATCTAAGAATATTTTTCAGGCAGAAATTGATGCGGCCTGTGAGTTCATAGATTTTTTACGTTTCAATGTAGAATTCATGACTCAGATTTATGAGGATCAACCTGATTCCACTTCAGATGCATGGAATAGATTAGAATATCGACCTCTTGAAGGTTTCGTATATGCTATTACTCCTTTCAATTTCACAGCGATATCAGGAAATTTACCTGCTAGTGCTGCTTTAATGGGAAATACCGTGGTTTGGAAACCAAGTGATAGTCAGATTTATTCTGCAAAAGTTATCGTTGATATTTTTAAGGAGGCAGGTGTTCCTGATGGAGTAATCAATGTGGTTTATGGTGATCCTGTAATGATCACAGACACCATATTAGCAAGTCCTGATTTTGCAGGAATTCATTTTACAGGAAGTACACATGTATTTAAGGATATCTGGGCCAAGATTGGCACGAATATCCATCATTATAAGACCTACCCTAGAATTGTAGGTGAAACTGGTGGAAAAGATTTTATTGTCGCTCACCCAAGTGCCAATGCAAAACAAGTAGCAACAGGTATCTCTAGAGGTGCTTTTGAATTTCAAGGTCAAAAATGTAGCGCAGCATCCAGAGCCTACATCCCAAAAAGTTTATGGGCAGATGTTGAGAAATACGTGAAAGAAGATATTAAATCTTTTAAAATGGGATCTCCAGAAGATATGAGTAACTTTATTACAGCTGTTATCCATGAGGGTTCCTTTGATAAACTAGCAAAATATATCGATCAGGCAAAGACTGATAAAGATGCAGAAATTATAGCCGGTGGCAATTATGATAAATCAAAAGGATATTTTATTGAACCTACAGTAATTGTAGCCAAAGATCCAAAATATACCACCATGTGTACAGAACTTTTTGGTCCTGTCATCACTATTTTTGTTTACGAGGATAATAAATGGTCTGAAACACTAGAATTAGTTGATCAAACCAGTGAATATGCGCTTACCGGAGCAATTTTCTCTACTGATCGTTACGCAGCTGCCGAGGCGACAAAAGCACTACAAAATAGTGCCGGAAACTTTTACATCAATGACAAACCAACAGGAGCAGTTGTAGGACAACAACCCTTTGGTGGTGCCAGGGCATCTGGAACCAATGATAAAGCCGGATCATACCTTAATCTATTACGTTGGGTATCCCCTCGTACAATCAAAGAAACATTTGTTTCTCCGTCTGATTACAGATATCCTTTCTTGGGAGAATAATTTTAAACATATAACTTAAAAGCGCCTTATTTGGCGCTTTTTTTTAACCTTCAGTAATTATTTATGAAAATCATTGTTAGGCCTGCGAATATTGAAGACCTCCCCACCCTTCTTGATTTTGAACAAAAAATCATTGAAGCAGAACGCCCTATGGATCCCACATTGATACAAGATAAAAAAATAAGCTATTATAGTGTTTCAGACTATATCCAATCAGACCACACTGAAGTTGTCGTTGCAGAAATTAATGGCGAAATTGCAGGTAGTGGCTATGGCCAAGTTAGAGATCGCCTAGATTATTTTAAACAAAAACAATTAGGCTACATTGGTTTTATGTATGTGAAAGAAGAACATCGTGGGAAAGGTGTAAGCCAAGCTATTATTAAATATCTGTGTAATTGGTTTGAATCCAAAGACCTCGAAGAAATTCGTCTCACAGTTTATGAAAAAAATCCCAGGGCAATTCGAGCTTATGAAAAAGCCGGTTTTGAAAAACATCTTATTGAAATGCGATTTAATTTAGAGAATTAGGTCTTATATTTCAATGGTAGATACACCACTTTTTTAGTTTCAAAAAATTCTTCTTCAAAATAATCTGATAAATTGTATTGTTGAGCTCTTGGAAATAGGCCTAATTCTTCAGTCAAATCTCCACCTTTAAGGTATAAAATCCCATTTTTAAGTTCATGCTTACTGTTTTTCTTGACATTTTTACGAATCCACTTTACAAAGTCCGGCATATTGGTCACTGCCCGGCTCACGATAAAATCAAAACGTTCGTCAAACGTTCCTGCCCTGCGCTGCTCGGCTTTAACATTCTTTAAATCCAATGCTTTAACAACCTCATTTACTACCTTAATTTTTTTCGCAATCACATCAATGAGATAAAACTGTGTATCTGGAAACAAAATAGCAAGCGGAATCCCAGGAAAGCCACCTCCCGTACCCACATCTAATACACTAGAACCAGGTTTAAATTCTTGGATCTTAGCAATTCCTAAAGAATGCAAAACATGTCTTTCGTATAAAGAATCTATATCTTTTCGAGAGATTACATTAATTTTGGCATTCCATTCCTTATACAAATCACCTAACTTAGAAAACTTTCCTTGCTGCTCCTCTGTTAAATCCGGAAAATACTTATGTATTATTGTCACACTTTTATTTTTTTGGTATTATAATAATAAAATCAACACAAATTAAAGTGTAAAAATACATGTTAAACTCGTATATTTTACTACTTTTTAGGATCTTAAAAAAATTTAAATGGCTAACTTTACCCAATATTACTATGATCAAATACGTTTGATTATAAACCTTAATACTTATGATAACACCCAATGTACGATTTAGCAGAGCAGATTCTGCCAAATTTTTTAGAACGCTCAACAAGCGTGTAAATCAATATTTTAAAGAGAATAATATTAAGAGAACAGGTAACTGGAAATTACATCTCAAAACAATAGTAATGTTTTCTATTTTTCTTACTCCATATTTTCTAATCCTTACTCTTGATATTTCGCAATGGTGGATGCTATTACTCACCATCATCATGGGAATAGGAATGGCCGGAGTTGGCATGAATGTGATGCATGATGGAAATCATGGATCATATTCCTCAAAAAAATGGATCAATAATCTAATGGGAAACAGTATTTATATCCTAGCTGGCAATGTATATAACTGGCAAGTGCAACATAATGTTTTGCATCACACCTATACTAATATTCATGGCCATGATGAAGATATGGATGCTGGCAGAGTGATACGATTTACTAAACATGCGAAGTGGAGACGTTTTCACAAGTTTCAGCACTATTATTCTATATTTTTGTATGGTTTATTAACTTTTAATTGGGCACTAACTACAGATTTTAAGCAAACCAAAAATTATCTGGCCCGTAAATTATCGTATGGGAAATTACCTAGTCCATTAAAACAGTGGAGTACTGTAGTCGTTACTAAAACAATTTACGTACTAATATGGATAGTCATACCCATGCTATTTTTGTCAATTGCATGGTGGAAGATTTTACTAGGTTTTTTTATTATGCACTACGTTGCCGGGTTAATTTTAAGTATTGTATTTCAATTAGCACATATGGTAGAAGAAGCGGATATGCCAATGCCTGATTCTGACGGAAATATGAAAAACACATGGGCAATCCACCAGCTATTTACTACGGTTAATTTTTCTACCAAAAATAGAATAGTCAATTGGTTTACAGGAGGTTTAAACCACCAAGTGGAGCACCACATTTTTCCTCATATAAGCCACATTCATTATACCAAAATTTCTAAAATTGTAAAACAAACAGCTTTAGAATTTAATTTACCTTATAATGAATATAAAACCACACGCAAGGCAATCATTGCTCATTTTAGACACCTAAAAGAAATGGGAATGAACCCTGCATTACAATCATAACTTTTATCACCAATTAAAAATGAGTACACCAGTATCAAAAATAGGCATACAATTATCAGACAGGATTAACGCACTTGAAGCATCTGCAACGCTGGCGATGGCAGCAAAAGCAAGGGAATTAAGAGCTGAAGGGAAGGACATCATTAGCCTAAGCTTAGGAGAGCCCGATTTTAATACTCCGGATTTTATTAAGGAAGCAGCTATTAATGCAATTAATGAGAATTACAATTCTTATACTCCTGTTGATGGATACGTAGAATTAAAAGATGCCATAATCACCAAATTTAAAAAAGATAATAATTTGAGTTATGACCGTTCTCAAATCATAGTATCTACTGGTGCAAAACAATCTCTTTATAACGTAGCACAAGTATGTATTAATCCAGGTGACGAAGTTATCTTGCCGTGTCCCTATTGGGTGAGTTATAGTGATATTGTCAAACTTGCCGAAGGAATACCAGTAGAGGTCAAAACTTCTATTGATACAGATTTTAAAATGACTGCAAAACAGCTAGAAGCTGCAATTACTCCCAAAACTAAGATGCTATGGTATAGCTCTCCTTGTAATCCAAGCGGATCTATCTATAGTAAAGAAGAATTGAGAGCATTGGCAGATGTGTTGCAAAAATATCCCGATATTATCGTTGTAAGTGACGAGATTTACGAGCATATCAATTATGTTGGAGACCATGCCTCTATGGCTCAGTTTGAAGATATGTATGATAGAACTGTAACGGTTAATGGTGTGGCAAAGGCTTTTGCAATGACAGGATGGAGAATTGGTTATATTGGAGCACCTACAGTTATCGCAAGAGCATGCAATAAGATTCAAGGTCAGGTTACCAGTGGAGCTAATTGTATTGCTCAAAGGGCAGTCATCACAGCTTTAGAAGCTCCAGTCAGTAAAATTCAATATATGGTTGATGAGTTTAAGCAGCGTAGAAAACTAATCCTAAACTTGTTATCCGAAATACCAGGATTTGAATGCAATGAACCCGAAGGAGCATTTTATGTGTTTCCAGATATATCTTACTACTTCGGCAAAACATTACAGGGACATTCTGTTGAAAATGCAACAGATTTCTCTATGTTTTTATTAGAAAAAGCTAACGTTGCTACAGTTACCGGTATTGCTTTTGGTAATAGTAATTGCATTAGAATATCTTATGCAGCAAGCACAGACGAAATTACTGAAGCCGTCAGACGAATTAAAGAAGCAGTAACCTAAACAGCTTGAATCACAATATCTGAGACCGATTATTTCTAAATAGAAATAATCGGTTTTTTAATTAACTTTTTAACAACATTAAAAAAGCTCATTAAAATACTAAATGAGCAAAATTAAAGTTATTCTTTTCTATACTTTACACAAGTAATTCCGAATATTAACCAACTTAAAACCATATTCCCCTATGGATACTTTAGAAAAAGAACGCATAGTCACAAAGAATATACTTCAAATCTTCAAGGAGAACTTTAACGTGGTCAAGACAGATGACGAAATTTTGGATATACATCCAGATAAAGAATCTGAAGCGAGCTTGGGCTATTATGAGTCAATTTTAGATATCTTCTTATTAGAACCAGAGCATTTGGATAAGATTACCGGAAAGGTAAAAGATACCATCAAAAAGGTCGCAGAGCTATGGACAATAACATTACATTATCCTATACCCTGAATAGACAATTAAGGTAGATTATCTATTTCTCCAGAAGAATGGGGTAAGAAGAATTAAAACGGTGAATAACTCTAACCTTCCTATTAACATAAGAAAACAGCACCACCACTTTCCAAAATCTGGTAAGACATCAAAGTTGTTTACAGGGCTTAGTTTACCAAAAGCCGGACCAACGTTTCCTAGAGAAGAAGCTGCTCCTCCTATGGCTGTTTCAAAATCTAATCCTAGAGCCCCTAAGCCCACAGAACCAATAATAAAAGCCAACATATACAATATAAAGAATGCGAGTATATTAAACACAATTTCTTTTGAAACTGCCCTGGTATTATATCGTACAGGTAGTATCGCTCTAGGATGCAATGTACGCTTGAATTCCAAAATTCCGTTGCGAATTGTAATCAAATGTCTCACAACCTTCATGCCTCCAGCAGTAGATCCCGCAGAACCACCCAAAAACATAAGACCAAAGAAAAAAACCGTTAAAAAAGGCGTCCACATCGTGAAATCTGCACTTACAAATCCTGTGGTCGTTACTACTGCCAACACTTGAAACAATGCATGACGAAAAGCGCTTTCGGCCTCTCCCCAAACCATAGGGTGATCTATAGAGGATATAGAAACATCTGCTTTAAGATAAATAATTAATGTAGCAATAATGGTAAATGAAATAATAAAAAAAGAGTACAATTTAAATTCTTCATCTTTTATTATTTTCTGAACCTTTCCTTTAAATCCAAAATAACTCAGTATAAAATTCATTCCTGCCAAAAACATGAATAAAATAATAATATACTGTATCATAGGTTCATCATTCCAATATGCCACGCTTGCGTTTTTAGTAGAAAAACCTCCTGTAGACAATGTACTTAATGCGTGGTTAATGGCATCAAAGAAATTCATTCCGGCAAGTTTTAAAAGGATAGTCTCTGCCGCGGTATAACCAAAATAGATTAACCATAATCGTTTTGCTGTATCTGTAATTCTTGGATGTAATTTATCTGTATTGGGCCCAGGAGCTTCGGCTGCAAATAATTGCATTCCCCCTATTCCGAGCAAAGGTAAAATAGCAATAGCTAATACGATAATTCCCATTCCGCCAATCCAATGGGTAAGACTTCGCCAAAATAAAACACCTTTAGGAATAATTTCAATTTCATTAAGAATTGAGGAACCCGTAGTTGTATACCCAGACATTGTCTCAAAAAAGGCATTGGTAAAAGTTGGTATAGCCCCAGAGAACAAGTAAGGCAGTGTACCACTTAAAGACATAAATATCCACCCAAAAGTTACTACAATATAGCCTTCGCGCTTATTGATCTCTTTTTGATGTTCACGAGTAATAAACATAAGAGCTACACCTATAAACATAGTAGCCAATGCCGCCATCATGATCTCTACCGTAACCCCATCTTTATAAATGAAACTTATGATAGCAGCAACAAGCATAAAACAACCATTGCAGAGCAATAAAAGTCCCATTATGTGAGATATGATCCTGTAGTTTAGTTTAGACATTTTAGAGAAAAAGCTTTTCTATTTTCTTAATAGATTTAGGTAAGCAACAAACAACTACCCGATCTCCTGCCTGAATATAAAAATCACCCAATGCAATCATACCCACACCATCCCTAATCACACCAGCGATGATAGCTGATCGAGGAAAATCAAGATCTTTTATCAAATTATCACTCACTTCAGAAGTAGGCTTAACAATAAATTCTAGCAGCTCTGCATTCATATTGTTAAGTTTGGTCATCGCGACAACTTCACCTTTTCTAATAAATCTGAAAATATTATTTGCTGCCAAAAGTTTTTTATTGATCAATGTATCAATTCCAATAGAATGGGATAATTGAAAATAATCCATATTTTCAACTAAAGCAATGGTCTTTCGAACACCTTTGGATTTTGCTACCAGACAAGACATAATATTGGTTTCAGAATTTCCGGTTACCGAAATAAAAGCATCCATCTCGCCAATTCCTTCTTCCTGTAATAACTCTACATTACGTCCGTCCCCATTAATAATTAATGCATTGGGCAGATCATCTGCCAGATCAAACGACTTGTCCTTATCTTTTTCTATAAGTTTTACTCTAAATTTATGATCACAAAGATCACAGGAGGTCTTATGTCCAATTTTGCTCCCTCCCAGGATCATCACATCTTTGATCTCCTCTTTTATCTTTCCTGTCAATTTATAAAGCTCTTCGACCCCTCCTTTGGAAGTTACAAAATACACCTGATCTCCTTCTTTGAAAGTTGTATCCCCTCTGGGTATTAATGTATATTGCGTTCCAGATCTTTGAATCGCTATGGGCATAAAATGCAGCTCTGGAAATACTGCAGCAGCTTCTCTTACACTTTTACCCACAAATAATGCTTCTGAGGATAAAGTAGTTCCGACCATGGTTAAAGCTCCATCTTCGAACTCATAACTATCATGGAATCCGGATTGATTAAGAAGTAACTCTATCTCGCTTGCTGCCAACGCTTCAGGAGAAATTAATTCATCTATACCAAACTTGGTAAAACCAACCTCTTCTTTATTCTCAATAAACTCTGTATTTGAAATCCTGGCGATTGTACGTTTGGCACCTAATTGTTTGGCCAAAACACATGCAGTTATATTCGTGGTTTCACTTGAAGTAACTCCAATAACCATATCGACATTTTCTACTCTTGCTTCTTTTAAAATAGAAATTGAAGTAGCATCTCCTTTTATAACCCTGATATCTAAGTGAGTATCTGCATAATTAAGACATTCTTTATCTGTATCAATAAGAGTAATGTCTTGAGACTCAAATGAGAGTAATTTTGCCAAATGAAATCCTACTTCACCTGCTCCGGCAATAATGATTTTCATTGGTTTTGTTTATTGTTTTCCATCTAATGATAAAATCAAACTAAGACTTGCTTGTATTGTCTTAGAATATAAAAGCGTACAAAGATAATGCAAATTGACCAACTGGTGAAATTTGATTATAACCAACTTAACATAAATCTATTCCAACTATCAATCTCAAAAATGTATCTTTGCCTAAATTTTTTTTGAATGTCTAAAAAAATAACTCCATATAAAGATACCTCAAGATCCAAAAAAGAGCAAGTTGCAGAGATGTTTGACACTATTTCTGGTAATTATGACGGATTAAACCGTGTTATTTCTTTTGGTATTGATGTTAAATGGCGTAAAAAAGTTGTAAAACTTGTAGGTAAAATTAATCCAGAAAAAATTCTTGATGTTGCTACAGGAACAGGAGATCTTGCAATTAATCTTTCAAAGACTGGTGCTAGCGAGATTATTGGTCTCGATATTTCTACTGGAATGCTGGAGGTAGGTAAAAATAAGATTAAAGACAAGAAATTAGATACTATTATTGATATGGTAAAGGGAGATAGCGAAAACTTACCATATCAAGAAAATTATTTTGATGCTATCACCGTAGCATTTGGCGTTCGAAATTTTGAAAATCTCGAAAAAGGTCTTTCAGAAATTTACAGAGTATTAAAACCGGGAGGTATTTTTGTGGTATTAGAGACTTCTGTTCCAACTAAGACACCTTATAAACAGGGCTACAAATTTTACTCAACAAAGATCTTACCACTTATAGGAAGGGCTTTCTCTAAAGACAGATCGGCCTATTCATATTTAAGTGAAAGTGCTGCTGCTTTTCCTTATGGAGAAGAGTTCAACAATATTTTAAAAAAAATTGGGTTTATAGATGTTGAAGATAAACCCCAAACTTTTGGTGTTGCAACAATTTATACAGCCTCAAAATAAAGTAAAAGCCTGTAAAATGGCAAAAATGACCAATACCAGTCTATTAACATGATTTCAATTATTTGATTGGTAAATTTTTAAGTAAATGAAAAAGTTTTTTATTCTCTTCGCTGTTTTAGTCTGCACTCAGGAAATGAGTGCACAGCTATTCTCTAAAGAAAAAGTACAAAATCTTCAGAATTTTGATAAACCAAGATTTAGTTGGGGATACATACTGGGGCTTAATAGTTATGATTTCAACTTTGACTATACGGGTGATTTTGAAGATGAAGACATTATAGTAGATAAAACTATAGGTTTTAGTGTGGGGCTTTTAGGAAATATGAGAATTAACGATTATCTGGATCTGCGGTTAGAACCTATGGTAACTTTTACCAGAAGAGATCTCACATTCAATAATCCTCTTTTCACTTCCCAATTTGAATCTTTTAGAGAAGTAAAATCGACTTATGTTCATATACCGTTACTTCTAAAAATCTCTACAAAAAGACTTAATAATTTTAAACCTTTTATAGTAGGTGGAATATCTACTTCTATAAATTTATCGAGTAACGAAGATAATCCAGATGATAATAATTCTGGTGAATTTAGAATGAAAACGAACACAAACTATTTTGAAGTAGGTTTTGGAGTTGATTTATACCTGTACTATTTCAAGTTTACTCCTTCTATTCGGGGTGTATTTGCAATGTCTGATGAACTTGTAAAAGACAATGATCCCAATAGTTTATATACCTCAACAATAGATAAAATGTCGACCCGTGGAATTTTTATTAATTTTACTTTTCAATAATCTAGTTTAAGATCTTTTGAACTCACTAAGTACAATAGCCGTAGCCGTAGCGACATTAAGACTTTCTGTTTTTTGATTGATTCCAAATTGTGGGATAGTTATTCTTTTATCGATTAACTTTTCTATTTCTTTTGAAATCCCATTTGCTTCATTACCCATTACAATGGTTGCGTGTTCGGGTAAAGATTCCGAATAAAGATTATCACCGTTCATAAAGGTCCCGAAAATGATAGCATTCGATTTTTGTGACCTTAAAAACTCTCCCAGATCAAGATAATTAATATTTACTCTAGTAATTGAACCCATAGTAGCTTGAATTACTTTTGGATTAAAACAATCTACAGTTTGGCTGGAACACACTAAGTCTGAGATACCAAACCAATCACATAAACGAATTATTGTCCCTAGGTTACCCGGATCTCTAATATCATCGAGAGCCAAAATAAGTCCTGCTGTATTTATCTCCTCCATTTCGGGGATAAAAAAAATGGCCAACGCAGTTTGCGGAGTAGTCAAAAAGCTAATCTGTTTTAACTCTTCTATACTTACATGAAGCTGAAGGTTGTCGTCTACATCAAAAGCATTTTCATCTAATGTAAAAAGTTTATTGAGCTTCAGATTGGCTTCAAGCAATTCATTAATTACTTTTTTACCCTCAGCTATAAACAACCCATGTTGTTTTCGGTATTTTTTTTGATATAAACTTTTTATTAGTTTCTTTTGGTTTTTGCTAACCATACAAATAGTGTATTTTTGAAATCAATAATGAATAGGGATTGAAACACTTTCTGACAAAAATATTATTTATTACCCTAACCACAATCTTTTTAATTTCGTGTAATGCGGTAAAAAGAGTTCCTGATGATGAATATCTATTAACAAAAAACGAAATTTTTGTAGACAGCGTCAAAACTAATGATATAAAGCTTGAAAATCAACTATATCAGGAGCCCAACACAAAAATAGCAGGAATTCCATTGAGATTGCATATTTATAACTTAGCTAGTGTAAATAGAGATTCATTATATCGAGATTGGTTAAATCGCAAACCTAATCGGAAAAAAAGAATGGTTAACTTCTTTTCAAGAAAGCAAATTGATCGATTGGGCACTGGATTATCTAGCATAAACAAATGGATAAAAAATACTGGAGAGCCTCCTGCTATTGTGAACGAATCAAAAATAAGACGTTCAGTAAAAAGATTACAGGCATATTATTGGAATAATGGGTGGTTTAATGTCAAGACCGACTATGAAATAGCTAAAAAGAATAATAAAAAAGCAAAAGTAAATTATTATATTTTCCCAAACGAACCTTATTTCATTGACTCATTAAAAACTAAAATAGAATCTGGTGTCGCAGATTCTATCTATAACGCCAATACCCAGAACACTACTATAATTGCAGGAAAGCAATATAAAACACTGGATATTGAAGCCGAAAGAGAGCGAGTCACTTCTCTTTTTCGTAATTCGGGACTTTATCATTTTGAGAAAGAGTTTATAAAATTTGATGCAGATACTGTAAATACTAATCACAAAGTAAATCTGAATTTATTGATTAAAAATCGTCCTGTAAGCTATGGGGATTCGGTGACAAGGGTACCGTTCAAAATACATAAAATAAGTAGAGTAAACGTTTTTACTGATTATTCTTATCAAAACCGAGATAAAAAACCTAAAGACAGTACTTCATATAATGGATATAAAATTTATGGTTATGATGAAATTAAGTACACACGCAAAGCAATTGCGAATTCTATTTTAATTACTCCCGGAGAAATTTTCAAAGAAAGTGATCGAACCATTACAAATAATCAAATTAACAACCTTAGAACTTTCAAATATCCAAATATTACTTATGATATTGATCAAAATGATCCTACAGGAAAAAGTCTAATTGCCAATATCAGGCTGACACCAAAGAAAAAATACAGTGTTAACGCACAATTTGATGTTTCTACTTCTCAAATTCAAGCGTTTGGGATCGGTTTCGGAGGTTCGCTATTAATTCGAAACGTATTTGGTGGTGCCGAAATTCTTGAGATCTCGGCAAGAGGTAGTATTGGTTCGTCTAGTGATGCAGTTGACGGAGGGGAAAGATTTTTTAATATTTCTGAAGTAGGAACAGATGTGCGTTTATCGTTCCCAAAAATAATTTTCCCGTTAAGGACGAATAAAATTATCCCAAAACGGATGTCACCTACAACAAATTTAATTTTTGGAATAAATGTCCAACAAAATATAGGACTTGATAGACAAAATGCCACTGGAATATTCAATTACCAATGGCGACCTAGTAAAACCATTACCAACCAAATAGACATAGTAAATGTCCAATATGTACGAAATCTAAATACGAACAATTACTTTAATATCTATAATACTTCGTATAATGAACTAAATGATATTGCTCAACAAGTTCTGGAACCTACATCTCCATTCTTTGTTCAACCTGAAAGCGGAACTCCTTCTATAGCGGATGCTGAACTTGCTATTCCAGACGGGGCCGATGGGTTTATAACAGAGTCACTTGGCTTAAATCCAGATACAGATCTTACATCTAATCAACTACAGGAAATTCAAAACATCGACGAAAGAAAAACAAGACTTACCGAAGATAATTTGATCTTTGCTTCAAGCTATACCTTTACAAAAAACAACAGAGAAAACCTATATGATGAGAATTACTCAAGATTTAGAGCAAAAGTAGAACTTGCCGGCAATGTTCTGAATACCATCTCCAAAATTGCCGGATTGAAGGAAAACTCTAGAGATCGCTTTGAAATATTTGGAGTAGAATTTTCGCAGTATGCAAAAACAGAGTTAGACTACATAAAGCACTGGGATCTTGGAAGAAAAAATGTGATTGCCTTCAGATCCTTTGGAGGAATAGCTATCCCTTACGGAAATGCCAATAGTATTCCTTTTGCACGTAGTTTCTTTGGTGGAGGCCCTAATGATAATAGAGCATGGCTTGCATATGATTTGGGACCTGGCAGTACCAGAAGTAGAAATGAATTTAATGAAGCTAACTTAAAACTTGCATTAAATTTAGAATACAGATATAATATTCTGGGAGCCTTAAACGGAGCTCTATTTATTGATGCTGGTAACATTTGGAATGTCTTGGATAATGTTGAAGATGAAGATGCAGTTTTTTCCAAATTGGATGATATCCAACAGATGGCCGTGGGTACAGGTATAGGGTTTAGATATGATTTTGAATTCTTTGTGATACGATTAGACATTGGCTTTAAAACTTTTAACCCAGCAAATGACGAAGACCAACGATGGTTTAAAGGGTATAAATTTTCTGAAGCTGTTTATAATTTTGGAATTAATTATCCTTTTTAGAAAATCTTTCGTCCTTATTTCATATATTGTATAGTACCCATGCAACTCTACCCATTTATAATAAATCTTCTCTTATAAATAAGGCAGTTTTCCATAATTATTAATTCATGATTTTAAGTCTGCAAAGATTATTTTATTCGTGTTTGTTTCTATATAATTTTACTATTTTTGTATGCTTATAAACCAAAACTAAATTATGAGTCACAACATCAAACCAGGAGTTGCTACGGGGGACGAAGTACAAGAAATTTTTAAGTATGCAAAAGAAAAGGCTTTTGCATTGCCCGCAGTAAATGTAATTGGGTCTAACTCTATAAATGGAGTTTTAGAAACTGCTGCGGAATTAAATTCCCCTGTAATTATACAATTCTCTAATGGAGGGGCACAATTCAATGCCGGAAAAGGACTTTCTAATGAGGGTCAGAAAGCTGCTATTGCAGGAGCAGTTGCAGGTGCAAAACACGTGCATCTATTAGCTGAAGCTTATGGCGTACCCGTAATTTTGCATACTGACCACTGTGCAAAAAAACTACTTCCCTGGATTGACGGATTATTAGATGCCGGTGAACAATTTTATAAAGAGACCGGAAAACCTTTATATAGCTCTCACATGATAGACCTTTCTGAAGAGCCTATCGAAGAAAACATAGAGATCTGTAAGCAATACCTCGCTCGTATGAGTAAAATGGGAATGACATTAGAAATTGAACTAGGAATCACCGGCGGCGAAGAAGATGGTGTTGATAATAGCGATGTAGATGATTCTAAATTATATACACAGCCCGAGGAAGTTGCCTATGCCTATGAAGAACTAAGTAAAGTAAGTGACAAATTTACTGTTGCAGCGGCTTTTGGTAATGTTCATGGGGTATACAAACCCGGTAACGTAAAGCTCACCCCTAAAATTCTTAAGAATTCACAAGAGTTTATCTCTAAAAAATATGGAGTTGGCCATAACCACATCGATTTTGTATTTCATGGAGGTAGCGGTTCTTCATTAGAAGAAATAAGAGAAGCTATAGGATATGGTGTAATCAAAATGAATATCGATACTGATCTTCAATTTGCTTTTAACGAAGGTATTAGAGACTATATGATCAATAATATCGAATATCTGAAAACGCAAATAGGTAACCCTGAAGGTGCTGAAGAACCTAATAAGAAATATTATGATCCAAGAAAATGGTTAAGAGAAGGTGAAATCACCTTTAAAAACCGTCTTAAAAAGGCATTCGAGGATTTAAATAATGTAAATACATTATAGAACAAGAAAAACCAAGCTGAAACTACACCCTAGGAGTTTCAGCTTTTTTAATACACTAATTTATGGCTTGGTTTAAGAGAACACAAAAAGGTATACAAACGGCTACCGAAGATAAAAAAGATGTCCCAAAAGGACTGTGGTATAAGTCTCCAACAGGAAAAATTGTAGATGCCGAACAATTAGAAAAAAACTTCTATGTCAGTCCTGAAGATGGATACCACGTAAGGATTGGCAGTAAAGAATATTTTGAGATTTTATTTGACGATAATAAATTTAAGGAACTGGATAAAAATCTTTCCTCAAAAGACCCTCTTAAATTCGAAGACAAAAAGAAATATGTAGATCGTCTTAAAGAAGCAGAAGAAAAAACAAACCTAAAAGATGCAGTTAGAACAGCCGTAGGAAAATCTAATGGAAATGATCTCGTAATTGCCTGTATGGATTTTGCATTCATAGGTGGATCCATGGGTAGTGTTGTAGGTGAAAAGATCGCACGTGCTGCTGACTATTCTCTAGAACATAAAATACCTTTTATGATTATTTCCAAATCTGGTGGAGCGCGCATGATGGAAGCTGCTTTGTCACTGATGCAGTTAGCCAAAACCTCAGCGAAATTAGCTCAATTGGCAGATGCAAAAATTCCTTATATTTCATTATGTACTGATCCTACAACCGGAGGCACAACGGCCTCATTCGCAATGCTAGGAGATATTAATATTGCAGAACCAGGAGCTTTGATTGGTTTTGCGGGCCCTCGTGTCGTAAGAGATACTACCGGAAAAGAATTGCCCGAAGGCTTTCAGACCTCAGAATTTTTACTAGAGCATGGATTCCTAGATTTCATTACACCAAGGCAAGAATTAAAACAGAAAATAAATTTATATCTTGATTTAATTTTAAATCGACCTCTGCCTAACTAAATTAAAGAGCAAGAATATAGAAAAGGCTGTCTGGAAAATGTATTCCAGACAGCCTTTTTCAACTCACTAACCAGAAAAAATCTACAATAAGATTTCTCGTTCTTCTCCATCTGCATTGGTGAACGTAGCTTTATTATCACACTCACCATTGCCATAATTCAGGGTTCCACTATAATTAGTTCTTACAAGATCCACTACTCCACTAACCAAAAATCTACAGCTGGCTTCTCTACGTAAGGCAGTCGTAATCGTAGTGCTATGTGTATTGCCATTAGCAAAATTAGTCTCCCAAGCCCCAGTGATTAAAAACACATTGTCTCCCCAATTACCATTAAATGATCCTTCTACCCATTCTCTGGTCTTTGAACCTGTTCTTGAAGCTTGCGTACCATCTACAAATGTTACAGCCAAATTAAGATTCATACTATATTGTGGATTCCCATTATCATTAGCTCTTTGTCGCGTTACCGTTCTGGAGCCTTCGAATTGGATATCATCAACAAAAAAATCTTCAAGATCATAATTAATGGTAAGGATCATGGCGTCAACATCTACCGCATACGACATATTTATTTTTCCTTTTACAATATGTCCGTTGCGTAACTCACATCCTTCAGAACCAAAATTTACTGTTACCTCTTTTGAAGTATCTGTAATTTCTGTGATAATTGTTGCACAGTCAGGCAGAAAACGGTGAATAGGACCTTTTTGGAGACTTTCCTCCTCTTCATACACTTGTAAAAATGTATCACTTATTACTTCGGTTGCATTGTCTACTTTTGCAGTGAGTCTTGCTTCTTCCTGGTTAAAAGATTGGATTATTTCATCATTAGAATCTTCTTTGTCACAAGAAAACAAAATCACAGATAAAAATGCTGTAAAACCAAACTTTAAAATGTTGTTTTTCATAATATCTAATTTTAACGTTACCTTACTATGACTATATATTTCCTGAAACGTTTAATTTGAATATGTTTTTTTTGCATAAAATATTTTTCTAATTCAAAAAAGACTATATTTGCACGCTGATAGCAAAGCGTTATCGATACATAAAAATCATTTAAATAATATTGGAATGTATTTAACAAAAGAGATTAAAGAAGAAATCTTCGCAAAACACGGTAAAGGAAAAAATGATAGCGGTTCTGCAGAAGGTCAAATTGCATTATTCACTCACAGAATTACACATCTTACAGAACACTTAAAAAATAATCGTAAAGATTTTAATACAGAGCGTTCTTTGGTAAAGCTGGTAGGTAAGCGTAGGGATTTATTAGATTACCTGAAGAAAAAAGATATCATGAGATATCGTGCAATTGTGAAAGAATTAGGATTAAGAAAATAATAAAAGAGGGGCTTTGTGCCTCTTTTTTTAATTATAACTATTTTTAAAAAAAGCATTTGTACAAAAAATGCAGATGTACGCCTTAGTTTTTCATTGGTCGAGCAATTACTACAACAACACAACCTTGTCCGTCCGAGTTAGACGGAAAACCAATGTTTAATTAAATCTATCATTCTCTGTTATTGAGATAGGTGAATTGATGGATATGAATCAAAAAAAATTATGATTCCAAAAGTTTATAGAGAGGTCATTGACCTTGGTGACGGTAGAGAGATTTCTATTGAAACCGGAAAATTAGCAAAGCAAGCACATGGTTCTGTTGTTGTGCAATCAGGCAAGTGTATGTTATTATGTACAGTTGTTTCAAATTACAAACAGAGTGATGTAGATTTTCTACCCTTAACGGTAGATTATAGAGAAAAATTTGCTGCATCAGGTCGTTACCCTGGAGGTTTTTTCAAAAGAGAAGCTAGACCAAGTGATGGCGAAGTACTAACGATGCGTTTGGTAGACCGAGTATTACGTCCACTTTTTCCAAAAGATTATCATGCAGAAACACAGGTGATGATCCAATTAATGTCTCATGATGAAAACGTAATGCCAGACGCCATGGCTGGATTGGCAGCATCGGCAGCGATACAGTTATCAGACTTCCCTTTTGAATGTGCAATTTCAGAAGTTCGCGTTGGAAGAATCAATGGAGAGTTTATCGTAAATCCAACAAGAGCGCAATTAGATGAATCTGATATCGATATGGTAATTGGGGCATCTGCAGATTCTGTGATGATGGTTGAAGGTGAAATGGACGAGATTTCTGAAGAAGAAATGGTAGAAGCTATTAAATTTGCTCATGAAGCCATTAAAGTACAATGTGCTGCTCAATTGAGATTGGCTGAAGCATTCGGGAAAAAGGAAGTTCGTGAATACGATCCAGAGCGTGAAGACGAAGAGTTGGCTAAGAAAATTCATGATATGGCATATGACAAAGTATACGCCGTTGCAAAAGCAGGATCTGCAAAACATGAAAGAAGTACAGCCTTTTCAGAAATAAAAGAAGAAATAAAAGCTACTTTCTCTGAAGAAGAATTAGAAGACTTTGGAGATTTGATCTCTAAATATTATTACAAAGCCGAAAAAGCAGCAGTACGTGATTTAACCTTAAATGAAGGACTTCGTCTTGACGGTCGCAAAACTACCGAGATACGACCAATCTGGTGTGAAGTTGATTATTTACCATCTACACATGGGTCTTCTATTTTTACAAGAGGAGAAACGCAAGCTTTGGCCACAGTCACTTTAGGAACATCAAGAGAAGCAAATCAAATAGATATGCCTTCATACGAAGGTGAAGAAACTTTCTATCTGCATTATAACTTCCCTCCTTTCTCAACTGGTGAAGCAAGACCTATCAGGGGTACATCTCGTAGAGAAGTGGGACATGGTAATTTAGCACAACGTGCTTTAAAAGGGATGATTCCTGAAGATTGCCCATATACAGTTCGTGTTGTATCAGAAGTACTAGAATCAAATGGTTCTTCTTCTATGGCAACCGTATGTTCTGGTACCATGGCACTAATGGATGCAGGTGTGCAATTGAAAAAACCAGTTTCTGGTATTGCTATGGGATTGATTTCTGATAGTGAAACAGGAAAGTATGCAGTTTTATCTGATATTTTAGGTGATGAAGATCATTTAGGGGATATGGACTTTAAAGTTACCGGTACTGCAGATGGTATTACAGCTTGCCAGATGGATATTAAGGTAAAAGGACTTTCATATGAAATTTTGGTTAATGCATTAAAACAAGCTGCAGATGGCCGTTTGCATATCCTTGGCAAATTGACAGAAACTATAGCTACTCCAAATGCTGATGTAAAAGCACACGCACCTAAAATGGTTACCAAAACGATTCCTGGAGAATATATCGGAGCACTAATCGGCCCTGGTGGAAAAGTAATTCAAGAATTACAGAAAGAAACAGGAACTACTATTGTAATTAATGAAGATCCGGTTACTGAAGAAGGTAACGTAGAAATTTTGGGTACAAGCCAGGAAGGAATTGATAAAGTGCTAGCCAAAATCGATTCTATCACTTTTAAACCTCAAGTTGGGAGCGTTTACGAAGTAAAAGTGATTAAGATACTTGATTTTGGAGCTGTAGTAGAGTATGTTGAAGCTCCAGGTAATGAGGTTTTACTACATATTTCTGAGCTAGCTTGGGAGCGCACCAATAATGTAACCGATGTCGTAAATATCGGCGATGTGATGGACGTAAAATACTTTGGTATTGATTCCAGAACGCGTAAAGAAAAAGTTTCTCGAAAAGCATTATTGCCAAGACCTCCAAAAGCGGAAGGAGACAAACCAAGAGGTGATAGAAAACCTAGAAATGAGAAAAATGAAAATTAATTTTAATTAGTTTTTGATATTACAAAGGGCGCCTTCAAAATTTTGAAGGCGTTTTCATTTGTATTACTTCTAAGTTTTACAAATCAGAGTTTAGCGATAACGTATACGCAACCTTTTTAAAGTCATCAGTCTATAAGACAAATACTTTAAAAAAACAGAGTTATGACACTATTCAAAAAAAATTCTTTAATTTTTTTCACAACATTTTTTTTGATTTCATGTGAAAATGAACCTTATGACCTATTTAGTAATCTACAAAAAATCGACTCTGATTCTTCGTTGTTTAATTCTATAAAAACGATTTCTACAAATGATGATAAAACCGAGCCCGTTTGTGTCATTTTTATCTATCCATTTAATATTTATACCTTTGATGATAATTCAGAAGTAGTTGACAGGAAAATCGTCAATAATAATGTAGAGTTTGTAAACTTACTTGGTCAAACTGAAGAAATTAATGGAGCAATTGGGCTTAGCTATCCTATTTCAAGTAAATTAGAAGATGGCAGTACATTAATTATTGGTGATAATGCAGAACTTAAAGAAACAATTGAAGCATGCATAGAAACCGAAATTATTGGTAATTGCAATGACATACTAGAAGAAGAAAACTGTATATGGACAATTAATTCTTTAACCGAAAACAAGGAATATAACAATTCTTTACTTGACTTTTACCAAGACGGCACAGGCATTTTTTATCATGAAGGTGATGCGTACAGAACGTCTTGGGTGTCCTTATTTATTGAAGAAAAATTACATATCAATATTCACTTAGAAGGAGAGTCTCAAACTGCACAGGATTGGAATTTTGACTGGGAAGCTACTATTATCGACGACGCTACTATAGAAATAACTAATCAAGACAAAAAACACACCATTAAGAAACAATGTGCGGTTGAAAACTCATGTGATTATGTAGAATTCAGAAAATGTGCACTTAAAGGTTTTGATGATAAAGCAGAATTCATGCTTGATGAATATAAAGAATGTATAGTGTCACTTCAAGAAAATATAAATACGGGTGCAGAAGTAACATTTTTCAACACGTATTCTGATGCAGAAGAAGAACAAAACATTTTAGGTTCATCTGCATATACAAACACTACCAATCCCCAACTAGTTTTTGCTAAAATTAAGAATTCAGAAACTAATGTTTCTAAAATTATTAGAATTGTATTATTTGTCGAAGCCTGTAACAATACCGACGCGTCTTAATTTTATGATTGGCCATCTTTCCTCGTATAGGAAGAATGCTTTTAAAACTACTTTACTTTTAGCATTTCGTTTAAATTATTAAAATTTTATTCTTTTTGACGCAACCTTTAAAAACAACTCAGTCTGAAGAAAATAGATACCTCAATAATTTATATGCTATTTTAAAAAAAGTATTTAGAATAAGTGTTACCATATATTGAAATCTTTTTTGCTTATTAACAATGATGTATAAAATCAAAACAGTAGTCTTTACAAAGCTTACAATCAATTGGACATAAAAAAACTAATCAAAAAGTGCCAAAAAAACAATCGTAAAGCACAAAGTGAATTGTTTTATCTCTATAGAGATGTACTTTTTGCTTTGAGTCTAAAATATTGCAAAAATTATAGCGAAGCCGAAGACAACTTACAAGATGCTTTTATCACAATTTTCAGCAAAATAAACCAATATAATTTCAAAGGTTCTTTTGAAGGTTGGATGAAAAGAATAACCATTAATAAGGCAATTGACAAATACAAAAAAACACCTTATGTAGATAATCTTATTAGAGAAGATACTATTGAGGATGTTATAATTGACACAGAAGAATTACAGCTATCATTAGACGAATTACTCGTATACATACAAGGGTTACCAGACAGATATCGATTGGTATTTAATTTATATGAACTTGATGGATACTCACACAAAGAGATCGCTACAATGCTTACTATTTCTGAAGGAACTTCTAAATCAAATTTACATAGGGCAAAAAGTATATTAAAAACTAAAATACTATCTGATAAAGATTGTTTTAAAAAAAAAGTGATAAGTAATGGCTAACCCAAAAGACATAGGAAAAGCTTTTAAAGAAAAGTTGAAGAATTTTGATCGATCTCAAAGTCATTTAACTTGGGAGGATATCGAGCCAAAACTACCTCAAAAAGAAAGAAATAGACTTTCGTATTGGGGAAGAACTTCGAGTATTGTAATTCCTCTACTATTATTAACCTATATCATATTTAATGCTTACGAAAATACCCTGTCCAAAGACGATCCAAGCCTTATTGTATTAGAAACCTCTTTAACCGAAGATAATTGTGTAGAAAGCGATGAAGAAGAAAACAATCAAAGACCTATACCTAATACTCATATCACTATCACAGATACCATTGAAAAAATAGTGTTAAACGCAAATGATAATAATTCAAACAAAAACAGTAATTCTATAGTAAACGTAAAACCAATTCATAACAATAATACATCTTCTGTTATAAATACATCTAAACTACAGTCTAAAGCAAAAGTTGAGAGGAATCCAGAAAAAAGTAGTCAACTCGAATTAGTAAACCAGAAAGAAAAAATTACAAAACAAGAAAAAAATAAACTAACTACTTCAAAGTTTGATAGGCAAATTGGTCTTAAAAACTCAAAAGCTTTATCGACACTAGAGGATAATGCTACGAGAATAAAACAGGTTGAAGATGAAGAAAAGAACATAGGCGAAGAAGCAGAAAATAAATCAACTTCTGAAAAGGATACACGAATAACTAACCGCAAGAAAAAGGATACTCTGATTTTTATGCATCCTAAAAAAAAGAAAGTGTATCAAAAATTCAGCTTTGGATTGCATATTGCTCCCACCTACAATATAACTTCTAATGGGTCCTTGATAAGTGATCGTTTATCAGATAATACTAGTACTGGAAAAATAAGTTTGGGTTATGGTATTACGGTTAAATCCTATTTTTCCAAAAAAATGGCATTAAGAGTGGGTTATAATCATTTAAAGCTAAGCAACAAAACCAAAAATCGCATTCTAACAGAACTACCTGCTTACATCCAAAATGAATGGTCACTTCAGGCTTCAAATGAAATAATTGAAAACGAATCACAAATAGACCTCATCCAGAAATTAATCTATGATGAAATCTCTGTAGGTTTACAATATCAACTCTCAGATAAACGACAAATCACTACTTCGCTAGTTGGAGGACTAAATCTTTTATTTTACGCAAAAAATAATATTGTTATAAAAGCTTCGGCTGGAGATTTCACAATTAGAGGTGAGGATAACATAAAAAAAATAGGGCTTGGCTTGTATTTAGGTTCAAATCTAAAATATAAATTATCAGACAACCTGTTTGTAAATTTTGATCCGTTAATTAATTATCAGTTGCAAGAAGCAAGTAAAAACTTAGAAAGTTATAATTTATTCTATTTTACTATTCAGTCAGGATTATCTTTTGAGTTTTAATTCCATATTTTTTATTATTTCAAAATTGATCTATTTTAAATTTTTAGAAACTCAACTACTTTAGATATAATTTAAAAAAACCTTTCAGACTAGTGTTAGTGACACGTTTCATTACCGACTAATAAAATTATAAATACTAATTTCTATAAAAAATCAACATTTTTGTAACATTTTGATAACATCTTACGTATAAAAGATAAAAGGCCCTAAATATTCACATATTAAATTTCAAGGAGAACATAGATGAGACAACTTAAAATTACGAAGCAGGTAACGAATCGTGAAACTGCATCGCTGGATAAATATTTACAGGAAATAGGTAAAGTAGATCTTATTACTGCAGATGAAGAGGTGGAATTGGCTCAGCGTATAAAAGCTGGTGACGAGAGAGCACTTGAAAAACTAACCAAAGCAAATTTAAGATTCGTAGTATCTGTTGCAAAACAATATCAAAATCAAGGACTTACACTTCCAGACCTTATTAACGAAGGTAATCTTGGATTAATTAAAGCTGCCAAGCGTTTTGATGAAACTCGTGGATTTAAATTCATTTCATATGCAGTATGGTGGATTCGTCAATCTATCCTACAAGCATTAGCAGAACAATCTCGTATTGTTCGTCTGCCATTAAATAAAATTGGTTCGATCAACAAGATCAATAAAACATATGCTTTTTTAGAGCAATCTCACGAGCGACCACCAAGTGCAGAGGAAATTGCAAAAGAGCTGGATATGACTATCAATGACGTGAAAGAATCTATGAAAAACTCAGGACGTCATGTAAGTATGGATGCACCTCTTGTAGAAGGAGAAGATTCTAATCTTTATGATGTATTAAATTCTGGAGAATCACCAAATCCCGATAGAACATTACTGCATGAATCACTTAGAACGGAAATAGAACGTGCTCTAGAAACTCTTACTCCAAGAGAAGCTGATGTTATTAGATTATATTTTGGATTGGGTGATCAACACCCTATGACTCTAGAAGAAATTGGTGAAACATTTGATCTTACTCGTGAACGTGTACGTCAAATAAAAGAAAAAGCAATTCGTAGACTAAAACATACGTCTAGAAGTAAAATACTAAAGACTTATTTAGGATAAATTCCTAAATTGCGGTTACAAACAGTTTTATAATATAACTGTTCGTTTTTTGATTGATGAATGACCTCCGGCTGATTACCGGAGGTTTTTTTTATTGTATTTTAACGACATTTATAGCAAAATGTAAGCGTCACTATAGTGAAATATTGAGGTTCTTTATTCTAATTGACAAAGTAATATCTTTATTATCAAACTCAAAATTTGTATCTTTAAGTACCCCTCACAATATATGCGCCATGAGGTATATTATAAGCTATGTAAGTACGGTCAATCCAGATCTATCAAATACTGATATCGCTAAGCTTATGGATCATGTTAATGTTCATAACAATACTATTGGTCTTACAGGCATACTCATATATTCTGAAGGTAATTTCTTCCAGGTTCTTGAAGGTGAAGAAGAAATCGTTAAAAGAATGTTTGAAAGAATCAAAAAAGATTCAAGGCATTATAACATTATCAAAATGTTAGATAAAGAGATGAATGATCATTCTTTCTCAGAATATCATTCTTCTTTCACAGTGATTTCAGATCATTACAGTCAAACCGAATTACAAGAATTCTTGAATAAAGAAAAAGATTATAATCCAGAGCACTACAAAAGCATCTTGTATTTGACACAAAAATTTATGAAGCTCCTCTAGCTCATTATTTGAAACTTAAATAGTATTTTTGCCCAAAACAACACAATTTTATGGCTTCAAAATTAATTGCCCCTTCAATATTAGCGGCTGACTTTGCTAATTTACAGCGCGATATAGAAATGATCAACAATAGTGATGCAGATTGGTTTCATATTGATATCATGGATGGTGTTTTTGTTCCAAATATTTCTTTTGGAATGCCAGTTTTAAGAGACATTGCCAAACATGCTACCAAAACAATCGATGTACATCTGATGATCATTGATCCAGACCGTTACATAAAAACTTTTGCAGATTTAGGAAGTAACATTCTTACAGTACATTACGAAGCGTGTACACATCTTCATAGAACTTTGCAAGCTATAAAAGATGAAGGAATGAAAGCCGGTGTAGCTATAAATCCACACACGAGTGTAAATGCTTTAGAAGATATTATCCACGATATTGATTTGGTTTGTGTAATGAGCGTAAATCCAGGATTTGGCGGACAATCCTTTATAGAAAACACCTATAAAAAGGTAGAAAAACTTAGAGAAATGATTGACAGCAACGGATCCAATACTCTTATAGAAGTGGATGGTGGTGTTACTGATAAAAATGCAAAAATTTTTATAGATAAAGGTGCAGACGTATTGGTGGCTGGCAGCCATGTTTTTAAAAGTGAAAATCCAACTAAAACAATTAAACGGTTAAAAGAGATTGTAGGAATGTAAATAGATAATATGGGACAGAACCTAACACCATCTTTTGATACCTGGACGTCTTTTTTTTTGTTGGTGAGTTCGTTAGGATTCTTTTTGAGTATAATTTTAGGGCTTCATAAAAATAGTAGGATTAACAATCTACCTGTTATCTTATTTGTATTTGGGTTCTCACTTATATTAGTTCAATACGTATTATATTGGACTAATTATGGATCGATTTATCCTTATTTATATTTTTTTGATTCCAGTTGGTACCTGGCTTTTGGTCCACTTCTATATATCTATATCGCCAAATTTTATAGCAAGACATTCAAAGTACGGTGGTTTCATTTTTTACCCTCGGTTATATCTTTTATACTCACGGGATATTATTTTATTAGATCTGATGGTTTCCAAAACTTTGAACATCATGAAAATGAGGTTTTATTTAATTTATTTGGTTCTTTAAGATCTCCATGGCTTGCTGCATTATCACTAATCATTTACTGGATCACAACAAAGGATTTTATTGCATTTCATGAAAATATCAGTAGCACAACACAATATCAAGCCATAAGAAAAAAATGGGTAAATCTTCTAATGAACCTATTTTTGATGTTTACAGTTTCCTATATCAGCTATTATGTGTTGGTTAAATTTTCATTTTTTAATTCTAGTTGGGACTATGCCATTTCTTTCTCCATGGCTATCTCGATCTATGCCATAGGGTATATGGTCTACAAAGAACCTTCTATCTTTAATGGCGAATTGCTGTCAAATTTATTTCTGAAAGAGACCAATGGGAGAGAATTAACGCAAGCCACCAAAGACGAATTTTACACTGAATTACTTCTGTATATTAAAAACAACAAACCTTATTTAAACAACAATCTTAGATTAGTCCATTTGGCTGATATGACAGGATTATCTACCCACATCCTTTCCAAACTTATAAACGAAAAAGCCAGGAAAAATTTCAATCAATTCATTAATGAATATCGATTAGAGGAAGCAAAAAAAATGCTCATTGAAGATTCTGAAACAAGCATAAAAACAATATATTTTGATGTTGGATTCAATAACAAAGCTACCTTTAATAGCGCTTTTAAAAATAAGTTCAAATGCACCCCTTCAGAATATAAGAAAAGACACTTCGTCGTTCAGGACACCTAAAAAAGTAAACTACCTCAGGGCAAGCCCATGAGGCATTGGATTGAAAAAATAATTCAGATTTCGAGGCAAGCATCGGAGCATTTAAATCTCGATTATCGAGTAAAGAATTATAATTCTAAACCGTTTCTAAAAGGATTTTACAGAATTTTATTCTTATAAATCTTAAAATCCAGGCTTATGAGAACTCTATTCTTTTTACTCTTTTTTAGCTTTACATGTACTTCTTTTTCTCAAAATTTCACCTTGGTTAAGGATTCCGTTAATCCTATTATCTCAGACCCGGCCATTGGAGGGACATATTTTGGAACCTCATGGACAGACATAGACAACGATAATAATATAGACCTGTTCTATGGAGGAACTATT
This sequence comes from Aquimarina celericrescens, assembly GCF_042682765.1. Classification (NCBI taxonomy): domain Bacteria; kingdom Pseudomonadati; phylum Bacteroidota; class Flavobacteriia; order Flavobacteriales; family Flavobacteriaceae; genus Aquimarina; species Aquimarina celericrescens. The sequence goes on along the minus strand of NZ_JBHUHY010000009.1, from coordinate 42,631 downwards.
TATCGAAATCTTGGGAAGGGAAAATTTGAGGTAGCCCAAAGCAGTGGTACAATTCCTATCGCTACAGCATTAGTAGGATGCAGCTGGGCAGATTATCAAAATGACGGGGACCTTGACCTTATTTATTCTCGTTTCTCAGCCCCCTCTACCCTACAAACTCGAATCTATGCTAATAACGGTGCAGGAAAATTTACAGAGGTAAATACTGTCCTGAATACTATTAATTCTGCCACTTGGAGTGTACAATGGTGTGATTACAATAATGATAGTTATGTAGATTTCATATTGACCTTTGCCAATGGTTTCTTGGGTGCATCGTCTTTCCCCAACAGATTATATCGAGGAAATGCAGATGGCACGTTTACCGAAGTTACTCAGTCCTACGAATTTCTAACGAATAAAGAAGCTTATACCGTATCCAACTGGACTGATTATGATCAAGATGGAGACACTGATTTATTTATTGCGAGTGGTCCCGCATCTGGTCCCGCCGGTATCAAACAAGATTTCTTATTCAAAAACTTGCAAATGGAAACAGGAAATGAAGGTTTTGAGAAGATCAGTACTGCTGAGCTTTCATTTGCCGAAGATCCTCAAGATGGGCAATGCTACAACGCTATAGACTATGATAATGATGGAGATCTTGATATTTGCCTTACGAACTATTCTGGTATTGAAAACAAATTCTATATCAATAATGCAGGTACGTATGTAGAAACCGCAGTTCCATTTACAATGACAAATAACCAAAACCTATCCAACGCTTGGGGAGATTTTGACAACGATGGCGATCTGGACGTAATTATTACTGGTTCGAATCCTACCGGAAGTGGTTATTATATTAATAATGGAGACGGAACCTTTACTGAAAGTGGTTCTAATCTTATCAACACAGCAACTTCCGGGAACTCTACAGGAGCAACTATTGGGGATTATGACAATGACGGCGATTTAGATTTCTTTGTTGTGGGTAGAGGCATTAAAGGGCTTTTCAGAAATGATTTTAGGATAAAAAACCACTTCGTAAATATTAAACTCATTGGAAACCTTTCAAATAAAGCAGCACTAGGTGCCAGGTTAGAATTAACCTCAAAAATAAAGGGGAAAATAATTACTCAAAAAAGAGAGGTTTCTGCTTCGAATACCTTCATGGGACATAACAGTCTTAGAGTACATTTTGGGTTAGCCAAAGCTCCTAAAATTGATAAACTAACTATTTATTGGCCTTCCGGAAACGTAGATACATTTAAAAACCTCAGGGTAAATCAATTTTACACTATCGAAGAAGGCAAAGAAAAACCAGTCGGGCCACCTATTAAAAACATCGAAGCCAAAGTAATTGTATACCCTAATCCGTCAAAAAATCTAGTAAAAATTAAAATCAAAAATCTTCAAAGTACAAATCCCATTTTAATCAAAACAGTAGATATTTCCGGGCTTGTCATTTCAGAAAACAGCTTTAATTATAATCAGGAAATCGAAATAGATACATCTTTCTTATCTAAGGGGAATTATTTTTTAAATATTTACATAGATGGAGAAAGTATTATAAAAAAGTTGGTGATAAAATAAACTGTTACTTTTTTCGTCTAAAAAGGCAGGTTTCTCAATAGAAGCTTGCCTTTTATCATTTTGGGACCTTAAAAATTAGTAGCTTTATATATTATTTATGTTGTAAGTATCTACCCGTACATATGACAATTTATCCCGATAGCGTTTTAAAATGAAGCATACAGATTTAATCATTATAGGAGGAGGCCCCATAGGTATCGCCTGTGGGTTAGCAGCAAAGAAAAAAGGAATCGATTATCTTATTATAGAAAAAGGTCCTATCGTTAATTCTTTGTTTAATTATCCCATAAACATGCAGTTCTTTTCATCTTCAGAAAAACTTGAAATTGATGATATTCCCTTTATTAGCAAAGAAGCTAAGCCCAAACGAAATGAGGCATTAGAATATTATCGCAGGATAGTTACTTCTAATAACTTAAACATCACTTTATTTGAAAAAGTAAATACCGTTAAAAAAGAGAATGGTCTTTTCAAAATTGAAACTGAAAAACAACACTATACGGCTTCGTTCGTTATTGTCGCTACGGGATTTTATGACATTCCCAACACTATGAACGTGCCTGGCGAAGATTTACCAAAAGTATCTCATTATTATAAGGATCCACATTTTTATGCTAAACAGAAATTAGCAGTGGTTGGTGCAAGTAATTCGGCAGTAGATGCCGCCTTGGAGTGCTATCGTAAAGGAGCAGACGTTACCATGATCGTACGAGGCCACGAAATTGGTAAACGGGTAAAATATTGGGTGCGTCCAGATATTATGAATAGAATAAAAGAAGAAAGTATAAAGGCGCATTATAATGCTACGGTAAAAGAAATATTCGAAGACAAAATTAGTATTACGACCCCAAACGGAGATATTGATATAGAAAACGATTATGTACTGGCATTAACCGGATACAAGCCCAATTTTGAGTTTCTTAAAAAAATAGGAATTACACTTTCAGATGACGAGAAACTGTATCCCGAGTATAACGAAGAAACCATGGAGTCTAATGTAGAGAATCTTTACCTGGCAGGAGTGATTTGTGGCGGAATGGATACGCATGTATGGTATATAGAAAACTCCAGAATTCATGCAACAGCAATACTAAATTCTATTACAGAAAAACAGTTCGCACAAACAAAAAGCCAAACAACATAGTTCAGCTTTTGATATACATATTACTACTATAGTTTATTATTCCCTTGATAAAATACTCAAGATGTACCAAAATAATAACATCAGCGAAGCAAATAATCCTAAAGAAGCTCCTACGTATTGATCTTCAGAATATTTATGAACCATATTAGAAGTTTGGTACAAAATTGATCCAGATGCCAGTATAACCATCCCTACACTAAACCAAAGTCCCAGATTAAATCCAAATAACAATCCCGCTACAATCAATCCAAGAGCTATAAAAAATCCAATGGTCAAAATAGAACGAAGAAAAGAAAAGTCTTTTTTGGTAAGTAAAACAATTGCAGACAATCCTGTAAACAAGGCCAAGGTCAAAATCGCGGCTTGATTTAAAATATTTGCGCCTCCACTTTCAGCCATCATCATAGCGATTCCGATCAATGGAATAAAAATAAAGGCTTCGGCTATTACGTATACTAGAAGGCCCAGATACTGCTGATTAATATTGTGATTTTTGTGTGCCATTTTCTCTGCATAAGTGGTCGCCAACATAAATCCACCAAGCATGAGTAACCATCTCCAACCTTGAGTCATAGAAAATGCAAAATTTACAATGGTCTCAGATTGAAAAAAGATCCATTCTACAATAACAAAAAGTAAAACAGCCATGGCAAGGTGGGTATATGTCTTCTTGTAAAATGCAACTCTTTTTTCATCTGTAAGAGCACTTACCGGCATTACTTGTTGAAATTCTTCCATAAGTTTTTAATAATTAAGGTTGTTTCTACCAGTTCTTATATGAAGTTACTANAGGCAAGGCAAAAAATTTATGGATAGCCATAGCTATCGATCAATTTTATAACGAAGCATCAAGTCAAAAGAGACAATTTTATACGGTAATTTCATGTGAGAAATGGTATTAGAATGATAAATATAATAGTTTTCTTAAAATAGGATTATTACTACTCCTCAAAATATCGAAAATTAAGCATTCGCATTACATACATATAGATTTCAGGAAATTTCTCTTTTAATTCTTGTGGGGATTCCATAAAAACTTCAACTAATACAGCGATAAATTCAAACTTATCTGTATACGCATAATCTCTCAAAATTTTGGTCTCTACAATTTTCTTTCTTATTTCTACTGCACCCAAATATTGCTCTAATTGCAAAAAGGTATCATAAAAAATTTCAGAGCTTATATCATTATTTTTTATCGAATTATAGTGAATCGCATGTGTAATCTCGTGAATTCCCAAACTTTTTCCTTTATCCTGGTGTAGGTTTCCTTTCTGAAAATCTTTCCATGAAAGTGCCAGTGCTTTGGATCTGGGATTGAATTCTCCAATGTTTTCAGTTTGATTCAAAACAGAATAAAAAGACGAAGGATATACGATGATAGTGTTCAAATATTCTAGTAAATAATGACGCATTCCAAAAGTAAGTTGTGTTACCATCATTGCGATTTGCATGCGCATAAAATCATCTATAACCAAACCATCTCTTCCCACAAAATTTGTGTCTTCTAAAAACCGTGCAGTTCTATGCGCAAAATATCGCTTTCGTTTTTTATCCAACTTATTATAAAAATCATTCTCCCCAGCAAAAACCTGTAAATTATCGGGTAGTTTTTTCATTTTTGGATAGAAATGAATGTAATACGGTTTGCTATTATATTTTACGTAGATAGATTCTAGATATCGTAAAACGTAATACACACAAATGGATACAATACCCAACGTAATTGCAAATCCCAAAACGATCTGAAATATCGAGTTTGTAGGTTCACCTTCTTGAATTAATAAATATGCTGTCAAAAAAATCAAAAAAAGAAAATGTAGGTTAAGGCCTTTAAAAATAGTGTTTTAGAAATAAAAACCTTGTTAAAATGATATTTTAACATTAATAGAGTCTACGTTAACTATTACTGTAGCATATAAAGATACTCAAATTAGATCTGATCTAGGGCTAGTTCGATTCAGTAAAATTATTCTACTATAGCTTTTTTATCTTCAAAACATGATTACCGGGATCATTATGTGGTTGCGCGAAAAAACAGATATAGTGAGGAACCCGATCTTAAATACGCTATCTACCACCAAAAGATTATGGATCAGGATCAAGAGAGCCTACCCCAAAAACAAAAGTCATTCTGCTACCCCTACTGATTCTTCCGCTAAACTGGTCGTTAGCTCATTTTAGCACTTTTGTTGTTAGTAAGAACCCGGTCTCTAGATCGGGTTTTTTAATTTATAGATATGGTGGTTTAATTGAACTTTTGGTGAAAAACCAGTGAATAAAACCTACAAAGTTCAATAACGCGGTTCATTTCCTGAGTTAACGATTTGACACTTAAATGAACTAGTATGTTATTTAGATATGCGCCCTTTAGTACTCCTTCTCAAAACTGGATATGCGAAAGTCATATTACAAAAAACATTTGAAAATTTGAGGGAAAAAGTAGCCTATTAAAAGTTTTTTAGTATTTTAGAGACAACGTAAAAATTTATAAACACCCCATAACTGAAGTTTTCTTCGGCTATGGGGTTGTTTATTGAAAATATATAAAATAATCGATAAAATTAACAAATCAATACAAAATTAAACTATGTCGCATTTATTATCCAAATTGTCCAATCTAAATTATGGAATGGCAATACATAAAGGAGATGCTAGTACTCGATTGGCTAGTAAGAAAGATGAACTTCAAGTAGTATGTCTTTCTAAAACGGAAATCCCAAAAGAATACCAAAATCAGTTTAATGAACTATTAGAAATAGATCCTCCAGAGTTAAGTGAAATTGGAAATGGTTTAGCTGCAGATTATATAAGGCTCTTAATTGATATTCAACAAAAGTTAGAAGAAGAAGAAATTTAAAAGTCCAATAAACCGATAAAAATGAATAAAGAAAGTTTAATACAAGAATTCGAAGCTACTGTAAATGAAATTACAAATAGGTGCTTAACTAAGTTAGAGAACCCCAATAACAATATTCTCGAAATATTTGATGATTTTCAAAAGTCTGTTGCGGACGAAACGCCAAAAATAATACATAAAGCTATTATTAATAATGTTTACGATAGAAATACTCTTATAAAGAGTCTAGCAGAAATATCTATAAAGCATGCGACAAAATTGAAATCGAAAGTCTAAATAAACGATGAAAAATAAATTCCATATTTTAATGGCAATACGATTTCTCTTAATGTTTTTAAGTTCAACATTAAGTGCACAAACCGATCTTTTTCGCGAAACCAGAAAAAAAGCAGAAGCTAACGATCCTATTGCGCAAAAGGAGTTAGGGATTTTTTATGGTTATGGTAAAGAAGGGGTGGAAAAAGATCATACTCAAGCAGTGCTTTGGTTTAAAAAAAGTGCCGAACAAGGAAATGATGAAGGTCAATACCATTATGGATTTACTTTTGCTAAAGGACGTGGTGTAAAACGAAATCTAAACACTGCTTTTTTTTGGTTCGAGAAAAGTGCCGAACAAGGAAATATAAGTGCTATGTACATTTTAGGTATAGATTATTTAAAGGGTCGATATTATAAAAAAAATGATTCTCTTGCCTTAAAATATTTTGTAAAATGTGGAGAAAAAGGATCAATAGAGGGTCAGAATGCTGCTGGAGAGTTATATCGTCTTAGTGGAAATTACAAAAAAGCTTTTTACTGGTTTGAAAAATCCGCAATGGAAGGAAATAAGGTTGGTCAATTTTGGTTAGGATACCTTCTATACTCAAAAGGAAAAAATGAGGATGCTTTAAAATTATGGGAAAAATGTTATGAACAAGGTGAAGAATCTTGTGGGAAATACTTGGCTAGATTACATTTTTATGGAAAAGGCACCCAAAAAAACAGGAAATTGGCAAGAACAATACTTGAAGATTTGGGTTATAAAAAAACTTGCAATATATGTCATGGTGAATTAATTGTACCTTGTTCACACTGTGATGGAACAGCAAGAAGGTATTCTTGGTCTGGTTCAGATATAGGGCATTGCAATCATTGTAATACAGGATATTTTAAATGCGAAGTTTGCCAGGGTTTTGGCGTAATTAAAAAATATTACATACAAGGATATCATAATCTACTCACATGGAAGTGGTAGTTTATAATAAATTCTTAAATATTATTCAAAATCCGATAGTGCGGAATAGTAAACTAAAAGTTCAATAAAACGATAAATTATAATAAATGAATCAAGATATTTTAAGCAATCAAACTTTGATATTAATATTGAATTATTTCAAAAGAAATAAAATCGAGAACATTGAGCAAGGTATGGAAAAGGGTGTAATTAAAAGTTTTACCGAAATGGCTGGATATATAATAACTATCCCAATTGAAGATGGTTTGCCAAAAAGCTTTTTAAAAGATAAAGAAGAACTTGAAGAGTATAATGAAACTCTAGTAGAACTTTCTGATGGAACACATATTAAGAGTTATTTAATTACTGGAGCTCATACTACTCTATCATCAGAATTTTTTTTTGCTTCTCAAGAAACTCAGCTTAAGCTTATACTAAAAATGTCTAAAGGAATAAGCAATTAAAGTTCAATAAAACGATAAATTACAACTCTTTAAAACCTTAAAGTATGGATGCTTTTCAAAAATACGAAGAACTCTTAAAAAGAGTAAAAAATGATGAATTACAAGAAACGATGGAGCTAAATGAATCTAACAAACAAATGAAGTATGGGAATAGAGATTTTTCGGGTGTTGATATAATTAAAACTCTTACAGATCCTACAACAAAAACAGGGTATTCTATTTGGCATTACAAAGCCAATAATGGATTACTTGAAATTTTAAAAGTAATTGATTTAGAAAAAAATATAATGTACTTCGACGAAAAAGTTCAATAAAACGATGAAGAAACTCTATATATTATCAATGCTTATAGTTATAACATATGGTTGTGATAAAAAGAGCAGCCAAATCAATTCTTATTTTGGAGATAACCTGAAAGATCCTTCAAGTTTAGAAATTATTGAACAAAAAGAAAATGATATAACGGTATCTAGAATAGCTGCCCATTGTATGGGGGAAAGGAGTTCTGAATATAGGTTTAAAACAGAAAACGATAACTTATTAGTTTTAGACAAAGACAAAACAGTATTAGGTAAAATGATTGAAGTCAAGTATAGATCCAATAATTCATTTGGAGCAAAAGATATCAACTATTCCTTTTTTGTATTCTCTTTAAACGATAAGTTATTATTTACTTCTAATAATAGCTTAGAGGCATTATCTAAATCCTGTAATTACTTATATCAGGATATTTACAATGATGAAAAATACTTTATTAAGAAAAGAAAGTCTAAATAAACGATTAGCTGTTAAGTCAACTATACATTCTTTACTCGATTAAATTATAAATATGTCATTTAATAGAATTATTGAAATTGAAAATACACTTAGGGATTTTATATTATATCAACTAAGAAAAAAATATAATGGAGATTGGCAAAAGTACTATGGTATATCTGTTGATCGAATTAAAAAATGGGAGGAAAAAAGGGATATAGCTCTTAAAAAATCTCTAAAGACAGGAATAGTTGAAAGTAGACTAATCTATTATTCGGACTTTTATGATTTGTCTACTATTATAAGTAAAAATTGGGCAGCTCTTTTTAAATCCGTTTTTGAAGACAAAAAGGAGTTTGATGTCTACTTTAAAAAAATGGAAGAATATCGCAATACCCTTGCACATGGTAGATTACTTTTATTACATCAAAGTAACTTACTTGAAGGAATTTGTGGAGAAATACGAAATAAAATAATTAGATATCAGAGTAAAATGGAATATAATGTAGATATTTTTCCCAGAATTGAAAGAGTGGCCGATAATTTTGGCAACGTTTGGCCAGGATTCAATAGTTTGCACCCTAAAACTACATTATTCCCTGGGGATATTTTGGAAATAACTATTAATGCAACAGATCCTGAAGATCAGCCACTAGAGTTCCGTATACAGAATACTACTCCTTGGCAGAGAGAAAATACAATTAAGCTATTCATAGAAAATAAACACGTTTGTTTAAGGAAAGTATTTAATGTTCTAATGAGAAGCACAAGACCTTATCACAGTCAAGTTGATAGAGATGGAGAAGTACATTTGAGTTATGTTATTTTACCAAAAAAAGCTCAGGAAATCAAATGAGTAAAATTTTAAAAAAGGAGTTCAATAAAACGATAACTTATAAAAATAATTAACTAAATTTTCTAAAATATGAAATCTATAATATTTACTTCATTTTTATTCTTAAGCACAATATGTTTATCACAAAACGACGTAGGAGTGGAACAACAAAATGTATATAATTCTTCTGACGGTAGAACAGCAAATTGGTATGCAGTCAATAATACTGATAAAGGCGTTAATTTAGAAATAAAAGTTACCCTAACAGGATGTGACGCTAAAACAATATCCGAAATTAAAAAAATATATGTAGGGAAAAGAAGTAAATCCTATATAGGCTTTAACAAATCAACCTGCTTTGGAAAAAATAAAGGGTTTAGATATAGATCAGTTAGTGTTATTTCTAAAAAGTTTAACTAAACGATCTAAATTTCAATAACCCATGAAATATTCAGAAATTCTGTATCAATTACAAAAACTATCACCAAGTGAGGTTGATTTTTTTATCCAAGAGTATAAATTCAAAGAAAACCTCTTAACTAAAAGAATTAATAAAAACTCTATATTATTTTTAATAGGATTTCTAGGATATTTTCTTCTAAAAAATCAAATTATTAGTGATATCAAAGCTGGTCCTTTTAAAATAAACGATGTGCAGTTAGCATTGCGATTTCTTCCAGTCTTTATTGCTTATACTTTTTCAATGGTAATTAGTAATATAAACAACATAATTAGAACAGATAGATATCTCATAGAACTATATCAAATTAAACACCCCTCCTTAAATGGTAATTATTTATTAAATACAATTTCTCTTTCTAATCCAATTCCCATAGAATCAGATAACAATAGTAACAAATCTGGATGTATTAAATCATTATTCATTACTCTGCCAATTTTATCTTTAGCGATAATATCCTTGCTATTAATACCCCTGATTTTAATCTTAATACTTTTTACAGCTTATCAATCTTGGATTGAAAACGGATATGATATCGTGCAAGTGATAGTTTCAACTGTCATCTTTGGATTTATTGCATTAATTACATCGAATGTTTTTGAGATGTTTCAATTATTTATTGAAATTGAAAAGAACAAAAAGTCTAAATAACCGATTAAAAAATGAGCCTAAAAATATTTGAAACAATATTACAAGATTTGCTTGAATATTATTTAGTATTAGATGATGTTTCATTACAAAAGCACTTGAATGATCCTACTTGGGCAATAAAAGAACGTGTTGCTACTATTGATGACCTTCAAGTAAAAATTTACCCAAACGATCATAATCCACCACATTTTCACGTAGTTTCTAAGAATAAAGAAATAGATGCAAAATTTACGATTGAAAAATGTGACCTAATTTCTGGAAATATGAGTTCGAAAAACCTCAAAAAAATTAATGCATTTTATCAAGGAATGAAAGGTAAGATGGTGTTGGAAACCATTTGGAAAAAATATCACGGAGATAATGTATAAAAACCCGATAGCGCAGAAAGTTTTATCTTGTAGAATAGTAAATTAAAAGTTCAATTAAACGATGATAAGATATAAATATCAATTGATAGATAGTTCTCCAGGTGGAACGAAAGAAGAAGGAACTGGAAGTATTACAGATTTGGAAAGAGTAATTCCTTTGGAGATACTTTCAATTTTACATCTCTACGAAGATGATAAAGGTTCTATTGATTTAAAAATTCAAGCTGGAAATGAATATTTTGAAATAACTAAAGTTCAATAAAACGATAAAAAAGAAGAACGGCTGTTGGTATAGATGGATTCGATATATATGTTACGGTGTATGGTATCCTTTTTTACATATCCAAAGGTATATTGGTAGCTAAATATTCAATTCAGTGATAGAAAATAATGCTAGAGGTGCTTTTTGTTATTCTCCAAAGATTTCAAAGCTTTTGGCTTCGATTTTTTACAAATAACAAAAGAGGCTGTCTAAAAAGTTTAGAAAATGTCATTACGAAAAATTTTAATTTTTAAGTAATCTGTTTATCAGTAACTTAAGCTCAACAGATTCCTTCGTTTCTCTCGGAATGACTACTTTTTAGACACCCTCTTTTGCTTGATGTGACCCCAAGCTTCCAGAGTTCGAACTTTTTGACTGAATTTTTAGATAATGTTAACAGTTATTTTGAAAAGGAATATATGCTGAAAACAGCTTGTTAATATTAATAGCTTTTGGAGAGATGGGAAGATTTATTAATTTTTAATTCTAAAATAAAAAAGGGCATTTTTGATGAATGCCCTTCTTTATTAAAAACCGCTTTTCTCTATGGAAGACCATCTATATTGACGACACATTCACAATTTACAATCTCTCCAGCACAAGGGTCTCCAAGGGGGTCATGACAAACTGCTCCTCCATTTATAAATTTCTGTTGGTTTTTACTTAGTACTTTTGCGTTTTCTAAAATTTTGTGTAACATAATAATGATAATTTAGTTATTTATAACTCGAACATTTAAAGACAATCGAGGTTTTGTCTAAGTTGGTATACTATTGTTTCTTGATTATAAATGAACAAAAAAAAGCGAAACAATATTGTCTCGCTTCGGTTAATTTTGTCTTAAAAGTGACCCAGGGAGGATTAGGATTATGTTATGATCCTTTATATGCTTCACTAATGCAAATACAAAACTAGCAAAGCTAACGCTTTACAGTTTTTGTGCTTGACGTGACCCCAGGCTTCCAGAGTTCGAACTTTTCTACTGAATTTTTAGATAATGTTAACAATTATTATGAAGAAGAATATATTTTGAAAACTGCTTGTTGAAATAGCATTTAATACAAACAATGTTTTATAGTCGTTTTTGCCATGTTACAATATCATTAGTTCATGTTTTTGACTACTAAAAACTCAAAACATTAGTCCATTTCAAAAGATAGATAATTAAAAGTGTACCAGCTGTACTAATAAGTATTGAGCTTTGCCAGAAATAAACTTTGTTTCCCCAAAGGTTCAACCACTTTTTGCCAAATTCTTTTTTAACATAACTTCTAAGACTTATATAATGAAGAAAATTTATTATTAAAAAAATTGCTATAGCTATTGTTATTATCCAAATTTTTCCCATCGACCAAATTTTTAATATTTCGCTTATAATAACTGTTGTGTATTACTAAATCTCACTGTTTGTGATCAATTACAAAAGTAACAATATCCAACAAAAAAGCGAGACAATATTGTCTCGCTTTGATAAATTTTGTCTTAAAAGTGACCTAGGGAGGATTATTTTATGATCCTCAATACACTCACTACTGCAAATACAAAACTAGCAAAGCTAACGCTTTACAGGTTTTGTTATTCTCCAAAGATTCACAAAACTACGTTTTGATCTTTTCCGAATAACAAAAACCTGCAATTACATTGCAGGTTTTGTGCTTGACGTGACCGTGGAGGGATTCAAACCCCCAACCCTCAGAGCCGAAATCTGATGCGCTATTCAGTTGCGCCACACGGCCTAATTTTTTGTTTTAAATAATCTCTTCCACTCTTTTTTTTAACCTATGAGTATGTCCTTTATATAATCTACCATCAATTTCGCTCCTTAAACCATAAGTATAAAAAATCATAACTCAAATTTTACGCCCTGCCTGCCGGCAGGCAGGTATTCAGTTGCGCCACACGACCGATATAAAATTTCTAAGACAATTTACTTTTTACTATCGTAGAAATGGTTTTACCATCTGCCTTACCTGCCAGTTGAGAAGAAGCCATTCCCATTACTTTTCCCATATCCTTCATACCTTCTGCTCCTGTTTTGGCAATAATATCTACCACTACTTTTTCAATTTCTTCTTCGCTTAACTGTGCCGGTAAAAATTGCTCGATCACCTTGGCTTGATCTAGTTCTGGTTGCGCCAGGTCATCTCTACCCTGCTCTGCAAAAATTACAGCACTGTCTTTACGTTGTTTTACCAATTTTTGCAGCAATTTTACCTCCTGATCCTCTGTAAGTTCTTCTTTAGCTCCGCTTTCTGTTTGAGCTAACAAAATAGCCGATTTAATAGCTCGTAATGAGGTTAACGCATTGGTATCTTTGGCCTTCATAGCCTCTTTCATTGCGGTCATTACTTTTGCTTGTAAACTCATGGGTATAAATTTTATTCTTACGGATTGCGAAGATAAAAAATAAACCGATAATCTATCGTTAGATTATCGGTTATCTCGCAATTTTAGTTATTAAAATCTTTTAGTCTACATTATCATGTAGAAATGAATTATTTTTTCTTAATTGTATATCATCATTACCATCGGTTCCTAGTGAAGTACGTGACAATCCAGAATCATCAGGTTTTGCATCTACATCTATCCCAGCACGCTTATAGGCCGGTTCTTTTTCGATATCATCAATCTTATTAGAACTGTTCCTGAATTTATAATTAAATTCTTTCATCTTTTCACGACGTTCTGCCGCTCTGGCCTTTAGTGTTTCAGAAATAGGTTGATTTATAGGATCTACATCTTCGGTTGGCTCTGTTTCCGGAGCTGGAGCAACCGTTTTCTTTTCAAAAAGAACCTCTTCATCTTCTTCCATAACTTCTGGTTGTGCTTCAGTTAACCTTTTTTCTTCTTCCATATAGTCTTCTAGACTGTATTTTCGAACACCTCCTGATATAGTTTCGCTTGTTGGTACAACCTCTATAGGTTCGTTAACCTCCATATCCAAGATATCATCACTTAGATCAAAAATTATAGATTGTTCTTCTTCTTCGATTTTTTCAGTTACAGAATTTTCAGAAGCAATTTCATTAACCGTTTCTTCTTTACCTGCTCCAACAGGCATATCGAATGCCAATGAAAATTGATCTTCTTTCTCTTGTTCTGCTATTTCTTTTGCATCATTAACTTCTATTTCTTTAATAATATCTTGTGCATTAATAATCACAAAATCATTATCGGTAGAAAAAGCATCCACTATTTCATAGTTAACATCAATATTTTTCAAGAGATCTGTAGTAGGAATCAAAGGCTCATCGACTTCTTCTGCATCTTCAATCAATTCATGCTTTATTATTGAAGATTCTTCTGCCTCTTCCTTCTTAGGCAACGGAGAAAGTATTGGCGTAACCTTACCTGTAGATTTTGGAGTTAAATCTTGCACTGCAGTACGCTGCTCATCTTCAAGGGTATGAATAATTTTCTTGGTTTCTGTATTTACAATCTCGTCTTGCTGTTCGACATCGAATCCTGTTGCGATTACTGTTACAGAGATGGCGTCTTCTAACGACTCATCTTCTCCTACACCCATAATAATATTAGCACCATGTCCCGCTTCTTGTTGAATGTGATCATTGATCTCACCAATCTCGTCGATAGTTATCTCTTCTCTACCAGATACAATTAGCAGCAGTACATTTTTGGCTCCGGTAATCTTATTATCATTAAGTAGCGGAGAATCTAGTGCCTTTACAATAGCATCGTGAGCACGTTTATTACCAGAGGCATTAGCAGACCCCATAATTGCCGTACCACTATTACTTAGAACCGTTTTTGCGTCACGTAAATCTATGTTTTGCGTATAGTGGTGTGTAATAACTTCGGCGATACCTCGAGAAGCAGTGGCAAGAACCTCGTCTGCCTTAGAGAAACCAGCTTTAAACCCAAGGTTACCATATACTTCGCGTAGTTTATTATTATTGATCACAATCAAAGAATCCACATGGGCACGAAGACGTTCTACACCCAATTGTGCCTGCTCATTACGCATACGACCTTCAAACTGGAAAGGAATAGTCACTATTCCCACGGTAAGAATATCCAATTCTTTAGCCATTTTTGCAATAATAGGAGCTGCTCCGGTACCAGTACCACCACCCATACCTGCAGTGATAAAAATCATTTTGGTATTGGTATCCAACATGGTTTTTATTTCTTCGTAACTTTCTACAGCGGATTGCTCGCCAACTTCTGGATTGGCCCCTGCCCCTAAACCTTCAGTTAATGAAACTCCTAACTGAATTTTATTAGGAATCGAACTATTCTCTAATGCCTGTGAATCTGTATTACAGATGACAAAATCAACCCCTTTTATTCCTTGTTGAAACATGTGGTTGATGGCATTACTACCTCCTCCTCCTACTCCGATCACTTTGATCACATTAGATTGATTTTTGGGTAAATCAAACGAAATGTTTTCGAATTCTTCGTTATTACTCATAATTGCTAATTTTCTGGTTCTCCTGCTTTTCTTACTCTATTTTTTACCGTTCAAATCTGAACTTTTTCCTTCCTAAACTATTCTGCGTTATCCAAAAATTCTTTGAATTTTTCTGTCCATTTTTCAAGAATATTCTTTCTTGGCTTAAGATCAACTCTAGGGTTTTCTTCTTCAATAACATTGGTATCTGTTGCCTCAACCTGTTGTGTCGCTTCAGCATTTGCCAAAGCTTCTTTTTGGGTCGACTTTTTTTGTTTTTTAATATGTACCAGACTATCCATTACCAATCCAACTGCCGTTGCATACATTGGGCTAGTTGTTTCTGCATCACTATTGCCTGCCAAATGCTCGTTTGGGTATCCTATACGGGTATCCATGCCAGTGATATATTCTACCAATTGCTTAAGGTGCTTGAGCTGTGACCCCCCGCCTGTCAAGACGATCCCGGCGATCAATTTCTTCTTTGGAGATTCATGCCCATAGTTTTTTATCTCTAAAAACACTTGTTCGACAATCTCAACTACACGTGCATGAATAATTTTGGACAAATTTTTAAGGGTAATTTCCTTAGGTTCTCTACCCCGCAGACCTGGAATTGATACAATCTCATTATCCTTATTTTCTCCGGGCCAGGCAGATCCAAATTTTATTTTCAGTAACTCTGCTTGCTTTTCAATAATAGAACATCCTTCTTTAATATCTTCTGTAATCACATTTCCTCCAAACGGAATCACAGCAGTATGACGAATAATGCCATCTTTAAAGATTGCCAGATCAGTAGTACCCCCTCCAATATCGATAAGTGCGACCCCTGCCTCTTTCTCTTCCTGACTTAATACTGCATTTGCAGAAGCCAGAGGTTCTAGGGTAACATCAGATAATTCTAACCCAGAACTTTTTACACATCGCCCAATATTTCTAATAGAAGTTACCTGACCAACAACAACATGAAAATTAGCTTCTAGTCTTCCTCCATACATTCCCACGGGTTCTTTTATTTCGGCTTGACCGTCTACTTTATATTCCTGAGGAAGTACATGCAGGATCTCTTCTCCCGGTAACATCACCAGTTTGTGTACCTGATTACATAATTTCTCGATATCGTCCTCATCGATAACGGCATCTGCATTAGGTCTAGTGATGTAATCGCTATGTTGCAAACTTCGAATATGTTGACCTGCAATCCCTACTGTCACATCGGTGATTTTAATACCTGAAACACTCTCTGCTTCTTGAACAGCTTGTTGTATTGATTGTATAGTTTGCGTGATATTATTAACTACCCCACGATGCACACCCAAACTTTTGGACTTACCTACTCCCAGGACTTCCATCTTTCCATATTCATTATACTTCCCGACCATAGCGACAATCTTTGTTGTCCCTATATCTAATCCTACCGCTATATCATTTCTTTCTCTTTCCATAATGGTATTATTTTATTGTGCACACCACTTGATTACTAAATTGTAAACTGACTTTTTTGTACTTATCAAGGCTCTTATCTCTAAGTGCCTTTTGATAAAATGCCTTAAAATTCTTGATCTTACCAGTAAGATTTTCTACTTCCCCAATTACTACTCTAAAAGAGTATACTCTAAGCTCTAATTCGTATTGCCCTTTTACGTTCAGATATACCCCAACTACATGCTTTTTCAAAAATTCATCCTCCTGAATTTTCTTCAGTAATGGAAAAACTTCTGGAATTTCTCTCTCTGATACGTTATGTACTAAAGGCACATGTGCCGAATAACTATCAGACAGAGGCATCGTATTTCCTGTAATATCTACATAAAAAGGAGTAACTGCGTTCACTCTTGCAATTGGGGTGCGTTGTTTAATTCTAGCCCTAAGCTCCCCACTTACAGTAAGATACACATCAGAATGCTCGATCATTTTGTGTGAATCCAGCTTTTGCTCTACAGTATTCAAAACTAAAATTTCTTTACCCACGTTCGTAACCCTTCCGTCATTTTGTATTAACAATTTATTAACCATGAGTTCGTTTACGTAAGGATCCTGCTCTTCGATGAATTCTATAAGCACTTCACTAATCTTTCTTTGCTTATTACGTTTACTAGTAAATGCAAAAAGAACAATCACTAATAAGATCAAGCTACTAAATTTTAGATATGTCAATACCCTCTTCTTCATACTAATAATGCCTCTTTAATACTATTTACTTCTTCTCCTATATCTCCAGCTCCTATGGTAACTACAACTTCAGGTTCACTTTTTAATATTTCATCGACCAAATTATCTTTTGACACTAGCTTTTTATCTTCACTTGTAATCATTTCTAATAACCATTGCGATGTTATTCCTTCTATAGGTAATTCTCTTGCAGGATAAATGTCTAACAGCAATAATTGATCAAATTGACTAAGGCTAGCTGCAAAATCTGATGCAAAATCCCTGGTTCTGCTATACAAATGAGGCTGAAAAACAGCCAATACCTTTCTGTCAGGATGCATTTCTCGTACCGCCTGATGTAAAGCATTAATCTCTGTTGGGTGATGCGCATAATCATCTACATAAACGATATCTGGAGTTTTGATTTGATAACTAAACCTACGCTGAACTCCTTTAAATGATAATAAAGCCTTTGCTAGTGATGTGGTCGGGGAGCCGTATAGCATCGCAATAGCAAAGGCTGTAATGGCATTTAACAAGTTATGTCTACCTGGCAGGTTTAAATGCAAATCCCTAATGAGTTTGTTGGGGGTTTTTAAATCAAAAATGTATGTTCCATTATCTATTCTAATATGTTGAGCACAGTAATCAGAATTGTCTTCTATTCCAAAAGTTATCCCAGAAATCGGAAGTCCATTACAGACCAAAAGATGATCTTTTGCTCTTGACGAGAATTCAACAAAAGATTCTTCTAGGGCGTTGGCTTCTTCATATATATCCAAATGATCTGCATCCATAGAAGTTACCGCTACGATATCTGGGTACAATTGCAAAAAAGACCTGTCAAATTCATCAGCCTCAACTACCACCACTTCATTACCTTCTAAAATTAGATTAGAGTTATAATTCTCGCTAATGCCACCTAGAAACGCAGTCACTTTTGCCCCACTTTCTTTCAGCAAATGTGCCAAAATTGCTGTTGTGGTTGTTTTTCCATGAGTCCCTGCTACAGCAAGTGTATATGTATTTTTTGTAATTATCCCCAGAACTTCAGCTCTCTTTTTTAGGTCATATCCATGATCACGCACATAGTTAAGCTCTTTATGATCCACAGGAATAGCTGGTGTGTACACTATAAGTGTTTCTTCTTTATTCAAAAACACATCAGGTATAGCACTTACTTCGTCTTCAAAATGAATTTCAATACCGATTTTACTTAAATCTGTAGTGATTTGGCTAGGAGTTTTATCATATCCAGCAACATTCTTGCCTAAAAACTTAAAATATCGAGCAAGCGCACTCATACCAATACCGCCGATACCGATAAAATAAATATTCTTTATGTTCTCTAACTCCTTGTTCATTTATATGCTATACACTAGTATTCTTTTATTAATTTTTCAATTTCATTGACTATATCTGATGTTGCATTAGGTAACGCCAGATTTTTTATATTTTTCGAAAGTTCCTTTTGCTTTTCTTCAGACGCTAATATTTTAGAAAACGTACTCTCAAATTTTGAATCCAACTCACCTTCTTTTAACATAATTGCCCCACCTTTATCGACAACAGCCTTTGCATTTTTCGTTTGATGATCTTCGGCTACATTGGGTGATGGGATGAACAATACTGGTTTAGCCACAATGCATAATTCTGAAACTGAACTTGCTCCAGCTCTAGAAATGATAATATCTGCCGCTGCATAAGCCAGATCCATGGCATCCAGAAACTGATGTACTTGTACAGAATTTTGATTATCATGTTTTTTATATTCTGAATAATACAATTTGCCACACTGCCAGATTACCTGAACGCCTTGCCGAGCAAAGAAATCAAGTTCTTTCTCAATGAATTGATTAATTTTTCGTGCTCCTAAACTTCCTCCTAAGACCAAAATCGTTTTCTTATCGGGATCAAGGTTATATTTTGACAAAGCTATTTCTCTTTTACCATCAATTTCTAACAGATCCTGGCGAACGGGATTACCTGTTTTGATAATTTTATCTTTTGGAAAAAACTGATCCATATCATCATAAGCCACACAGATTTTACTAGCTTCTTTGGCCAACCATTTATTAGTTATTCCAGGAAATGAGTTTTGTTCCTGAAGTACTGTAGGTATTTTTTTAGAACCTGCTACTTTCAGCAAAGGGCCACTGGCAAAACCACCAGTACCAATAACAACATCAGGCTTAAAACTTTTAATTATTTTTCTTGATTTCCACAGACTACTCAGCAATTTAATTGGAAACAAGAGATTACTCAATGTCAATTTTCTTTGAATTCCACTAATCCAAAGTCCAACAATCTCATACCCTTCTTGTGGTACTTTTTGCATTTCCATACGATCCTTTGCACCCACAAACAAAAATGAGGCATCTGGGTACCTGTTGCTCAACTCGTTTGCAATAGCTATCGCAGGATAGATATGTCCTCCTGTTCCTCCGCCAGATAATATGATTTTCAATCCTTTGCTCATACAGCTTCTCGTAACACCTCTAGAGGATTTTCTTCTTTTTCTTTATCTAATTCTTGTTCAATGATTGCTTCTCGTTTACTACTTACACTCAGTACGATTCCTATAGCCAGACAAGTCATCCAAATAGATGTTCCTCCACTACTAATTAAAGGAAGTGTTTGACCCGTAACCGGAAATAATTCTACCGCTACTGCCATATTAATCAATGCCTGAAACACGATAGGAAGTCCGACTCCAATGACCAACAGTTTCCCAAAGACATCTTCACTCTTATGTGCAACAACTACTAATCTAAAAAGAAGAAACATGTACAATAGCATTAGAAATACACCGCCTAAAAACCCCCATTCTTCTATGATAATAGCATAAATAAAATCTGAGGATGATTGTGGTAAAAAGTTTCTCTGTACACTTTTGCCAGGACCAGTGCCAATAATTCCACCTCTTGCAATAGCTATTTTTGCACGTTCGATTTGATAGTCCTCCTGTGTATCTTTATTATCAGTAAAATTCTCGATTCTGCTTACCCAGGTATCAACTCTATTGGGAAACATTCCTGGAAAGGCTTTGGCGAATAGCATAAAAAATACTAATACAATAAAACCAGACCCCAGAATTGCTGAAATATATTTTAATGGGTATCCACCAAGAAATACCAACATAATTACCATTGAAAATATAATTGCTGCCGTAGAGAAATTTGCAGGTAAAATGAGCATGAGCACCAAAAATACTGGTAACCAAAGTGGCAGTAAAGTTTCTTTAAACGATACTTTTTGATCTTTAATTTTTGAAAGGTATCTGGCAACATAGGCCATGAGAACCACAGCTGCCAAGGTAGAAGTCTGAAACGTTACTCCTACAAAAGGTAAACGAATCCATCTGCTTGCATTAGCTCCTTCTATGGTGTTATTTTGAGCCATCGTCACCAATAATAACACTAAAACTACGGGGATCATAATAATAGAAAGTCCCTTGAAATAATGATAGGGTATTTTATGTACTCCATACATAATCAAGAAACCTAAGACCAGATGTGCAAAATGTTTAACTAAAAAACTAAAGGTATCCCCATCGCCATATAAATATGCCAAATTACTACTCGCACTATACACTGGTAAAAAAGAGAATAATGCCAACAAGGCAGCTACTGCCCATATCACTTTATCACCTTTAATATTTCTGAGTATTTTGGTCATTCTTATTACTAGTTTTTATTATCGTAGTTATCTATCCACCCTTCTTTGTATAATTTTATGTATTCTCTGTTTATTTATAATTCTCTTACCGCTTCTTTAAACTGTCTTCCTCTTTCTTCATAATTTTTGAATAAGTCAAAACTTGCGCAGGCCGGAGACAATAAAACATTTTCATTTCGCTCGGCTATTTTATAAGCCATATTTACCGCCTCTTTCATGGATTGCGTTTCGGAAATATTATCAACACAGTTACCAAAAGCATTAATAATCTTAGTGTTATCAACACCAAGACAGATAATTGCTTTCACTTTTTCATTAACAAGTGAATACAATTCTGAGTAATCATTACCCTTATCTACGCCGCCAACGATCCATACTGTGGCAGATTTCATAGCATCTAGCGCATAAAAAGTAGCATTAACATTCGTAGCTTTAGAATCATTAATATATTGTACATTATTTATTTTTAATACATTCTCCAGTCTATGTTCCACACCGTGGAAGTTTTCGAGGCACTCCCTAATAGTAACCTTTCGTATTTTCAATAATTGTGATACAGTAGCCGCGGCCATTGCGTTTTTCACGTTGTGATTCCCCTTTAATGATAAATCTGTTGTTGGCATGATGAATTTGTTGTTATCTATAGTTATTTTTATATTTCCTTCTTCTAAATAAGCCCCGTTTTCCAGTTTTCTTTTTAATGAAAATGGTAGTAATCTTGATCGAATGGGATGTTTTTTCAGGTTGTTCGTTATCACTTCATCATCTGCATCATAAATGAAATAATCATCTTCATTTTGATTCATTGTAATTCTGAATTTTGATGCGATATAATTTTCAAACTTATCTTCGTATCGATCCAGATGATCAGGTGTAATATTGGTTAAAACAGCTATATGCGGAGCAAAATCTCTAATTCCGTCTAACTGAAAACTACTAAGTTCTAACACATAAAAAGGAGCATCATATTCTGCAACTTGTCTGGCAAAGCTATCTCCAATATTTCCCGCCATAGCTACCTCAAGTCCGCCATGCTTCAATATATAATGAGTAAGCATTGTGGTAGTGGTTTTTCCATTACTTCCGGTTACTCCTACTATTGTTGCCTTAGTATATTTTGAGGCAAACTCTATCTCTGACACTACTAGAATTTCTTTTCCCTTGAGTTTTTGCACCAAATCAACCTTATCAGGAATTCCAGGACTCTTCATCACGATATCAGCATTCAGAATTTTATTCTCTGTATGCTGCTGCTCTTCCCATTCGATTTCAAAATTTCTAAGAACTTCTTTATAGTGGTCTGTAATTGTTCCCTTATCAGAAACAAAAACGTCATATCCTTCTTTTTTTCCCAGAATAGCAGTACCTACCCCGCTTTCTCCTGCACCTAAAACCACTAGTCGTTTTTGTATTTTTGAATTATGATTCACGATTTACGATTTCTTATTGTTTTAATTGAAGCCACAGTTATTGATAATAATTCATTCGCTTCTTTCGACAATCTTTTTATTTCCTGATGTTCTTTATCAGAAACTTTTAAAAAAATGTCCAAGAAATACATGCTTTCATCAGCCTCTTCTTCAACTATTTTTAACTTATTAATGAAATCGTCATTGGATTTGGCTCGACAAGCTGCACGATAATTTACGCCAACAGAACTGGAACATCCAATTAATTGTCTGCAATAGGCATCATACTCTCTAGTAACAGGAAACTTTCCGCATAAATTCCAGCAATCAATTGCAAATGTTTTAGTTCTATCTTTTAATACTTCTTTCATAAATTCGTCAATCCAAAATCGTATATCTTAAATTTTATCTTACTTTTAATGTGATTACTGCTATAATTGCCAGAAAAATTCCCACAATCCAAAATCTTGCAACGATCTTACTCTCATGTATTCCCTTTTTCTGATAATGATGGTGTAAAGGAGACATTAAAAATATCCTTCTTCCTTCCCCATATTTCTTCCTTGTATACTTAAACCAACTTACCTGCATCATCACCGATAGGGTTTCTATGAAAAATATTCCGCAAAGAATAGGTATTAAGAACTCTTTACGAATCGCGATTGCTATCACTGCTATAATCCCGCCTATTGTCAAACTACCCGTATCCCCCATAAAAACCTGAGCAGGATATGTATTATACCATAAGAAACCTACTAGCGATCCTGCAAATGCCGTGATAAAAATGGTCATCTCACCAGAATTAGGGATGTACATTACATTGAGGTAGTCTGAAAAAATGATATTACCCGAAACCCAAGCAAAAAGTGCTAACGTAAGTACTATAATTGCAGAGGATCCAGCAGCTAACCCATCTATCCCATCGGTAAGATTAGCCCCATTTGATACTGCCGTTACGATAAATATGACTATTGGAATAAAAATTAACCAAGCATATTTTTCCATTTCAGGACCTATCCATGTTATTAGATCTGAATAGTCAAATTCGTTATTTTTGAAAAATGGAATTGTCGTTTTGGTAGATTTGATAGCCGGATTAAAATCATCACTTTCATTATTCGAACGTTCTACCGCTACAGTGTCTGCATTCGCTTTTTCCTGTCTAACCGTGATGTCATTATGAAAATACATGATACATCCCACTATGAGTCCCAGTCCTACTTGACCAATCACCTTAAATTTTCCTGCTAAACCTTCTTTATCTTTCTTTTTAATTTTTAAAAAATCATCAGTAAAGCCAATAATCCCCATCCACAATGTGGTTATGATGAGCAGGATCACATAAATGTTATCAAGCTTGGCAAACAACAAAACGGGAACCAAAGTGGATAAAATAATAATTACTCCTCCCATTGTTGGCGTCCCCGCTTTTTCTGATTGACCTTCTAGACCTAATTCACGAATACTTTCTCCCATCTGCTTTTTCCTTAGAAATCTTATAATTCGTCTACCATAAATTGTAGAAAGCAACAATGATAATATGATCGCAATTGCTGCTCTAAAAGTGATGAATCGAAACAACGTTGCCCCCGGGAACTGGTACTCGCTTTCCAAATATTCAAATAAATAGTATAGCATAGGTCACTACCTTTCGTACTCTGATCCAGAGTGCGAAAAGGATTTTATTTGTTTAGTTTTTCTAATTCTTCTTTCACTATTTTAAAATCATCAAAATCAATTCGTTCACCATTAATTTCTTGATAGGTTTCATGGCCTTTACCTGCAATGAGAATGATATCATCTTTCTCGGCTAATTGACAAGCTGTTTTTATTGCTTGTTTCCTATCGGTTATTGACAATGTCTTTTTATAATCCTGTGGCTCTACTCCTTTCTCAATATCTTCAATAATCTGATCAGGATTTTCTGTTCTAGGATTATCACTGGTAAAAATGGCTTTATTGCTCAATTTTGCTGCAATATTACCCATGACCGGGCGTTTCATTTTATCCCTATCTCCACCACATCCAACTACTGTAATTAATGTCTCGTTATTAGTACGTATATCATTTATGGTTTCTAGGACATTTTTTAAGGCATCGGGGGTATGCGCATAATCTACAATGGCTGTTATTTTTTCTTCTGAAATCAAATATTGAAATCTACCGCTTACACTTTGCAAATCACTTAATAGCCGAAGTGTCTCTAATGTTTCTAAACCAAGTAGTTCTGCAGTCGCAAAAATTGCTAATACATTGTAGGCATTAAAACTCCCAATAAGTTTTGTCCAAACCTCATGTTCATTTAATTTGAGTAACAATCCTTCTAAATTATTCTCCAAAATCTGCCCTCGATAATCTGCGTATGACTTTAAAGCATAGGTATATTGTTTTGCCTTGGTATTCTGAAGCATAAAAGCTCCGTTTTTATCATCTTTATTTGTCAAAGCGAACGCATTCGATGATAATTCATCAAAAAAGGCCTTTTTTACATCTCTGTACTCTTTGAAGGTATTGTGATAATCAAGATGATCATGAGATAGATTTGTAAAAATACCTCCTGCAAACACAAGCCCTTCTGTACGTTTTTGATGAATCCCGTGCGAACTAACCTCCATAAAACAATATTCTACTCCCTCTTCATTCATTTCTTTGAGATAGTAATTAATTGTTAAAGAATCAGGTGTTGTATGCGTAGCTTGGTATTTCTTGGTATCTACCAGAATTTTAACCGTCGAGAGCAAACCTACCTTAAAACCTGCCTTCTTAAAAAGTTGGTATAACAATGAAGCTATGGTGGTTTTGCCATTTGTACCAGTTACGCCTACCAGCTTTAAGTTTTCTGAAGGAGCATTATAATAATTAGATGCCATAATGGCTAATGCTGACTTAGTATCCTGAACAACTATGTAAGTAATCCCATTTACCTGGATATCGGGAATTTCTTCACAAATGATAGCTTTAGCACCTAGATCAATTGCTTTTGCTATAAAATCATGTCCATCTGAAACATTACCGCGAATCGCCACAAAAACATCATCCTGAGATATTTTTCGAGAATCAAATTCAATCTTGTCAATACTGGTAGTTGTATTACCTACTACTGCATTGATAGAAACCTTATACAATATGTCTTTTAACTGTGTCACGATAATTCTAGTCTAACAATTTCATTTTCTTTGACTTTGGCACCAGGCTCTATAGATTGCTTATCAACCTTACCTGCCCCTTTCAACTCTACTTTAAGCCCCATATTTTCTAAAAGAGAAATTACATCCATTGCGGGCATTCCTTTTACATTGGGCATAATAGTTTTATACTTCTGAGCATTATGAAAATATTTTTTATAGCTATTCACTACAGAATTGCTTTCAACCACTGTATAAGACACCTCATCGATAACCGGTATATCATTATATATTTTTGTAGCAATAGTTTTAAATACAGGTGCTGCTACCTCGCTACCATAATAGCCTTTTTCTTTATTGGGCTTATGAATTACTACAATACATGAGTAAATGGGTTTATCTGCAGGAAAATATCCTGCAAAAGATGATATATACTCCCGCTCTTTATCTTTCCCGTAATTACCCCAACAGGTTCCTGTTTTTCCTGCGATAAGAAAATTATCACTCCGAATATTATCAGCCGTTCCTCTTCTTACCACATTCTTCATCATCTCTTGTACAATTTTGGCTGTCTTCTTAGAACAAATCGTAGGGTTAATAATTTCTTTATCGAATCTTTCCCTGGTTTTATCCCAGGTCTTTACTTCTTTAATAAATCTAGGCTTCACCATTTCGCCGTCATTAGCAATTGCGTTATAAAAAGCCAATGTTTGTAGAGGGGTAAGAGCAACGCCATAACCGTGAGCCATCCACGGTAAAGTGGTCCCATACCAGTCTTTATCTCCGGGATATGGAATTTTAGGAATTCCTTCTCCTTTGATGGATAAACCAAGAGTCTCTCCTAGACCCATGTTGATCAGACGATCGACGAACTTTCTAGGATTATCTTTATAATTATTATTAATCATTTTTGCAAAAGCAGTATTTGAAGAAAGTTCAAAAGCCTTTGCAGCAGATATTTTTCCGTACCCGCCCCATTTAGAATCTCTTACGATTCTATCATAAAATTTTACTCTTCCGTTTTCAGTATCAACTACATAACTTGAATCAATCACCCTATCTTCCAATGCGGCCACCATGGTCATTAATTTGAAAGTAGATCCAGGTTCATGAGATTCACCAACTGCATAGTTCAGTTTTTCATAATATTTACCGGCTTTGGTTCGACCAAGATTAGAGATTGCCTTTATCTCTCCTGTTTTGGTTTCCATGACCACCACAGTGCCGTGTTCTGCTTCAAATCTTTCTAATTGACCCAGTAATGCATGATGTGCAATATCCTGTATATTCACATCAATTGTAGAAACAACATCATAACCATCTTGCGGTTCTACTTCATTAGCATCTCCGATTGGTTTCCATTGATTTTTTGCTATTTTTTGTTTTTTGCGTTTTCCTTCTTTACCTCTTAAAAAAGGCCCGTAAGCTCCTTCTAATCCTACTCTGGTATAATACCCATTTTCATCCCTTCTTTCGTACCCCACAGTACGTTCTGCAATTTTACCTATTGGATGTTCTCTTACTGTACTTTGTTCTACTATTAAACCACCTCGATTAGAACCAAACTCAAACAAAGGAAACTCTTTAACTCTCATGTACTGAGAATAGCCAAGATTTCTACGAATCAGCAAGTACCTATTCTTATTTGCTCGTGCCGTTCTTATCATCTTATCGTAATATGTAACCGGCTTTCCAAATTCTTTAGAAAGTGCTTCACATAGTGGTTTTACATATTCTCTAAAATCTTTATCAGTTACTGTAAGGGCGTCAAACCTAATATTATACTTTGGAACTGACGTTGCTAACAGGTTCCCTTTACTGTCATAAAGGTTTCCTCGATTTGCAGGAATATCAAAGGTCTTAAAAACTCTTTCCTGAGCCTTTTGCCGATACATGTCACCTTCTACAAATTGTATATTCACCAACTTTATTAATACCGCAACGGCAAAAATGAACATACATGCTGCTATAAAATACAACCGGTTTAATATGTTTCTTTCTTTTATTGCCAAACTGCTTAGTTTTTTACTATTATCTTTTGTGGTGGGGTTGTGGGACGTTTTAATCCTTCACGAGTCATCTTTTTTATAATAGAAGACTCCATTTTAAGCCTCATCAATTCTGTTTTTCCATCTACAAATTGTGTTCTTAATTCTCTTACTTCATCATTTAATCTGGCAATCTCATGCACCTTACTTTCAGCATTATGAGAGCTTGCAATCATGATGATTGCCAAAAAAGAAAGAAACAACAACATCCTCCAGTTTTTCATCGCATCATCAGCGATAAGAAACTTTCCTTTTAATATGTCATACACTGTTTGTTTCATCTTTTATCTTAACATTTTCAAGCGCCAATTAGAATTTGCTACTATTCATATTGATTGATATCATCTTGAATATTATTACTCAATTATATTCTTTCAGCTATTCTAAGCTTAGCGCTACGCGCTCTATTATTCTCTTTAATCTCCTTCTGAGTTGGAACTATTAAACCACCAACTTTCCTGAACGGTACTGACACATTACCATATAAATCTTTCTCTGGCTCACCCTCAAACATCCCACTTCGTATAAATCTTTTGACCAGCCTGTCTTCTAAAGAATGGTATGAGATCAAACTTATCCTTCCTCCTTTTTCCAGCAACTCTGACGTTTGCATCAGGAACTCCTTCAAAACATCGATCTCTTGATTCACCTCAATCCGTATCGCCTGATATATTTGAGCCAATATTTTGTGC
Source organism: Aquimarina celericrescens (assembly GCF_042682765.1). Taxonomy (NCBI): domain Bacteria; kingdom Pseudomonadati; phylum Bacteroidota; class Flavobacteriia; order Flavobacteriales; family Flavobacteriaceae; genus Aquimarina; species Aquimarina celericrescens. The sequence goes on along the minus strand of NZ_JBHUHY010000009.1, from coordinate 14,526 downwards.
TCTTTATGCTTGGGTAAAAAAGGACTTAACACCTCTTTTAGCCCTACACTTGTTTTTATAGGTTTTTCTTTTCTTACCTCTACTATAGCTCGTGCCAGTTTCGGAGCATTTCGCAATTCACCATATTCTAAAAACACTGTTCGAAGATCTGCTTCTTCATATTTGTTGATTACCTCATACGCCGAAAGCGCACCTTTTTGATCCATCCTCATGTCTAAATCTGCTTCAAACCGTGTAGAAAACCCTCTTTCCGCTACATCAAACTGATGAGACGAAACCCCAAAATCCCCAAGAATTCCATCTACTTTTCTTACTCCGTGAAATCTAAGAAAGCGCTTGATGAATCTGAAATTTTCATTGATCAACGTAAACCTATCATCATCTATCACATTATCCAAGGCATCCTGATCCTGGTCAAAAGCGAACAGCTTACCTTCTGGACCCAATCTTTTCAAAATCTCTCTTGAATGCCCACCTCCACCAAAAGTAACATCGACATACACCCCATCTGGCTTAATAGCAAGACCATCTACGGTTTCCTTCAGCAAAACTGGATTATGATATTCGGTTTGTTCCATTTATTACTTTCTAATCTTACTCAAACTGTTTTAAAACAATAAGAATGATTCACTATTGCTTCTTCTCTACCCTTGATTAATATCTTCATCAAACCCCATAACCTCTTCTGCGAGATCTGCAAAATCTACGGTAACATCATCAATTGCCTTTTCATATTGATTTTTGTCCCAAATCTCAACAATATTAACAGCAGAGGATAACACCAGTTCTTTGGTAATACCTGCGAAGCTGATTAAATCTTTAGGTATCAAAAGACGGCCAGCACTGTCTATTTCTACAACTTTTACACCCGCAGTAAATCTTCTAATAAAATCATTGTTCTTTTTCTTAAAGCGGTTAAGTTTGTTGATTTTTTGCATCAAAAGATTCCATTCTTCCATTGGATACAGCTCCAAACATGTCTGGAATACTGATCTTTTTAATACAAAACCATCTTGTAGCACAGGTGAAAGTTGCTTTTTAAAAGCCACAGGCATCATGAGACGCCCCTTTGCGTCTGCCTTACATTCATATGTCCCGATTAGATTTACCACTTCGTTTCCCTAAACGTTTAATTAGCCAAATATATTGAAAAATTTACCACAATTTACCACAATTTACCACATTGTTAATAAGTTGTAATTCAAAAAACACACCTCGAATACTTAAAAACTTTAAAAAATTGTTTATCAGCGCGCTAACCTAAAGCTTGTAAAATCCATGGTTCGAACACTTTGAGCATCAAATAATCTGTAGGGAAAAGAATTATAAAAAATCATTCTGTAGTATTGATAAAAAATCTTAAAACTTATTATGAAAATGCTATATTTGCTTTTAATTCTTGTAAGAAGTATTAATGGAGCACGAATTAAAAAAAGACGGAAAATTTAGTTATCTAGATATAGGAGACGGTACACCAATCATCATTTTACATGGATTGATGGGTGGCTTAAGCAACTTTGAAGGTGTAAGTTCTTATTTCCCAGAACATGGATACAAAGTATTGATTCCTGAACTTCCTGTCTACACTTTACCATTAATAAAAACTAAGGTTAGTACCTATGCCAAATACCTCAAAGACTTTATTGATCACTTAGGATATGGAAACAAAGAAGTAATTCTTCTGGGAAATTCACTGGGAGGACATATTGCTCTTTTAAGTACCAAATTGTATCCTGACAAAATAAAAGGACTTGTAATAACTGGTAGTTCTGGACTTTATGAAAGTGCTATGGGTGAAAGTTATCCCAAACGTGGTGACTATGATTATATCAAAGCCAAAGCAGAGAATGTATTTTATGACCCAGCAATAGCCACCAAAGAAATTGTGGATGAAGTATACGCCACTGTTAATGATCGCAATAAATTGATAAGAACTTTGGCCATTGCGAAAAGCGCAATACGTCATAATATGGCAAAAGATCTCCCGAAAATGCATACTCCAACATGTATTATATGGGGTAAAAATGACAATGTTACGCCGCCAGAAGTAGCAGATGATTTTGACCGTTTATTACCAGATTCTGATTTGTATTGGATCGATAAATGTGGCCATGCCGCTATGATGGAACATCCTGAAGAGTTCAATAATTTACTTCATAACTGGCTACAAGAACGTAATTTCTAATCATAATTTATCATGAAAATTAGCAGCGCTGAGTTTGTCATGAGTAACAGCGATGTTACCAAATGTCCTAAGGATAAACTACCTGAATATGCTTTTATAGGAAGATCAAATGTTGGCAAATCTTCATTAATCAATATGCTTACTAGTCGTAAGAGTCTGGCAAAAACCTCTGGACGACCCGGAAAAACACAATTAATCAACCATTTTATCATTAATAAAACGTGGTTTCTGGTCGATTTACCAGGATATGGTTATGCCCGGGTATCGAAATCCGCAAAAAAAGTATTTCAGAAATTTATCACTGCTTATTTTTCTAAACGTACGCAATTAGTTTCTGCATTTGTATTGGTAGATTGCCGGCACGAACCTCAAAAAATAGACCTCGAGTTTATGCAATGGCTTGGCGAAAATCAAATACCTTTTTCTATCATATTTACTAAAGCAGATAAGCTTTCTAAAAACAAGTTACCCATCCAAATTAATAGTTACATTGAGGAAATGTTGAAATATTGGGAAGAAATGCCTAATTACTTTATTACTTCATCGTCAACGGGTTTAGGTAAAGATGATTTACTTAATTATATCAATGAAATAAACTCTCAGTTAAAAAACTCTTAAGTCATTGGCTTTGGAGCTCTTTAATTAATTTGATGACCACAAAGTCAATAAGTATAAGTAGATATGATTATCATTTTTATATAGCCTAAGCATTTACTCCAAATATTAGTACTGGTATTATATATAAAAATTAATATTTTACTCATAATTCCTGTTTTCAAAATTTGTTCCAAGAACTGTAAAAACTTTTTGGTTACTGTTGCTTCAACTCTAATTTTTCGGCAAAGTAGTCACAAAAATCTTTCATGGTTGCAGACATTTTTTCGTCCTGTGTAGCACGATAAAAGGTATCACTCATAGCCACCAGCGTTTGATGAAAAAAGATCTTCATTTCGTCTACAGGCATATCCTTGGTCCATAAATCTATACGAAGACTTTCCTTATTTTTGCTATCCCAAACAGACAAAAGCATTGCCTTTGTTTCTTCATTTTCAACGCCGCCGTCTTTTGCTGTCCATTTTAATTGCTCAGGAATACGGTTTTCGTCTAGTGCTATATCTATTTTAATTTCAGATTTATGTTCAATTGCCATTATCGCGCGGGTTTATATTTTGATTTATTAAAAATTGTTTCAGCATCTGCCAATAATAATTGCCGCAAAGATACATTGTTATTTTTCATATAGGAAGCTACAATTTGCCATCCTATAAATTGACCTATTCTATCGGGTGCTTCTTTATCAATTTCTTCAAGGTAAAACTTCGAAAAAGGTGCAGGATACAAAAATCTAGGCAAAAGATCGCTATCTGTACTGTACAATAATTGTCTATCTACAAAATATCTCCAGATTTGTTCTTCGTTGGCTTCGGCCCATGTATATTGATCCTGTGTGTATCCTATTTTTTGAGCTTTACTAAAATTTGGCAAGAATAAATCCTTGAAATATAGCTCTTTTCCAAAAGAAACAAGATTACCCAAAAACGTTCGTTCTCGTATGGGTCCAACTAGATTCTTTGCATACATTGAAGCTACATCGGGCAGTATTTGTTCTCTTTTAAAATTTTGTCTTAAATACTTTTGAATGCTTTCATAAAAGTGATGGTCCTCGCCCAAATATGTATCCAGTGAAATTATCAGCAGATCTTTTGCGATTACTACTTTATTTCTATAATCTACATCAGAAGTAATGGTAACCACCCTTGGCTCTTTAATTTCAGGGAAATAAAACTTTATATGTTGAAAGAGAGATTCTAATTGTTTTTTTTCTTTAGAAAGATCTGCAAAAACTTTTCCTACTTCTTCGTTCAATTCAACCTGAATAGTGTCTTTAGCTTTTTTAACCCATATACTGTCTGCATATTTCTCTGAAAACAAAAAGGGATACTTGGTTTTTAGATCGGGTAGGTTTTCCTGAGTCAATCTGGCAAATAGTTGATCAAACCGTTCAATTTCTATTTCAACAGGAATGTTAGCTATTTCTTTTTCTACGCTACTTTCATTCTTACAAGAAAATAAAAGGCAAAAAATCACTACACATTTTAACAATTTAGCACTATTCATCATTAAATTACAATATATGTTCAAATAATTTCTATTGCTACAGAACGCCATCTTTTTTTATTAATTTTATGGTCGCAAAGATAATGCAACGAATTACGAATCGTGAATTTAAAAATAACATAATCGAAAGAATTAAGGTTATTCTTTTCAACTGAAATAATAAACACTAGAATATGCAAACGAAAAAAGTAATAGATCACATTACAAATTGGCTAAAAGATTATGCAATTAAAGCCAATATAGAAGGTTTTGTGGTGGGGGTAAGTGGAGGAATAGATAGCGCTGTTACTTCTTCGTTATGTGCAAATACTGGTTTACGAACTCTTTGTGTAGAAATGCCAATACATCAGGCTCAAAGTCAAGTCACAAGAGCACAAGAGCATATCTTGCAATTAAAAAAGCGATTTGCTAATGTTACTGATGTTCGTGTTAATCTTACTCCGGTTTTTGAAGAATTCAAATTAGCTGTTCCCAAAACACCATCTAGTGAACAGTTGGATTTGTCTCTGGCAAATACCAGGGCACGATTAAGAATGTCCACACTTTATTATTTTGCGGGTTTGCACAAATATCTGGTAGTAGGGACTGGAAACAAAGTAGAAGATTTTGGAGTTGGTTTTTATACTAAATATGGAGACGGTGGTGTAGATTTAAGTCCAATAGCAGATTTAATGAAAAGTGAGGTTTATGCTTTAGGAAAAGCACTTGAAGTACCACATTCTATACTAATTGCAGCACCAACCGATGGATTATTTGGAGACAGTAGAAGCGACGAGGATCAAATCGGGGCTAGTTATGATGAATTAGAATGGGCTATGAAAATGAAAGACCAAGGTAAGAATATCGATGATTTTGTAGGAAGACAACAAAAGGTATTTGAAATTTTTATCCGTCTAAATACCGTAAACCAACATAAAATGAACCCGATTCCAGTGTGTAAAATACCCGTTAATCTATTATAATCAACACTTTATCGATAATCGAATAAAAAAAAGTTTACGACGGCTAGTTCTTAGTAATTTTGCATCAAGATAAAAGTTACCCCTAGCCTAACAGATGTTAAAATCTAAAATTTAAACTAATATTAACAATCGTAAACAAGAATGACAACCGTATTAATCGCTGATCATCATCCAATTACTAGGAAAGGGATCGTTTCTTTATTTCGCCACTCTGAAGATTATGAGATTATAGGCAAAGTAAGTAATGGAAACGAAATGTATGACGTTTTGAAAGCTAACACTCCAGATGTACTTATTATGGAGTTGGATCTTCCCCAAATTAACGGGATAATGGCTTTAAGAACCATAAAAAAAGAATTCGCCGGAATAAAAGTGATTATCTTTAGCTCACATCCAGAAGAAATGTATGCCTTGAGCGCCATAAAAGCTGGAGCTTCTGCATATTTATCTAAAACCGTAGCTACCAAAACCTTAAAAAAAGCTATCGAACGTGTTGCACGCGGAGGAATTTATCTAAACGACAACCTCACACAACAATTAGCAAACGGAAATGCTAGTGAGAATAATATGGTTGTGAAGTATAAAAAACTATCATCAAGAGAAATTGAAGTTCTTAATCTTTTATCATCTGGCAAGCGAAATAAAGACATTGCTACTACACTGTCTATTAACGAAAAGACGGTAAGTACTTATAAAACGAGATTACTTAAGAAACTAAAAGTAGACAACCTTGCTGATCTAATACATCAGTCAAGACTTTTGCATATTAGCTAAACAACCCTATTAAGCTTTTCAGATAAAATCCTTTTTAAAGAAAGATAATCCATTATATCCTGAATGGATTCTTGGTTATCATCGGTATTCTGAGCTTTCACTTCTTGTGAGAGCTCTTCTACTTTTTGGGAGATTAAAAACCTTCTTAAATTCAAGATAATATCACTTACATATTGAGAAACCGTATACTCTTTTTGCTTTACGTGAATTTCCATATCGTGCCAACGATGTAAAGAATATCGCTCTTCATTCATCATAATTGCAGTAATCTCTGAAGCCATTTCAGAAGGAATGTGATTAATAAAACTTTCTATCTTAAAATCTTCCTCCTGATGCAATCGCTCTATCAAAATAGAATATGCCTGCATAAAAACGTTACTGGTAAACTCAATTTCGTCGTCTTGCAAATCAAGATAGATTTTCTCAAAAACCTTTGTCGTATAAATCTCTGGTTCTAAAACAAGTTCGCCGTCGTCATTTTCTTTAAGAATTAAATCTTCAAACTCTTCTTCTCGTTGACCATAAAGCAACAATATCTCTATGATTTTACGCTCCAGCTCATATTGCTCATCAACCTTTGGTGATTTGGCAGCATCTGATGTAACTATCTCAAGAGATTTCTTTTCTTGCTTTTGTTGTTTGCGCTGATCTTTTACATCAATATTGCGTATTTGTGCCAAGGTATCAAAAAGTACATCTTCTGAAATATCCATAATTCGCGAACACTCTCTTACGTATATTTCACGTTTGATCACATCTGGGATTTTAGAAATACTGGTCACCATATCCCGAATAAGTTCTGCTTTTTTTATGGGGTCGTTCTTAGATTCCTTTTGTAATAGAGAAGCTTTAAAACTAATGAAGTCTTGTACATTTTCTTCGAGATACAAGGTTAACTCTTCCAGCGTATTTTGCTTTGCAAAGCTATCGGGGTCCTCACCTTCTGGAAAGCTACACACTTTAACATTCATTCCCTGCTCCAGAATCAAATCTATCCCCCTTATTGAGGCTCTCATACCTGCCGCATCACTGTCGAAAAGTACCGTGATATTTTTGGTAAGCCTACTTATAAGTCGAATTTGATCTGAGGTTAATGCAGTTCCCGAAGAAGAAACTACATTATTCACGCCCGTCTGGTTAAACTGAATAACATCTGTATATCCCTCTACAAGATAACAATTGTCTTCCTTGGCTATGGATTGTTTTGCATGATAAATTCCGTATAAGACTTTACTCTTATGATAGATATCGCTTTCTGGAGAATTAAGATACTTTGCCGCTTTTTTCTCATTCGTTAATATCCTTCCGCCAAAACCAAGTACACGACCAGACATCGACTGTATAGGAAACATAACTCTACCTTTGAATCGATCAAATTGTTTTTCTTCTTTTACAATAGTGAGGCCTGTTTTTTCAAGATATTTTAATTGGTATCCTTTCTTTATGGCCTCGGTTGTAAACGCATCCCAGGAGTCTGGAGAATATCCTAATCCAAATTTTTTGATAGTCTCCTCTGTAAATCCACGTTCTTTAAAATAAGATAATCCTATGGCTTTACCTTGTTCTGTTTTGTGTAACGAATTCTGAAAGAATGTATTGGCAAATTCGCTTACCAAATACATACTTTCGCGCTCATCTGCCTGTTGTTTTTGTTCGTCTGTTTGTTCGGTTTCCTGAACTTCGATATTATACTTCTTGGCCAAATATTTTATGGCTTCGGGATAGGTAAAATGCTCATGCTCCATTAAAAAAGCAACGACATTACCCCCTTTTCCACTCGAGAAATCTTTCCAGATCTGTTTGACTGGCGACACCATAAATGAAGGTGTCTTCTCGTCGCTAAACGGACTAAGGCCTTTAAAATTACTACCCGCCTTTTTTAACTGTACAAAATCACCAATAACCTCTTCTAACCGAGCGGCATCAAAAACAGCATCTATGGTGGATTTATGGATCATTTGTCGTTCTTGGATTGTTGGATTATTAGATTTTTGGATGACTCGATTGCTCGATTAAACACTAAAATTTGCTTTTACTTGATTTTTTATGCTAAAATAAGATATTCTTAAACATTTGATTGGTAAGCGATGTTTTTTGAAGTACAAATTGCGATTTCTCTTTTATTATTTTCGGTTTTTTATTGGTCGCTATAACCAAAAACCGAAGCCTCTTACCCAAGCTTCGGTTTTTGTGATTTGTAGCACAATATGTTAGAGTACCAATGGCTCTTTCTTTTTTTACATAAAGCCTCTATAAGTTGAGGTCGATCCTATGTTCAATGGACAAAACTAAAAGACTTCATGATTAAAACAATAAAATAACTCTTAAAATTATAGCCCGCTGATTATAAAGAAAAAACCTTACGGAAAAGGCTGTAGTTTAACGTGGCGTTGCTAATTGTAAGATGTTTATTTACTTGATCAATAGGAATATATCTCCTACCCTAAATCCTTTCCAGAAGGAAGGACTTTTTGCTATCTTCCCTTTGGTCTACCGTGTGTACACATCCTTTATGAGTTTTATTTTGTATGCTATCCTCCCTCAATCCCTCCTAAGGAGGGAAGCTTAAAGTCCTCTTCCCCGTTGGGGAGAGCCTGCCTTGCCGTCAGGCAGGGATTTAGGAGAGGGGTATATAGTTATTTTGAAGTATTTAATTTTGTTTACACACGGTAGCCCTTTGGGAAGGATTGGGATGGGATGAAAGATGTATAGTTAAAAACATCAGCGTTCTATTAAACCAGAACTACGGGAAACCGTAACCACATGATTATCAAATGTTATTAACAAATTTTTTATGTAAGACAATTTTTTTCTTGGAGAGATACTTGTATTTTTAAACTAAACAAACCATAATAAATTCTTAAACCTAACCTATGATTGTTATTATTTTTTCTTGCTTAACGTCTGTTTTTCTTTTGAATATTCATTTCCTACATAAACGTAGTACTTCTTTACGTTCAATAGTTCATTAGTAAAACTTTAACAAAAAAGTGAGCTCAGTCCCGAAAAATGAAACTGGTGTGTTATACTTTTACAGCTCTAAATATCAATTTTTAAAACCTAACTATAGCACTATGATTACAAACCAACATCTTTCACCGTAACATAAGCCACACACTTTTATCAAGAGAGACACCCATGTATGTACACTAACATTGTCTTTTTTGAGCTTGTGGCTACATGACTTAAAAAGAAAATGATTTCTTTTTACCCGATAATAGAGATTTGAAGTGAGCCAAAGGCTTGTTTCGAAATCTAAATGATCTCAATCCCACACCTTATGGACTTATCCAGAGGTAGTGAACCAGACCTGTTTTGCCTTTTTTCTGGCAGGCTTGATAACCACACTTTTTAAAAAATCAATAACCATTTAATATATATAACTATGAACAAATCAAATTTTTGGGGTTTATTATTTATGGCCCTTTGTATGGTGTATACCTCGGGGTATTCACAAGAGGAAGAACTTACCAAAGAGATCTGCGATCAAAAGGCAGATTTTATCTTACAAGCCGAACAATATTTGCCACATATACCCAGGGCAGATATTGATGCGATGATTAATTATATTACTCCATGTGCAGATCTTGATTATTCTCGAGTAAGTCCGAAGTCCGCGTACGCCAAAGCCTTACTTCACTTACAAAAAGGAGATGTTTTTTACCCTTACCCTAATAGTAACCCTCAAGATGCGTCTTCATTTTACTTTAATAGATCAGCATATTATAAATATCCTCCAGGAATGTTAGCCCGAGGCATAAATGAATTATCTAACGTTTATCGTATAAAGAAAACACCCAAATACCAAGATGTTGCGGAAGATTTCGAGGAGTTACTTACACAAGGCTTCGAAAGTGATATTGTACATTATATTTTAGGCTATTTGAGCCTGAAAAATTTGGCTACAAGAGAGGATTTTACTAGCGGAACGCAAGCTAATAAAGCTAAAATGCATTTTGAAAGTAGTAACCATCCTATGGCGAAACACTGGTTGGCTATTATGCATTACTTCGGCTATGGTGTTCCTCTAGACCGAGCCAAAGGGTTACAAATGTTATCTGCTAGTGATATATACAACAGCAGAAATTTATTACAAAATCTTCAAAATCAAAATAACAACTGGATTCCTATCTCTGCAGAGGAGCGTCTAGCTACTGTAGAAAATTTTAATATGCTTGATCCTGCAACAACCCTTATTGGAGACAGGAATATAAAAACTACTTTTAATGGCTATTTTTTAGAGTTTGATTGGCTCGTCAAAGGTGTCAAAAGGCTTATCCCTATTACATTTTCTATTACAAGAACGAATGAATTGTACAATAAAGACGAATTTGTATATGAACTTATTATGAATGAAAAAATAAGTTCAGGAACCGGATGGATAAGTAATACTAATTCCGATTTTGAGACAATAAGCTTTGCTGTATTCAGCAATAATTATAAAGAACTTGATTTGCCGGTAAAAAATTTAATGCGAGATCATAACGATCTGGATTCACTCACCTATTCCATAAAATCAATGCAACTTAAACAGGCGGTCATAGATGGAAAATCTGCACTAGTAGCCCGCACAACCTGGCAGTCCGGTCTTTTAATAACTGATTTTCATGAGCAACTTCGCAGTCCTTTCTCTATGATTCTTTATCCAGAAGTTCCAACGAGTTTAACAGAACAAAACTTGATGATCAACAATACTCAAAGTACTGGATCAGAGATAGACAAAAACTTTGCCACCATAGCACCAAACCCCATTAGTGATCAATTTACCATTACCTATACCCTGGATCAAGAAGCAGAGGTACAAGTAGGGATTTACGATTTCTTTGGGCAGCAAAGGATACAGGTTCCTACCCAAAAAAGTACTGCAGAGGCTACACAAACTATTACAGTGAATAGTTCTGGGTTGTCTAGCGGCACCTATATCATACAGATGACAGTAAACGGTGCCCACTATAGTAAAATGGTCATCAAAGAGTAAACTAACCACACAAATTAAGAAAATATGAAAACCATATATAAAATAATAATGCTTGGCTTATTATGCCTGGTATCAAACTTGAACCACGCCCAGATCGTACAATATTCTGAGGATGGAACAAAAAGTTGTATAGATTGCGACGAGAAAGCAGGAGGTGAAAGATCATGTTTATGTTTCGCCCCTTTTCAGTTAGGAATATTTAATAATGAAATATCAAACTTTGGGGGATCGCTAAAAGACAAATGGCTATATGAACAAGAGCTCTTGTTAGCTACTGCCATAACGGGAATAGCATATTTTGATATGTATAATAGTCCTTTTGGATTACCAAGTGATTATAATTTTACTGAAATACAATTAAATTATTTTCAAAACGTAGAGACTAATGCCTTAGCTTTTGATTATTTTGATAAAGTAGACGAGCTTCTTAAAACAGATGGATATGATGAAGTAGCTTTACAAAGCGCGACCAGAAACGCTGACATTTTAAGCATAAGACAACGTGAAGGTACTACCAATACTTCTTCGTATGGCGATCTGAAATATCAGGGAAGATATCTTCGAGATATATCCAATTCAGAAATCGACAATTTATTAAATGAACAATTGAATATAAGAGACGCCAATCGAGGGACTGCCGTTTTGTATGGTGAAAGACACAGCCGTCTAGAACGAATGCTTACCGATGGATATATCGCCAGACGATTAGCAAATAATCATGTAAGGCATTATGTCTCCCTAAGTTACGAAGGATCTATACGATTTATGACCCGGTATATGGTCTGGGTTAATGAACAAGATAGACACATATTATCTCTTCCATTTGGTAATCCCGATAATATTTATACCCTTGAAGAAGATGAAGTTGAAGACATCTCTAGTTTGATGTTTAGAGCCATGGGTGATGGCCCTTTGATGGAAGGATATACTCCACGTACTTTCCCCGATCCAGATGACAACAAAGTATTGTTTGATCTAGCATTAAATTCTTTACCAACAATAGCACGTGATTTTATTTATAGAGAAAGTAATCAATTTAAGTCTGTAGTAAAAAAGTATTTTGAAGAGAATAAATATTCTCAGGAGGCTATGGATATGGTTAAGGATCTAATGACCGCTCATGTACAGGGTAGTCCAATGGTTAATGATAGATTAGTTTTTTCTCATTTTGGTGGATATCCACCAGGCCATCCTATTCTTTTATGGCACACGGGTGCCAGTTTAGATGGGAGTATTGTCAGAACATGGAATATATCTAACGAAATCTCAGAAGACCCAATGGATAGTTTTTTTGATGTTACAGATGCGTTTGAAGGAACACTACACCCAAATACGGAAGGCAGCCTTATACGGCGAGCTTTATATAGAGAAAATATAACTTGGGATGATTCTTTATATACGAATGAAAATTTAGCCAATATTTTTGATCTCAGTGGTTTTGATCTATCTGGCATTTATCCCTTTGGGCAGCTAGCTTTTGAAGATAATATTGGGCAGGAATTAAAAAATAATGGTTTTAGCCAAACTGAATTTTTTCAGAGTGAACTGTTATTTCAAAGTGCATTATCAATGGCTGATAGTGATCTACCTACAGCAGAACACTATATTCGAGTATATAACCTTGTTAACACTCTTAACTTAAGTCAAGCACAGGAGGATTGGTTGGTTGGGCATAAAGATCAAGCAGAGTTGTTAAATATTCTTATTCAAAATAATTTGGATAACAACCAAGTGCCTGCAAATGTAAGTACTTTGGCCACCGAAATTGCAAATTTTGGTGTTGCTAATGTTGATGTGGATTTAGCTCAGCAGATAGTTAGCACAATGCTAACCTCATTAAATTCTAGTTCAGATTTTGACATAGCTCCATTTATTCAAAATGAGCAATTCTTAGAGACGGGATTTACGGTGGAAGGCTCTTGTTGTCCTGATGACCCTTTTATAATGAATGACCCTCTTTATGGTCGTGAATTAGGTATCGATCTTGTAAATGCCTTGATTGATGGGTTTGGTAATTTAGTGATTGCCTTTATAGATTATGGTGTTGGAGATGGGTCTGAGGGAGAACTCATACGAAAAATGTTAGAAAAGATGGGGGTCGATGTTGGTAGCGATATTGATAATAAAACTTTAGGAGAATTATATCAGTTAAGAAAAAGAGATAGAAGATTGGTTATTGAGTACCAAAGTGGTTTTGTCGAAAATCTGATTGATCTAGGTTTTGCAACCTTAGATGTTATGATTATTTTATCACCATCCAGAGGTGGTGGAGCTTATTTGGCAGTAAATGGTGGTGGTCGTATAACAGCTGCTACCATGAGGTCATATTTAGCAAGATTGAAAGATATTGCAAGAACAACTTTGGCAGGTGGTAGAGGATATAGATCTTTTGATGCGTTTAAGAGAATAGAAGGTAACGCTTCTTCAGGCAACGCACTTCATCATATAGTTGAGCAAGGCGGTCATAGGGGTTTAAATCAACAAAAGTTTGGTAAATCAAATATTCACAACACCAAGAATATCATAGATATTCCTACAGGCTCAGGAAGTTTACATCAAAAAGTTACTAGTTATTATCAATCAAAACCTGCATTTACGAATGGAAAAACTGTGAGAGAATGGTTAAGTGATAAAAGTTTTCAGGAGCAGTATGAATTTGGACTTCAAGTGTTAAGAGATAATGGATGGGATGGAATATTAGGTATATTTGATTAAAATTATCAATATGAAATTCAAAAATGTCACAGAAGCAAAAAAAAAATTGATCAGTGCTATTGAGAAACATCATGAAGCGGCTTTGGCTGGTGATCATAAAAAGGGTAATAAAAATTCGGATATCATTTTATCAACTCTAGATTTTATTGATAAAAACTATGGATTTGAAGAAATGAAAGATTTACTCGATCACAAAAATGAAAAAGTGAGGGTTTGGGTGGCAAAATCTTTGTTACCAATTTATGAAGATATCGCTATTACTATCTTAGAAGAAATCGGGAAGAAAAATATTCCTCACTGTTCTTTTGATGCACGTATTATATTAAGTGAATGGAAAAATGAACCATTAAAATTTTCATAATTTTAAATAAGCTGAGCTCTACTTCGCCCCGCTCCCGCTAGTCTATGACTAGTGGCGGTAAGAGTAAGAAAGAGAACAACAAGCCAGTTTCAAAAAATGAAATTGGCTTGTTGTATTTTTGCTATACGATGAGCAGGAATTATAAATTTCACAACAAATCTGGTTTATACTTTGTTAGCTTTGCTATAGTGTATTGGATAGATGTATTTACCAGAGAGCGATACCTATCCATTCTTGCTAGTAGTATTGAGTATTGCAGAGCAAAAAAAGGAATGGAACCCTATGCCTATTGTTTTATGCCCCGCTCCCGCGCTCCCGCTAGTCTATGCCTTAAATCCGTAGGTCTAAGTAAATTTAGATTTGTTTCTACTTATTTAAGAGAAATTACCTAAGATTTTTAAGTTTCTAGAGATGATCCTTAGATTTTTTTTCA
>NZ_JBHUHY010000008.1:0-1553 GCF_042682765.1 Aquimarina celericrescens | reverse complement strand
AGTAAGACTTGCATTGGTAGTGTTGGTATCTGTTTCTGCTGCGATATCTGCTAATGCGATGGCTACAGTGCTACCATCGGAATCAGTGATGATCAAATTCGTTCCATCTTCGGTAAAAGAAGCATTGGTTGTGTTGGTATCAATATCCGCTAATGCAATCGCCACCGTACTTCCATCAGAATCAGTAATGATCAAATTCGTTCCATCTTCAGTTAAGGAAGCATTGGTTGTGTTGNAAGGAAGCATTGGTCGTGTTGGTATCGATATCCGCTAATGCGATGGCTACGGTACTTCCATCAGAATCAGTGATGATCAAATTCGTTCCGTCTTCGGTAAAAGAAGCATTGGTTGTGTTGGTATCAATATCCGCTAGTGCAATGGCTACAGTACTACCATCGGAATCAGTGATAATTAAATTCGTTCCATCTTCGGTAAAGGAAGCATTGGTTGTATTGGTATCAATATCTGCCAGTGCGATAGCTACCGTACTTCCATCGGAATCGGTGATGATCAAATTCGTTCCATCTTCGGTAAAAGAAGCATTGGTTGTGTTGGTATCAATATCCGCTAATGCAATCGTCACCGTACTTCCATCGGAATCGGTGATGATCAAATTCGTTCCATCTTCGGTTAAGGAAGCATTGGTCGTATTGGTATCAATATCCGCTAATGCAATCGCCACCGTACTTCCATCAGAATCAGTGATAATTAAATTCGTTCCATCTTCAGTTAAAGAAGCATTGGTTGTGTTGGTATCAATATCTGCCAGTGCAATCGCCACCGTACTTCCATCGGAATCAGTAATGATCAGGTTGGTTCCATCTTCGGTAAAAGAAGCATTGGTTGTATTGGTATCGATATCCGCTAATGCAATCGCCACCGTACTTCCATCAGAATCAGTGATAATCAAATTCGTTCCATCTTCGGTAAAGGAAGCATTCGTAGTATTGGTATCAATATCTGCTAATGCGATGGCTACAGTGCTACCATCGGAATCAGTGATAATTAAATTCGTTCCATCTTCAGTTAAGGAAGCATTGGTTGTGTTGGTATCAATATCCGCTAATGCAACCGCCACCGTACTTCCATCGGAGTCTGTTAAGATTAAGTTGGTACCATCTTCAGTAAGACTTGCATTGGTTGTATTAGTATCTGTTTCTGCTGCGATATCTGCCAGTGCGATGGCTACAGTACTTCCATCAGAATCCGTGATAATTAAATTCGTTCCGTCTTCAGTTAAAGAAGCATTGGTTGTATTGGTATCAATATCCGCTAATGCAATCGCCACCGTACTTCCATCAGAGTCTGTTAAGATTAAGTTGGTTCCATCTTCAGTAAGACTTGCATTGGTTGTATTAGTATCTGTTTCTGCTGCGATATCTGCCAGTGCAATGGCTACAGTACTTCCATCAGAATCAGTGATAATTAAATTGGTTCCATCTTCAGTTAAGGAAGCATTGGTAGTATTGGTATCAATATCTGCCAGTGCGATCGCCACCGTACTTCCATCAGAATCAGTGATAATTAAATTCGTTCCATCTTCAGTTAAGGAA